>NZ_JBKQXN010000350.1:0-140346 GCF_046762905.1 Yoonia sp. R2-816 | reverse complement strand
CAGATCCAACCGGCAGCACACTTTCCCCATAGACACCGCCAACCCCCGCGGCTTCCACCCTGAGAGATTTTCCAACGCGGGCCACCCTTACGGCCAAGCTGAGACCTCGCGCCATGGCCCGCATCAGAAAATCTTCATCTCTGCCGTCATCTAACAGTTTTGGTTGTTTGACTGGTGCCAGCCCAAACCGGACCTTACCCGGCACGATTTGATTGAAAGGTCAGCTGCACCTTTTTGGGCATCGGCGGGTCTTTTCTTATACACCGGATTTCGCCATGCGGACAATAACATTGAACGACAACGCGTCTGTGACGGCCCGACCACTGACGTGACATGCGGAAGTTTGTGTTTGCGCAGGTCCGACTCTCTGCGAAACAACCGAGAAGGTACTTGGGGTTGTGATTGCTCGTATAGATGGTTTTGTGTGATAGTGTGAAAATCGGGTTCACCTGATCGAGGGGGGTCTTGTGCCAGACGAACTATTAGGCGGCATCATCATCAACGAAATCCTCGTTGATCCAAACAGTAGCGGCGCGAATTTCGACACTGATGGAAACGGCACCGCGAATGCAACCGATGAGTACGTCGAGCTTAGCAATGTGTCAGACACGGCCATCGACATATCTGGCCTTGAGCTTTGGGATGCCGGTGCCAACAATTGGTTCACGTTTCCACCGGGTACGATCCTTCAACCGGGTGCGCACGCGGTTGTCTTGACCGGTGTTCAAGCTGGCGGCTCATTGCCAACAGGAGGCCCAAATGATCTTGCCTTCGACGCCGGCAGAGGTTCTGCGCTACTCAATAACGGTCCAGAAAACGTTGTTGTCTACGATTCCGGCAGCGACACTTATATTCAGGCAACCTATAATGGTGACTCCCTTGACAATCCAGCAACCGCAGGCGGATCGAACTACGCGGGGTTTTCGGGTTCAGCGACGCGTGTTGGCACAGGTGAAGATTTTGGAAGTGACAATGATGGCTTTTCAATTCAGCGGCTGCCCGGTGATACGTTTGTAAACGATCAAGCGCCGACACCGGGATCTCAGAATGTGTGCTTTTGTGACGGCACGCTTATTGCTACCGCAGAAGGAGATATGCTTGTTGATGATCTTGTGCCGGGTCAACTGATCAATACCGCAGATGATGGTCTTGCTCCAATTGTTTGGATCTATTCTCGTGGCTTGTCGGCCGATGACATGATTGCCAATCAAGCATTGCGACCGATCGTTATTGCAAAAGGAGCACTTGGCAATGGTCTGCCTCAACGTGAACTGAGGGTTTCGCAACAACACAGGATGCTGGTTTGTGGAAAGATTGCTGAACGTATGTTTGATGCCAATGAAGTCCTGGTGCCAGCCAAGGCGCTCACTGAAATTGACGGGATTGACGTTGCCATGGAGCCATCGGCACTGACTTACTTTCACCTCGCGGTTCTTAAGCATAGCATCCTGTTTGCCAATGGCGCTCCAACGGAAAGCTTTTTCCCCGGCAAACAGGCACTCGGCGCATTAAGTGAAGGGGCTCGAAATGAGTTTCTGACATTGTTTCCGGATTTAGGTAAAGGAAAGTGGGATCCTTATAAGCCCGCGCGCAAACTTGTGAATTGCCGTCTCGGTCGGAAGCTGGCGGCTCGCCACCGGAAAAATCGACGGGAGCTGGTCAAAGCCTGACTAACACGCGCTTCTTCGTCGCTGGAATAGGAACTAAATTTGAAATGACAAATAAGACCTGCTTGCGCGAGGGGGGCATCAGGCATTTTAGGCTCGCTACTGACATCTGAGGGTTTTGATCGGATGGCCTGAGCAGCCCGAAGGAAACATTCGAATTGGGACTGCTTTGACAGGTCGCGGACAAACCGCTCTTTCGCTGCAGTTACGCCAATGTCTGCTTGCAGAACTGGGAACGGCAATAAACGGTCGATCCGGCGGATGACAGAAACGGTGACGTTTTGGCACATCCTGTGGTGCGCAGAAGATTCATCGTGCGCCCGTTCAGAAAGCGGTCTGTCTGGCATCCAGCAAACGCAGCATGCGCCCAACTGAACAAGGCAATTGCCGCCCAGAAGGAAGAACGGACACCCATGATCGAAGCCGTGAGATCTCTTGCCCCGATGCTGCGGTTGCGAACCTACGCAAACTAGCTCTTGGGAGTAGGACCTCTTGAAGCCCACATTTCAAAACCCGGTCAATAGACGAATAACCTCGAAAGGGTGGATGTCATTCTCTGCGGTTTAGGTCATGGGCACTGACTCTAAGCAGACGCTATCATCACACGAAGCCGCTCCAATCGATATGTGAACCAAAGACTCAGAACCATGAATACGAAGAGGGGCGCTCGGATGACGCCAGAGACCGGATTTTCCAGACCGTACAAAGCCACAAAGACAAGATTTAGTGCGACATACCCAATTGCACCGCCCAAAATTGCCATACGTCCATTTTGGGGCGCAAATACGCTTGAAACAACAGCAATTGTAAGCACCGCGTTCGACAGGATCCGCAGCGGCTCCACTTGGTTGATCGCAACGTGCAGCCCAGCGTCTACTACTTGAGTAGCGACGACTATCCCCAGAAGGGCCAATTGCTTTCTACGTAGAGCCATGTGTTTCCCTGCTTCGTTTCATGGGTTGGAGGCCGCATCGACGCGCATGCAGCACAACAAACTTGGCGTAGCACTGGCCAACAAGCTCGCCCGCGTCGCTTGGAGTGTCCTGAATTCTGGCAAAGACTTTGATTGGAAGGAAAAAGAATTGGCGACTGCGATCTGATCACAGCCGCACACGATGTTCGTAAACCTCAACTGCATGAAACGGAATAAGGCGCACCCAAAGTCTGAGAGCCCAGATGGTCATCATAGATCAGGTTAGTAATGAGACAGCGGCGCGTGCGTACTCCCAACAGGGCCACGGCAAAATACTCAAGCCGATACAAAGGCCGGATACATATCAGCGACTTCCTGAAGACATGCATTTGAACACTTGCGAACAGCAGCCGGTACATACATTTGGGCTCACTGCTTTCATCTGACCGATTTGCTCGGTTGATTGGTGCCAGCCCGAAGGAGACATTCGATCCGTGCGCTCTAACGATCAATTTGCCCGCCAAAAAACGGCCATCCAGATATCTTGAAAAACGTCAGCTTTTTCGCTCATGAACCATTCACAAATTCGCTGATCAACATCATAGCGTTGCGCCAGTCGTAGCGTTTGTCAGTCTTTCTTTCGCATTCGCAATTGCAAACTTCGAAGCAAGTATCGGACATAAGCGAACGCTGACTGTTGTCTTGACGCTGCACCTTGAGCGGTATTCCAACGCTTGCTAACACTTTGCACAATTTTGACACAATGGTCGCCCAAAGCGTGTACTACCTTGCCGGTAAGCAACGCAAAAGGTAATCAAGTAAGATTTTTTTGGAGGAGTAAAGATGGGAAAATGCAAACAAAGCAGGTCGAGATGGCAGTCGTCTGCTACTTTAGCTTTTGGGATTTCTGTCGCAGCGACGAACTTGGCAGCGGGAACAGATACGTTCAACTTTTCTGGCGCGGCGGACGGCGCATATAACGTCGCCATCGACAGGCATGTCGCTGTCGGCACGGCCTCAGGTGCCAGCGCCTGCGTTTCTCCTCTTTCCTCAACGGAAAACCTACCCATAACCGTAACAGGCGGTAGCGGCAGTGGGAGTGTCACGCTGGCAAACGGCAATTGTGAGGAGTTCACCATTACGCCGCCCGCGGACGTTACAATCGATAACGTTGCCTGCGTATACGCAGGTGGTAGTACCGCCGCCACTTTTGCTTATCCGGCCCCAGGCCGTGTTGTTGCCGTAGCAGTAGCCGTTTTTCCCAACGTGACTTTGGACGGCACAATAACCTGTACGGTATCGGCGACCTCAACTAGTGGGCCAAGCGGAGGCGACGATCGTAGCGCAGCGGAAATCGCCATAGAGAATACGCAATCAAGTATTGCGGGCCACATCATCGCAGCAGGACCAACGACAAGATACCTAAGCGGACGTTTCGACGGGGCAGTTTCGCCCACCGCAAATATCACGTCACAGAATGCGCAAATCTTTAGTGGCGGCACCGTTGGGGACTTGAACTACTGGTTTGACTTACAGGGAACTCGCGAGAGCTTTGAAAGCAACGACCGCGAAGGGTACTATACCTCCTTTGCAGTCGGTGTAGATACAGAAATCGGCAATTCTGATACGCTGGCAGGAATAATGGTTTCAATTGACCGTTATTCAGCCTCAGAGGACACGACGGGATTTGATGCTGAAGTAGATGGTGTCATGTTTGGACCCTATGTTGCTCACCGTCTCGGAGAAAACCTCTTTCTTGACGGGAAGATCCTATACGGAAAGGCCGACTATGCGATCGATCCAGACGGTGCTTCTTTGGGTAAGTTTGAAGCGGACCGCATCCTTGCTACCATTCGGTTGAACGGAAATTTCGAAGTTAGCGATTGGCTGATGGACACATATGGCGAATTTGCAACCTACAGATCGAAGAGCGAATCCTACACGGACGCCACATCTACGCCTATTGAAAGTGTGACATACAATGAAACTCGCGCAGTCCTTGGGTTGCGGTCTTACTACGAAGGCTTTGGTTCCGACTTTACGCCTTTCGTCGGTTTGGAAGCCAGCGCGCACGTTTCCGGTGACTCAAGCACACTGGTTGATGACGACTTCCGGGGCACTACATCTGCGGGTTTCGACTACAGCCTTGGTGCCGGTAGCTTCTTGAGGGGTGAGCTAGGGTATGGTGGAATAGGCGTCGATGACTATGAGACGGTCGATGCTCGATTTGAGCTCAGATTGAACTTCTAAGAGCCATGAAATTAATTTGGAGAGCGTATCATATGCCGCTCTCCAAAGTCTGACCTAAGTGGTGTTCTGCAATAAAGTATGATTTCAACTCAACAAACGAACTCTGCAATTTCCAACCTTATCAAGCGAATGACAGTGTAGGTTGAAAGATTGCTCAGACCAATCGGGCATGCCTCGAAAGCCGGCCGAGCTTAGCAACTTTGCAAAGTCCGCTTTCTGCGGATTGTGTTGAAAAACTCGGTGTTCACGAGACTGCTACCCATTTGGGAGAACATCTTCCCGCCATGGGGCGATTTTTCAAACAACGTTTGCAAAACGAAAGTTTCGGAGAACAAAGTTCCAGTATTTTGTCGCAAATTTCGGAGCAGGGAGTTTTTCAACACAATCTGCGCTTCACCGACATTCGCCATACTCTACCCTGGCTGCACCTCACCCGGGTCACGAACTCGTTGGCCACCAAGACGACCTGCCAGTAGAATCCAATAAAGAAACGTTCGATCTCTACGAAGGGTTGGGTAGCCTAAGGGGACGGATTTATCCGCCCAGCAAATATAGCCCTATAAAGTGGGCTATTTCGCCGCTTAAATTGTTCGATATCGCTCAATCATGGCTTTTCACGAAATTTGATGCGACTCGCAAATCATCCAACAAAACAAGGGCGTTTTCATGTTCGACCAAGTTCGGTTTGGTGTTGCCCGATATGCCACATTCTCGTCAGTTTCACCCTATTTGGTGCCCCAGACCGTGACACACTTCGAACTCGGGAGCAGGTTGCAGCTGCGCTAGGTTGGGTGGGTGTAAGTCGAGCCGTTACCAGCCCCAATAGGTCAAGATCAGCAGAACAATGTCGGGACTGGCAGTATCTATAACCTACTACGAGCCTAAAAAGAGCTTAGAACTTTGAGCGAAATCTTCTAAGTCTTTGATTTCGTGGTGCTCCGCATGGAATCGAATCGCTGACCTACCAATGACAAATCAGTGCATAGGGTTTTTCAATCTGCGTTGCGAAACATGCTCACAAGATCAGCCCAGTCTTGCATCAGTATGACCCGTTGATCCCAATACGTGGCGCGATTATAGGTCCGACGAATGACATTCTTGTCTTGATGCGCCAGCGCCGCTTCGATCACGTCAGAGTCGTAGCCCCTAGTGTTCAGGATTGTGCTAGCAGTCGAGCGGAAGCCGTGTGCAGTCACTTCATCCTTGGTGTAGCCCATCCGGCGCAACGCAGAATTGAACGCGTTCTCGGATAACCACTTGCGGTTCGAGTTCAACGACGGAAAAACTAGCTCAACACCCTCTACGCTGATCCAGTTCCTTTTGACGAGCTCCAGAGCTTGGTCTGATAGGGGAACGACATGATCACGGCGCATTTTCGTGCGATCAGCGGGGATGCACCAAGTCTTTTTCTCAAAGTCAAATTCTGCCTGCTTTGCACCACGAACTTCGCCAGGACGGGTCATCGTCAGGATTTGGAACAGCAGGGCGTCTTTGATCACTCCTGCGCCAGTGTATGCGTCTAGGTCACGTAGAAACTGGCCAAACGCCTTCTCATCCGTGATTGCGGCGCGGTTGGTAACTTTGACAGGTAACAATGCGCCTTTGATCGCATAAGTTGGGTCGTTGTCTGCTCGAAGGGTTACAACCGCGAGCCGAAAGATGCCGGAGAGGGTGCCGCGTAGCTTCTTCGCGGTCTCACGTCTGCCACTGGCCTCAACCTTCTTCAGGAGATGGAGGATCTCCGCAGAGGTAATTTCGTTGATTGGACGGTTATGAAGCGGGGCTGCCAAGGTCTCGACGTGCCAGACCTTCTTGCGCAATGTCGCGTCGGCCAGTTCGCGATCATTGGCCATTTGAAGGTATTCTTCGGCAACGAGCAAAAAGGTTGTGCGCGACTGTGTTTCAGCTTCGATCTGGTCGAGACGTTTCTGCACGGCGGGATCGTCACCGTTTGCCACCATTGCCCGTGCCTCATCACGCTTTTTGCGGGCTTGTGCCAGGGTCACGTCGGGGTATATCCCATGAGATAGCAGTCGTTCTTTTCCGAAGTGGCGGTACTTTTGCTGCCATATCTTCGAGCCGTTTGGCTTCACCAGCACAAACAAACCACCGCCGTCCGACAGCTTATAGGGTTTGTCCCGAATCTCTGCTTTCCTGATCTTTAAGTCCGAAAGTGCCATTGGGGGTATCGACCTCTCACCATGGGGCTAATACCCCCAATGATACCCCCAAATCGCGTGTTTTCTGGGGGTATCGTATGTTCAGCTATGGTCAAATCGATACGACAAATCGCCCAAAACATCAATGTTTACAGGTCGCTATGTTCATCAATGTTCGGGGTAAATGGTGCCCAGGAGAGGACTCGAACCTCCACGTCCATACAGACACCAGCACCTGAAGCTGGCGCGTCTACCAATTCCGCCACCTGGGCAGGTCACGTGGCGCGGGATGTAAGGGGGGTTTGAGCCTCTGTCAACGGGATTCGTCCTCAAAAACGTGCTGTGTGCGCAGGTCGTTTCGGATTGCGCCTTGTCTGGCCAATGGTGGCCGGGTAAACCCGGTCCGAACCTGTAATGAGGCCTGCCCATGTCCAAGCTTGTCACCATCTTTGGCGGATCCGGTTTTGTCGGCCGGTATGTCGCGCGCCGTTTGGCCAAGGAAGGCTGGCGGGTGCGTGTGGCAGTGCGCAATACCAATGAAGCGATGTTTGTTCGCCCTTATGGTATCGTTGGTCAGGTCGAACCTGTTTTCTGCAATATCCGCGATGATGCAAGCGTTGCTGCTGTGACTGAAGGTGCGGATGCGGTTGTGAACTGTGTTGGTGTCTTGGATGAGCGGGGCAAGAACACGTTTGCTGCGGTTCAGGCCGAAGGCGCCGAGCGAATTGCGCGGATTGCGGCATCGCTCGGCGTGGGCCGGATGGTGCATGTCTCGGCCATTGGTGCGGATGCAGCGGCGGCCAGTCAATACGCCAAGACCAAGGCTACGGGTGAGGATGAAGTGAAGGCGCATATGCCGGATGCTGTGATATTGCGACCATCGATTGTTTTCGGCCCGGAAGATCAGTTCTTTAACCGTTTTGCTAGCATGAGCCGCTTTGGCCCCATCTTGCCAGTTGTCGGCGCCAATACCCGGTTTCAGCCGGTTTATGTCGATGATGTTGCGGCGGCGGCTGTCAAAGGCGTTTTGGGTCAGGCCGCACCGGGCATTTATGAGCTGGGCGGACCGGATGTGCACAGCTTCCGCGAATTGATGCAGATGATGCTGCAGATCGTGCATCGGCGCCGTCTGATTTTGAACATTCCCTTCTGGGCTGCACGTGTCATGGCCTTTGGTTTTGGCATCGTGCGGGTTTTGTCGCTGGGGATTATCAAGCCGCCGATCACGAAGGATCAGGTGTTGAACCTGGCGGTGGATAATGTGGTTGCCGATGATGCCCGTGGTTTTGATGCGCTGGGGATTACGCCGACGGCGATGGAGGCGATTTTGCCGGATTATCTGTGGCGTTTCCGACCGTCTGGCCAGTTCGACGCGATCAAGGATTCTGCCAAGAATCTCAAAGCCTAAGTATAGGCGATCCACAAAAGAATGCTGCCGAGCGCCAGCCGGTAGACCACGTAGGGCGTATAGCTGACGCTGCGCAGAAGGCGCATCATCAGGCTGAGTGCGAGCAGTGCTGCGGCGAATGACATGCCGACGACGATGAAGATGTCCCGCCATGCGGATGTGTCGCCGCTGCTCACTACATCGAGACTCAGGATCGCGGCGGAGGCGATGATTGTGGGGATCGACATGAGCATCGATAGCCGTGCCGCGTCGGTACGCGTATAGCCCAGCATGCGCCCGGCGGTGATCGTGATACCAGACCGGGAGGTGCCGGGGATCAGGGCGATGGCCTGCCACAGCCCCATCTGGAATGCGTCTTTGAGGGTCCATTTTTCGGCGGTTTTGGTCATTGGTCCCTTTTGATCGGCCCAATAGAGGACGATCCCGAAAATGATCATTGCCCAGCCGATCACTGCAATGCCGCGCATCGCCTCTGACAGGCCGGTGAGCTTTAGAAAAAGGCCAAAGAGAATGACGGGGATTGTTGCGATCAAAAGGCAGAGCGCGAGGAATGCGCCCTGCGTGTCGATCTTGCCTTGCAGCAGGCGGAGGGTCCCGAAAAGGGCCGATCTGACGTCGCGCCAGAAGTAGAGAATAACGGCGATCAGGGTGCCGACATGGGCAGCAACGTCGATGATCTGTCCCTGATCATCAAGACCAGTGAGAGAGGGCAGAAGGATCAGGTGGCCGGAGGATGAGATGGGCAGGAATTCTGTCACGCCTTGGATCAGGGCGATCAGAAGCAGGTTAAATGTCGTCATTCCAAGTGCCCAATTGATTCGGTCCGGCTAACCTAAAGCGTTAAGATATTGGGGAAAGAGGATATATAGGTCAGTTTGCGGACCTATTTTGCGCAGTTTTTTCGCAGACTCACCTATGGCGCGACTAAATTTCTGCTATATAGGTCAGTAATACTGCCTTTTCATTTCGATTTCGGCATTTTAAAAGGCATTTCGCTTTCTAGTTTGGGAGGACGGCGCATGGCTGGCCAGAAGATGCTCAAGTTTACCACGGTCGCGCGTGACATGCCGGAAAAACGTCCACCGAATTTACGCAAACAGGATTTTGGTGAGATTTATGCGGAGTACGCTCGCGAAAAAGCGGCCGAGCAGGCGGCGCGCTGCAGCCAGTGCGGTGTGCCCTATTGCCAGACCCATTGTCCGCTGCACAACAATATCCCTGACTGGTTGCGCCTGACGGCCGAGGGCCGTCTGGAGGAAGCCTATGAGATCAGCCAGGCGACCAACACATTCCCGGAAATCTGTGGTCGCATCTGCCCGCAGGATCGCCTTTGCGAAGGCAATTGCGTCATCGAACAATCCGGCCACGGCACGGTGACCATTGGGTCGGTTGAAAAATACATAACCGATACCGCGTTCGAGGAAGGCTGGGTCAAACCCATCCGTCCGCATGCGGAACGGCCCGAAAGTGTGGGGATCATCGGCGCCGGTCCCGGTGGTCTGGCCGCTGCTGATATGTTGCGCCGTCAGGGTGTGCAGGTCACCGTCTATGACCGCTATGATCGCGGTGGTGGTTTGCTGACCTATGGTATCCCCGGTTTCAAGCTGGAGAAGGATATCGTCATGCAGCGCATGGCGCAGCTTGAGGATGGTGGCGTGCAGTTCGTGTTGAATTGTGACGTGGGTGAAGACCTGTCGTTTGATGCGATCCGGGGCAAGCATGACGCCATCCTGATTGCCACAGGCGTCTATAAAACAAGGGATCTGCCGGATTCCAACGCTGATGGGATTGTCAGTGCGATCGACTATCTGACGGCGAGCAATCGCAAGAGCTTTGGCGATGATGTGCCAGAGTTCGACAATGGTGAGCTGGATGCGAAGGGCAAGCGCGTCGTCGTGATCGGTGGCGGTGATACGGCCATGGATTGTGTTCGTACGGCTGTGCGGCAAGGCGCCGAAAGCGTCAAATGCCTGTATCGCCGTGACCGGGCCAACATGCCCGGATCGCAGCGCGAGGTGCAGAATGCAGAGGAAGAGGGAGTCGAGTTTGTCTGGCTGTCTGCGCCCAACGGGTTCGAAGGTGATCCGGTCACCGGCGTGAAAGTGCAGAAGATGCGCCTGGGCGCGCCGGATGCCACCGGCCGTCAGATGCCGGAGTTGATTGAAGGGTCCGATTACGTCGAGACGGCTGATCTGGTGATCAAGGCGCTGGGATTTGAGCCCGAGGAACTGCCAAAGCTGTGGGGTGTCGACGGGCTGGAAGTGACCCGCTGGGGCACTGTGAAGGCCGATTTTGGCACCGGCGCGACCAGTCTTGAAGGTGTCTATGCCGCTGGTGATATCGTGCGCGGTGCATCGCTGGTTGTCTGGGCAATCCGGGACGGACGGGATGCAGCAACAGCCATCTTGGAGTATCTGGGACAGGCGGCTACGGTGGCCGCAGAATAGTCGAAATAGCCTGTCGGCATCACGTCGGACATGCGTCGGACTTGTGTCGAGCAAAATGTCGGACCCCGAGATGTTGATAGGTCACCGATACTGACCTGGAAGGTAAAGAAATGATGAAGTCGTTGGTTTTCTCTGCATTGGCCTTGATGGCGACCCCGGTGGTTGCCCAGCAAAGCTTTGCCGCACCGGAAGGCTGCACTGCCAAGCTGACTGTCCAGCAAAAGGGCTGTGTGCTGATCAATGTCTGGACGTGTGAGGCTGACGACCCCGGTGACCAGTGGATCGCCCTGATCGGTCAGGGTGGCGTGTTCAGCATCCAGAAGGTTGATGACGAGTTCCAGTGGATCGAAAGCTACAAGATCGACGGGGAAGAGCGGTTGCAGCTGCCTGCCGATGATCCTGCATCCTTGACGGAGCTGTTCGCAACGCAGGTCGATACCTGGGATTTTGTCATCGAGACCGAAGAGGGCACCGAGCGCAATGTCGGCTTTGACATGTTGACGGGCGAGACGACGGTGATTGATGGCGAGACGCTGCTCAATACCGAATTTCAGGGCCGCACCCTGGATGGCGACGGCAATGAGATCGAGGCGGGTGCCGGTCGCCAGTTCGTCAGCGAAGAACATCGTCTGTTTTTCTTTGGTGAGGCGTGGGACGCCGCCACCCCTGACGATGTCATTGATATGTCACCGCTGGAGTTCATCTATCCCGGTGAATCAGGGTTCTTTTCCTCCCAACCCAAATACGAATGCAACGTGAACGAGGCGGGGTATCGTCCGTGAGATACGCGATTGCCTTTATCTGTCTGGCTGCCCCCGCAACTGCGCAGGACGGCCCTGCGACGTTTCAGTTACCGCAGGGCTGCGATGCTTATCTGACGGTGCAGGGCGCCAGTTGCCGGGTGGATCACCATTTCACCTGCGCGGACGATCCCGAGGGCATGCAACGCCGCGTCAGCATCGACGAGCGGGGTCTGACCTATGCAGGCCAGATCGACAGCGAAACACAGTGGATCGAAAGCTTTCATATTCTGACCGGTCATTCAGAGCGGTTGGAATCGAACCCGGTCGAACCTGCATCCCTGTCTGATCTGATCGAGAAGGGGATCGATGATTATGATTTTCGCACTTTGTCTGACCAGATCGGCACCACCCGCTATGTCGGGCAGGACACCCTGACCGGCCGTCAGGTGACGATTGATGGTGTGACGCTGGATGAAACCACCTATGACATCACCGCCTATGATCCGGCGGGCAATGTGATCTGGCAATCGCAGGGCAATGAATTCATCAGCCGCAACTGGCGCATGTTCCTGTCAGGCACCGGGACTACGACCATTGGCGGTGAGACGTTTGAAAAGGATGATCGCCCGGTCGAGTTTATCTATCCCAGTGAGCCTGGTTTCCTGAGTTCGCGTCCGAAACATGGGTGCGGGGTGGCGATTTCATGATCCGTGCTGTCGCCCTGTTTCTTTGTCTTGCCGGCCCTGTTGCCGCGCAGGAGACGCCGTTTCGCTTTGACCTGCCTGCGGGTTGCGAGGCTTACGTGACCATGCAGGCCGCCAACTGCAAGGTGACCCACTATTTCACCTGCGAGGCCGATCCCGAAGGCCACCAGCGCGCCGTCGTTCTTGATGAGCAGGGGATCACCCATGTCGCCCGGATTGACAGCGAAGCCCAATGGATTGAGCTGTTTCATCCGCTTGCCGGGACGTCGGAGCGACTGGAATCGCAGCCGATGGAGCCTGCGTCGTTTTCGGATCTGCTCGCCAATCAGGTGGATGAGTATGATTTTCAGACGTTGTCGGATCAGACCGGCCCGACCCGTTATGTTGGCCAGGATCGCCTGACGGGGCGTCAGGTGGTCATCGACGGGGTGACGCTGGATGAGACGGCTTATGAGATCACCGCCTATACCGCGGCGGGTGATGAGATCTGGCACATCAAGGGCAACGAGTTCATTAACCGTGACTGGCGTCGGTTCTTTCCGGGCACCAGTGTCGTTACCACCCCGAATGGTCGGGTCGAACGCAATGGCTCCCCGGTTGAGTTCATGTTTCCCGATGAGTCGGGGTTCCTGAGCACGCGCCCCAAGCATGGCTGTGGGCTGGCGATATCATGAGGTACTGGGCTGTCATTTTGGCGTTGCTCCTCCCGTCCTTGGCTGTGGCGCAGGACTGGTCAGTAGAAACCCGTGTTTCGACCGGCAACATCGTGACCTATTCGCATAGTGGCACGCATGTCGGCCTGACCACGCGCGATCCGGAGGGCGAATGGCTGGGCACGGATGTGTTTGTGGTAGAAGGCGCTGACCTGTCGGAGTGTACCAAGCAGGACGCCCTGTCGCTGGATCACTATTACGGCCTTGATGGCAGCTACAGTGTGAATGTTTTTGCCGAGCTTTTCCGCGATGCGGGCGGTGAATGGGAGGTCGTCGATCCTGCCATTTTCTATGACAGCCTGTCAGAGGATGAGGACACAATTGCTGCCTATGAAGGCTATGAAACCGCGACCATCAAGGTGACATCGCTTCGCTGTGTCGATGACATGGTGGCGATGACACTGACCTATTCCGGTGTGCTTGATCGATATGAAGGCCGCGGCCCCGACAGCATGAAGATTGCCGGCAATGCCGCGTTTCAGGTGCCGCTGAAACCTTACGAAGACTACTAGAACAACCAACAAGCCCGCCCACGTGGCGGCCCCGCCCCGAAAGGATATGACATGACCGCATATGATGAGACCTGGGTCGCTGCCGAAGAGGCCAAGCGCGAGTGGATGGCTAAGAACAGCCTGTATCGCGATGCGGATGAACATGCATCCTGCGGGGTTGGTCTGGTCGTGGCGATTGATGGGTCGCCGTCCCGCGATGTGGTGGAAAAGGGGATCAACGCGCTCAAGGCCGTGTGGCACCGGGGTGCCGTCGATGCCGATGGCAAGACGGGTGATGGCGCGGGTATCCATGTGCAGATCCCGGTCCCGTTCTTTTACGATCAGGTCCGCCGCACCGGGCATGAGCCCAATGACGAACGGCTGATCGCCGTAGGTCAGGTGTTTCTGCCGCGTACCAATTTTGGCGCGCAGGAAAGCTGCCGCACGATTGTCGAGACCGAAGTGCTGCGTATGGGCCATTACATTTATGGCTGGCGCCATGTCCCGGTGAATACGGAAGTGCTGGGTGACAAGGCAAACGCCACCCGCCCCGAGATCGAGCAGATCCTGATCCGGTGTGAAAAGGATATTGATGACGAGCAGTTCGAGCGCGAGCTTTATATCATCCGCCGCCGCATCGAAAAGGCCGCCGCCGCCGCGCAGATTGCGGGTATGTATATCTGTTCGCTGTCCTGCCGGTCCGTCATCTACAAAGGCATGATGCTGGCCGAGCAGGTGGCCGAGTTCTACCCCGACCTGATGGATGCCCGGTTCGAGAGCGCCTTTGCGATCTATCACCAGCGCTATTCGACCAACACGTTCCCGCAATGGTCGCTGGCCCAGCCGTTCCGCATGTTGGCCCATAATGGTGAGATCAACACGCTGAAAGGCAACGTCAACTGGATGAAAAGCCATGAGATTCGCATGGCGTCGTCCACGTTTGGCGAAAAGGCAGAGGATATCAAACCGATCATCCCGTCAGGCGCGTCCGATTCCAGCGCCCTTGATTCCGTGTTCGAGGTATTGGTGCGTGCAGGCCGTAATGCGCCCATGGCCAAGACGATGATGGTTCCCGAGGCTTGGTCGCAACAAGCCGTAGAGATGCCGCAGGCCTGGCAGGACATGTATTCCTACTGCAACGCGGTGATGGAACCCTGGGATGGCCCTGCCGCCTTGGCGATGACAGATGGTCGCTGGGTTTGCGGTGGGTTGGACCGGAACGGGCTGCGTCCATTGCGTTATGTCGTGACCGGTGACGGGTTGCTGGTCGCCGGGTCCGAGGTTGGCATGGTGCCGGTGGACGAGGCGACGGTTGTTGAAAAGGGTGCCCTTGGCCCCGGTCAGATGATTGCCGTGGATATGCAGGAGGGCAAGCTGTTCCACGACACCGAAATCAAGGACCAGTTGGCCGCTGCGCAGCCCTTTGGTGAATGGGTTGGTAAGGTTGTAAACCTCAATGACGCCCTGATTGATATTCCGGAAGTGCCGCTGTTCGAAGGTGAGGCATTGCGCAAGCGGCAGGTGGCCGCCGGTTACAGCATCGAAGAGCTGGAACAGGTGCTGGCCCCGATGGCCGAGGACGGCAAGGAAATGATTGCGTCGATGGGCGATGACACACCGTCGGCGGTGCTGTCAAAGACCTATCGCCCGCTGTCGCATTTCTTCCGTCAGAATTTCAGCCAGGTGACGAACCCGCCAATTGACTCACTTCGTGAAAGCCGGGTGATGTCGCTGAAGACGCGGTTCGGCAACCTCAAGAACGTGCTGGACGAGGATTCGTCGCAAACCGAGATTCTGGTGCTGCAAAGCCCTTTTATCGGCAATGCCGAATATGACGAGATGGTGCGCCAGTTTGGCGATGGTGCGGCGTTTATTGATTGTACCTTCGAGGCGGGGCCCGGTGCCCTGCGCAAGGGTCTGGATCGTATCCGGGCCGAGGCCGAAGATGCGGTGCGGTCCGGCGCCAGCCATCTGCTGCTGACGGATGAGCATCAGTCGGAAGATAAGGTGCCGATGCCGATGATTTTGGCGACGAGTGCGGTGCATTCGTGGCTGACCGCGAAGGGGCTACGCACATTCTGTTCGATGAATGTGCGGTCGGCGGAGTGTATTGATCCGCATTACTTTGCGGTGCTGATTGGCTGTGGTGCGACCACGGTGAACGCTTATCTGGCGCAGGATTCCGTGGCGGACCGTGTACGCCGCGGCCTGATCGACGGCAACCTGACCGATGCGATGCGCCGCTATCGTGCCGCGATTGATGCGGGCCTGCTAAAGATCATGTCGAAGATGGGGATTTCGGTTCTTTCATCTTATCGCGGTGGTCTGAATTTTGAGGCCGTGGGCCTGTCGCGCGCCATGGTTGCCGAATACTTCCCGGGTATGCATTCGCGGATTTCCGGGATCGGCGTCAGCGGTATTCAGGCGAAGCTGGAAGATGTCCACGCAAGGGGCTGGAAAGGTGGCACGGATGTGTTGCCGATTGGCGGTTTCTACAAGGCCCGCCGGTCTGGTGAGAAACATGCCTGGGAAGCGCAGACCATGCATATGCTGCAGGCCGCCTGCAACAATGCGTCCTATGCGCTATGGCAGCAGTTTTCGAAATCCATGCAGTCGAACCCGCCGATCCATCTGCGCGATCTGCTGGCGATCAAGCCGCTGGGCAAGCCGGTGCCGATTGAGGAAGTCGAGTCCATCACCGCTATTCGCAAGCGGTTCGTGACGCCGGGCATGTCGCTGGGTGCATTGTCGCCAGAGGCGCACAAGACGCTGAACGTCGCGATGAACCGGATCGGCGCAAAGTCCGATAGTGGCGAAGGTGGCGAGGACCCAGCGCATTTTGTGCCGGAACCGAATGGTGACAATCCGTCTGCGAAGATCAAGCAAGTTGCGTCCGGTCGTTTTGGTGTCACCGCGGAATATCTGAATGCCTGCGAGGAGTTGGAGATCAAGGTCGCCCAAGGGGCCAAGCCCGGTGAGGGTGGGCAGTTGCCTGGGATGAAGGTCACCGATCTGATCGCCCGTCTGCGTCACTCGACCAAAGGTGTGACGTTGATTTCGCCACCGCCACATCACGATATCTATTCGATCGAGGATCTGGCGCAGCTGATCTATGACCTCAAACAGATCAATCCGCGCTGCAAGGTGACGGTCAAGCTGGTGTCATCGTCCGGCGTCGGCACGATTGCCGCCGGTGTGGCCAAGGCCAAGGCCGATGTGATCCTGATATCCGGCCACAACGGCGGCACGGGTGCGTCGCCTGCGACCAGCATCAAATATGCCGGTCTGCCATGGGAAATGGGACTGACCGAGGCGCATCAGGTTCTGGCGATGAACAATCTGCGTGAGCGAATTACGCTGCGTACGGATGGTGGTTTGCGCACGGGCCGCGACATCGTGATGGCCGCGATGATGGGGGCCGAGGAGTATGGGATCGGCACCGCCGCCCTGATCGCCATGGGCTGCATCATGGTGCGCCAGTGCCAGTCGAACACCTGCCCTGTAGGTGTGTGTACGCAGGACCCGGCGTTGCGCGAGAAGTTTACCGGCAATGCCGAGAAGGTCGTCAACCTGATCACCTTCTATGCGACCGAAGTGCGTGAGATTCTGGCAAGCATCGGTGCCCGGTCGCTGGACGATGTGATAGGCCGTGCCGATCTGCTGACGCAGGTGTCACGTGGGTCGGCGCATCTGGATGATCTGGACCTGAACCCGCTGCTGATCACCGTCGATGGCGCGCACAAGATCACCTATGATCGCGACCGGCCACGCAACTCGGTGGATGATACGCTGGATGCGCAGATCGTGAAGGATGCCGCACGGTTCCTGAACGATGGTGAGAAGATGCAGCTGGATTATGCGGTCCAGAACACGCTGCGGACCATTGGCACGCGCACATCGAGCCATATCGTGCAGAAACACGGGATGCGGAATGATCTGCAGCCGGACCACCTGACGGTGAAGCTCCGTGGCTCTGCCGGGCAATCACTCGGTGCTTTTGCGGCACCTGGATTGAAACTGGAAGTGTCGGGTGATGCCAATGACTATGTCGGCAAGGGTTTGTCGGGGGGCACGATTGTCGTGCGTCCGCCAATGGTCAGCCCGCTGGTGGCGTCTGAGAATACGATCATCGGCAACACGGTGCTTTATGGTGCGACGGATGGCTATCTGTTTGCTGCCGGTCGGGCCGGTGAACGGTTTGCTGTGCGGAATTCCGGGGCCAAGGTCGTGATTGAAGGCTGCGGCACCAACGGCTGTGAATACATGACCGGTGGTGTCGCCGTGATCCTTGGGTCAGTCGGGGCCAATTTCGGGGCCGGGATGACGGGTGGGATGGCGTATCTGTATGATCCTGACGGGACATCGGCCCCGCTGATCAACATGGAAACGCTGGTGACCAATCCTGTGACGGTGAATTACTGGCATGATCAGTTGAAAGAACTGATTGAGCTTCATCTGGAAGAGACCGGCAGCCGCAAGGCCGCGGAGATCCTGCAGCATTGGGAGGCCGAGAGAGGTCATTTCCTGCAGATCTGCCCGAAGGAAATGCTGGTCCACCTGCCGCATCCGCTGAGCATCGAAGAAGCGGCCATTCCGGCGGAGTAACGGCAAAGCGAAAATCGCCCGGCCCTTTGCCGGTCGGGCGATACGGACTTGACCCGCGCCTTTGTGCCATGGCTTATGCATTAGATGGCAGTGGCAAAGAAGCAGAGCAGGACACCGGCGAAAAAGCCGGCTCGCAAAAAACGCGCCCCGCAGAAAAAGCAAGGTCTGGTTGAACGGTCCTGGCTGTTTCTGCGTCGTTTGATGTGGCGGACCGCTTTTGTTGTGCTGGGTGCGGTGTTGATTGCCACCCTGATTTATGCGGTCATCGCCCCCCCAACCACGCCCTATATGTTTGCCGAGGCGCGCCGCCATGGTCCTGTCAAATACGACTGGGTGTCGATGGATGAGATCGCGCCGGTCATGGCGCGCTCTGCCGTGGCGGCCGAGGATGCCAATTTCTGCCTGCATTGGGGGTTGGATGTGAATGCCATCCGGTCTGCGCTGGATCGCGGTCGCGGCGGCGCGTCGACCATATCGCAGCAGGTGATCAAGAACGTGTATTTGTGGCATGGCCGCAGTTGGACCCGTAAGGCGATTGAGGCCTTGTGGACCCCGTTGGCAGAGGCTGTCTGGTCAAAGCGCCGGATATTGGAGCTGTATCTGAACGTGGCCGAGTTCGACGAGAGCGTGTTTGGTGTGCAAGCCGCGAGCCGCCACTATTTTGGTGTCGACGCGGCTGATCTGAGCCCGTTGCAGGCGGCAAGGCTGGCCGCGATCCTGCCTGATCCGAAAAACAGGTCCGCATCGAACCCCGGTAGCTTTACCCGCGCCCGCACCAGTCAGATCATGTCAGGGGCCGCCACGATCAAGGCGGATGGTCGCGCGGACTGCTTTGAACGCTAACGCCCCCATTGATCCGCGGCGCCCCTTGCTGCATTGAAGAGAAAACCCTTTCGCGAGTGCATCATGAACACCCTGTATCATTATCCACTGTCCCCCTTTTCCCGCAAAGTCCGGCTGTGCCTTGCGGAAAAGAAGATCGAGGTTGTGCTGGTCGAAGAGCGGTATTGGGAGCAGGACGCGGATTTTCTGCGCCGCAACCCTGCTGGCAAAGTACCGGTGCTGAAGATGGATGGCCGCACGATGGCCGATAGCACGGCCATTTGCGAATATATCGAAGAGAAGGTGCCGACACCCGCCCTGTTGCCTCGCGACGCCGATGGCCGGTATGAGGCTCGCCGTCTGGTGGGTTGGTTTGACGACAAGTTCTATCATGAGGTGACCAGCAAGCTGATTGGTGAGCGGGTCTATCGCAAGGTGATGGGCACCGGCTATCCCGACAGTGCCAATGTCAAGGCGGGTGCCAAGGCGATCAAGTATCACCTTGATTACATGGCCTATCTGCTGGACGAACGCCGCTGGCTGGCGGGTAATGCGATGACAATGGCGGATTTTGCCGCTGCCGCGCATCTGTCCTGCCTGGATTACACCAGCGATGTGGACTGGAACCGTCACGAGGTGGTCAAGGATTGGTATGCCAAGATCAAATCCCGGCCGGCTTTCCGGTCATTGCTGGCAGATGAGGTCCCAGGTTTCCAGCCATCGGCGCAATATGCTGATCTGGATTTTTAGGGGGCGCTGCCCCCGGTCCTGCGGACCTCCCCCGAGGTATTTATGAACAAAAGAAGGGATGGGCTGAAGGCGGCGTTGATCGCCGAGACGCGTGAAGCGGGCTTTGCCAAGCTTGGGATTTGCCGCCCTGATGCTGTCCCCCGGATTGCCGAGCGGCTGGCTGCCTTTGTGGATGCAGGGATGCATGGCCAGATGGGCTGGATGGCGGAGCGGATGCACTGGCGCGGTGATCCGACCGCCCTGTGGCCCGAAGCCCGGTCGGTGATCATGCTGGCTGAACCCTACACGCCGGACCATGATCCGCTGGATGTGCTGGAACGGCCCGATGTGGCAGCGATCAGCATTTACGCCCAGGGCCGCGACTATCATGATGTGGTCAAGAAGCGGCTCAAGCGCGTTGGGCGCTGGCTGATCGAGCAGGTCCCGGAGGCGCAGATCAAGGTGTTCGTCGATACCGCCCCGGTGATGGAAAAACCGCTGGCAGAGGCCGCTGGGCTAGGCTGGCAGGGTAAGCACACGAACCTGCTGGGGCGTGATCTGGGATCATGGTTCTTTTTGGGGGCGATTTTTACGACGGTCGCGTTGGAGCCGGATGCGCCGGAGATCAGCCATTGCGGATCCTGCACTGCCTGTCTGGATATCTGCCCGACAGATGCTTTTCCCGCACCCTACCAGTTGGATGCCCGCCGCTGCATTTCCTACCTGACGATTGAGCATAAGGGGCCAGTGGATGAGGAGTTGCGCGCCCTGATGGGCAACCGGATTTATGGTTGCGATGATTGTCTGGCGGTTTGTCCCTGGAACAAGTTTGCCGCAACCGCTCGGGACCAGCGGTATGCCACCCGCGAAGACTTGATGGCCCCGCCACTTGCAGAATTGGCTACGCTGGACGACGCTGGGTTTCGGGCCCGGTTTTCCGGATCACCCATCAAACGTATTGGCCGGGATCGGTTTGTGCGCAACGTGGCCTATGCTATCGGGAACTCTGGCAATCCTGCATTGATGGCTGCAGTGAAGCGGTTGGCAAATGATCCCGACCCGGCAGTGGCCGATGCGGCGCATTGGGCTATCTTGCGTCTGAAGGAGGTATTTCAATGATCCGTTTTCTTGCTTTGATGCTGTTGCCCGTCGCGGCCTGTGCAGAAGTGCCGCAAGGCGCCCCCAACGCTGATTTTTCACCCGCGTTTGCGGAGCAGACCCGCGCCCCGGCTTTGCCTGCCACCAATGTGCAGGTGGATGTGCTGACCGACAAGCTGGACCGCCCTTGGGGGATTGCGCCCATTTCGGCCCGGCAATTCATTGTCACCGAAAGGGGTGGCACCATGCGCATCATCAATGGTGACGGCTCTGTTTCCGCCCCGATCCGGGGCCTGCCAGAGATCGAGAGCCGCCAGCAGGGTGGGTTGCTGGATGTGGCTGTTAGCCCTGATTTTGCCAATGACCGGGTGGTGTTCTGGACCTATTCGAAGCCCGTGAATGGCGGAACGGTCACTGCGGCTGCCCGCGGTGTGCTGTCTGGTGGGGAAATGACGGAGGTGCGCGATATCTTTGTCCAGAACCCGCCCTCGCGTGCACCGTTTCATTATGGCAGCCGGATCATTCCGATGCCGGATGGCACCGTCTGGATCACGACCGGTGAGCGGAACGAAGAACGCCATCTGGCGCAGGATAACAGCACAACCTATGGCAAGGTGATCCGCATCAATGCCGATGGCAGCATCCCTGCCGATAATCCGTTTGTCGGGGGCGGCGGGGATGATGCGATCTGGTCTTACGGCCACCGCAACCCGCAAGGAGCAGCCATTGGACCGGATGGTGCCCTATGGACGATTGAACACGGTCCCGCTGGCGGTGATGAGTTGAACCGCCCTGAAGCGGGCCGGAATTATGGCTGGCCGATCATTTCCTACGGTGTGAACTACAATGGATCAGATGTTGGCAGTGGCGTGGCTGTGCAGGAGGGCATGGAGCAGCCGGTCTATTATTGGGACCCTGTGATCGCCCCTTCTGGCATGGCGTTTTACGATGGCCCCTATGGTCCATGGCAGGGGGATCTGTTGATCGGATCGCTAAATCCCGGCGAATTAGTACGCCTGAAACTGGAAAACGGCAGGGTCGTGGGGGAAGAGCGGTTGTTGCAGGATATGGGCCGGATGCGTGACGTTGAGGTGCTGCCGGACGGCACGGTGCTGGTTCTGATGGATAACAGTTATGGTGTGGTGCTGCGGGTCCGTCCACGGTGAAGTTGTGGCTGGCGCGTGTCGCAACCAGGGTTGAGGCGGTCATTGGCCGTGGCCGGGCGGTACGAGAGGCCGGTGCCATTGCACCCTATATCGGCTATGCGACCCCAGACCATCTGATCGTGCGTGGGCGCGTGCTGGCTGATCAGCGCGATACGAATTTGCGGAAAGGTCAGGGGCTGTGGCGCAATCTGCGGCAGATGGTGGGGCTGTTCATCACCAGTGAGGTGGCCAATGTCACCGTGTCTGCGGATGGTGTGACGGCTGTCACCGATGATGAAGGCTATTTCACGCTGTTGCTGCCCCGTGATGATGTGACGGGCTGGCGCAATGTGACGGTCACTGCCGGGCAGGCCAGCGTGGATTGTCCGGTTATGGTGGCTGATCCGTCTGCCAATTTTGGTGTGATCTCGGACATTGATGACACGATGATGCAGACTGGAGCCTATTCGCTATGGCGGAACCTTTGGACGTCGCTGACGGGCAATGCGGCGACCCGCGTTGTGTTTCCTGATGCCGTCGCCTTGATGACGCGGCTTTCGCATGAAGGCCGCAATCCGGTGCATTATGTCAGTTCATCCCCGTGGAATTTTCACGGGTTTCTGGCAGAAGTGCTGGAACGGAATGGATTGCCGCGCGGTCCGATGTTTTTGCGGGATTATGGGATCAGCGAGACGCAGTTCATCACCGGAACGCATGGGGATCATAAGGGGTCGGCCATTGATGTGGTGCTTGCGGCCTTGCCTGATCTGCCATTTGTGCTGATCGGTGACACGGGACAGCATGATGCAGAGGTTTATCTGGCAGCGGCCAAGCGCCATGCGGGCCGGATCCAACAGGTCATCCTGCGTGTGCCGGCGCAGGGCACGGATACAGACGATCAGCAATATATCGACGCATTGCGTGCGATGGGCGTGACAGTGGATTTCGGTCCGGATTACAGCGGCGCGTTAGCGCGTCGCGAGGCGGCGGGCGGTGGCGAATGACACCAGACGCCTGCTTTTTTCGTCCCACAGATCAAGGCTGGCGCATTTGAGGCTTTGCAGCATTGTCATGCGGCTGACTTCGACCAATTCGTTGTGGTCGCGCAGAACCTCGGTCAGTCGATAAAACGGGATCCTGCTGTAGAGGTGATGCACGTGATGAATGCCGATATTGGCGGTAAACCACCGCAGGATTGGTGGCAGATCGTAATGGGAACTGCCATGCAGCGCCGCATCGTGTAGCTGCCAATCTTCTTTTGGGTCCCACTGGGTCCCTTCGAACTGATGCTGGACGTAGAATAGCCATACCCCGATCGAGGCGGCGATCAGTGTGGTGGGCAGAAAGACCAGAAACAGCGCCTGTAACCCGCCGAACCAGATGATCGTCCCAAGGACAACTGCGGCGGCGAAATTTGTGCCCATAGCACTGATCCAGTATTTTCGCCCCTGGTTCATCAGTCCAAACGGCAGCCGGTTCTGCAGGAAAAAGAGGTATGTGGGCCCAAAGCCAAACATGACGATTGGGTGCCGGTATGCGCGGTACAAAAGCCGCCCGAAAGCCGTGCGCTGGTGGTACTCTTCAACTGTCAGGGTCATGACATCGCCGATGCCGCGCTGATCCAGATCACCGGCATGGCTGTGGTGGATCGAATGGGTGCGCCGCCAGACATCATAGGGGGTCAAGGTCACGACGCCCAGCGCCCGCCCGATCCAGTCGCTGACATTGCGGTTGCCAAAGAACGACCCGTGCCCGCAATCATGCTGGATGCAAAACAGCCGCAGCAGGAACAGCCCGTTCAGGACCGAAAGCGCAAACGCCCCCAGATAGCTATATTTGGCGACCCAGCAGGCCAGAACCCACAGCACGACAAAAGGGATCAGGCTGATGGCAAGTTCAAAGCTGCTACGCAGGCTGCTGGGATCCCGGTATCTGGCAAGTATCTGGACCCAGTCGCGAGGGGCCATGTTAGGCGGGCTGGGGTTTTCACTGCTCATATACTGCTTCTTATTCTGCATTGGTGATCGATAACTTAACACGGCCACTAAACAAGCGAAAAAGGGCTTCAATGTGTTCGGGGGGCGACCTAGGGTGCCGAAAAGGGGATTAACATGCAGCCGCTGCGCGGAATTCTGTTCAAAGTGCTGTCGGTTTGTATGTTCATGGCCATGGCCAGCCTGATCAAGGCCGCGTCAGCCGACGTGCCGCCGGGACAGGCGGTTTTCTTTCGTTCCTTCTTTGCCTTGCCGATTATCTTTGGTTGGTTGGCGATCCGCGGCGAGCTGCGTCATGGCTGGAAAACCAGCAACCCAATGGGACATTTCTGGCGCGGTTTGGTGGGCACGTCGGCCATGGGTCTGGGCTTTACCGGCTTGGGCCTGTTGCCGCTGCCAGAGGTGACGGCAATCGGTTATGCCGCCCCCCTGCTGGTGGTCGTTTTTGCCGCCATGTTTCTGAATGAAGAGGTCAGGGCGTTTCGCCTATCCGCCGTCGCCCTGGGGATGATTGGCGTGCTGATCGTTCTTTCGCCACGTCTTTCGGTGGGCGCCGCTTTGAACGTGTCTGAAACACTGGGTGCCGTCGTTGTTTTGATGGGGGCCGTTCTGGCGGCATTGGCGCAGGTTTTCGTGCGCAAACTGGTCGCGACCGAAAGCACGGCGGCCATCGTGTTCTGGTTCACGGTCACATCGTCGTTCTTGTCACTGTTCACCTTGCCATGGGGCTGGGTGGTTCCGGGATGGTCGGTTGCTGTCATGCTGATCATGGCGGGGCTATTGGGTGGCGTCGGGCAGATATTCCTGACCTCAAGTTATCGCTTTGCCGATGCGTCGCTGGTGGCGCCGTTTGATTACACATCAATGATCCTGGCACTGACCATTGGTTATCTGGTGTTCGACGAGGTCCCGACCGGTACCATGATGGTCGGGGCGGGCATTGTGATCTTTGCGGGTGTGTTGATCATCTGGCGGGAACGTCATCTTGGTCTGCAACGCGCCCAACAGCGCAAGGCGACCGGCAATGTCGGGAGTTAGGGTCTGGCGCTGCGAAAGGTGACGCGGTTTAGGAGGCCGGTGGCTTTGGCTACGCGCCGCCGCAATACCGACCGTTGCGGTCGGACGCGCAGGCCCAGCGCCTGATAGAGCGGCCAGAGATGTGATGCATGGTCGGGCGATAGGTGTTGCGGCAGGTCGAGTGGTTGGCCGCCTTCTGTATCAAGTAACCGGGTCGGTATGTTGAAAGGCAGTGCTCCTTTCGGCCAGGCCAGCAGTTTCTGGTTCAGCCGCCTGATCTGACGTCTGTCGATATCATTATCGTCCAAGCACAGTCTGTGGGTCCGGTAAAAGCCCATGTCCCAGTTCAGCAGCACCTGCGCGAACGTTTGCGAGGCCTTCGGACGCGGCGGTAGCGGCTGCGGATCGGTCAGATGACTGGCCGGGTCGCTGTTGTAGAACGCATAGGCCGCCACCGCAAAATCGCATTCTGGCTGCCCCAGCATCCAATGCACCAGATCATCATGCGCGCTGCCTTTGGTGCGCCGGATTGTGTCCAGCCACAGATCTTGCGGCGCAGACTTCAGAATGCGCCTGAGCGTTGTCGCGCTGGTGTCTGTGGTCGTGGCGTGTGGCGAAGCATTCATGTGTTATCAGTTCAGATGGTCGTTCATAGTGCCCTAACTTGCCTCCGGATACTGACAGAACTGGGGCCGCCGTTGGGCAAACATCGGACGTTTTCATAAATGACCTGTTCTTTAGGAAAGGCTTTGCCTGGCGTTACAAGGGTTTGTGCGTGGCGCGCGGGCCGGATTCCCAAAAGCCCCGCTTTCCGTGACGAATCCATTTCAATTGTGTTAAGATAGATCACTCAACACGGAGGACGACATGAGCAAACATGTTCTGGACAGACCAAAGGTTGTTACGAATGAGATGTTGCGCCGCGCCGTGGCGATTCAACGCAAGGCGCTTCCCCGTAAGGCGAGCCTGACGCTACAACGCCGCCGCCGTTTGGGCATAACACCGCAGAAGCTATCGTATTTTCTGCGGTTTGACCGGGCCAAGACCCTGTAGCGATCCGAGGGGGATTAGTTGGGGGCATTTGGGTGCCCCCATCTGGCAGGGTGCGCTTATATGTCTCAGATCCTTTCCGAATATTACGTTTCTTTTGTCTAATCTTTGCTATTATTTCTTGGTTGACGTAAGGTCGTGGCTTAGTCATCGGCTCGCTGGAAACTTCTTTTGAGGAGAATGAGCAGCGGTGGGTGAGCCGGTCGGAGTGCTATGAGGCGTTCTGAATCATTGTTTTAGTAACGAGTGGAGGATCAGTATCTTGCAGTTAACTAGACGTTCTCATTTTCAAACCACCATGCTGTCGTTGGGCATGACGCTGGCCGTTGGCGGCACCGCAATGGCAGAGCAGGTCAGCCTGACAGTCGATAATTCAAATATGCAGGTGGAAGGTGATCTGGTGTCGTTCGATGGCACAAGATACGTTGTTTCCATCCCCAATGTCGGTGAGGTTCAGATCGCGGCTGACGGCGCGGAGTGTTCCGGACCTGGATGCCCCGCATTGGTTTTCGAAGAGGGCGCTGAAGTTACGCTGGATGCACTCAGCGGCAATTCCACTGTGACCGGGACGATGATCGATTTCGCGGATGGTGTGTTTTTGATCCAGACGGTGGCTGCTGTCATGCGGGTTCCGGCGGACTCCGTTACCTGTACCGGACCGGGATGTCCCACGCTTGAGGTCATCATGCCGGCAAGCGAAAGCCAGCCCGAGGCCGTCGTTGCGGAAGAGACCCCACCGGTGCGCCTTTCCGCTGATCTGGTGATGGTCGGGTCAGACAATGTCGGCGAAGATCTGATGCCGTTGGTCATGGAGCCACTTGCAGAGTTATGGGGCGCGAACGTTTCTGATCCGATTGAGTTGCCCGATGATATCGCGCAATACATTTTCACGCCCATTGGGGGCGGTGATCCGTTTGTGATGGAGGTCGAATCGAACGACTCTGAGATCGGGTTTGATCGACTGGTCGAAGGCACCGCCGATATCGCCATGGCATCTGGGCCGCCGACACAATCGCAGATCAATGCGCTGGCGGCTCAAGGGCGGGGTAACCTGCTTGATCCATCGCAGGAATACATCATCGGCGTCGATTCCGTTCTGATGACTGTCCATAACACTAATCCGGTTGATGCGTTGTCGCGGCAGCAACTGGTCAGCATCTATACGGATCAAACAAGAAACTGGTCGCAGGTTGGTGGACCAAACCTGACGATCATGCCGGGTGCCCGCGATGGTGGATCTGCCCGCCGCAACTTTGAAAACTGGGCTTTTGGGCAGGAGCGTGATCTGTCGCCGGGGACGTTTGAACTGGACCGTGGTCGCGACATGCGGAACTTTGTTCAGGATAACCAAGGGGCTATCGGCTATTCGATCAGCGACAATATTGGCGATACGAAACCGATTGACCTGATCCTGGATTGCGGTGTGGTGACCGAGGCGACACCGTTCAAAAGCAAGGCAGAGGAATACTTACTGGGACGGCGCATTCGGCTGTATGTCGACAACCAGAACCCCAAGCCCGAAGTGCGTCAGTTGGTCAATTTCATGATATCGCCCGCCGCAGATGAATATGTGGACGAGTCCGGCTACTTCAGCCTTGGTATCATCGAGGATGACCGGGCGCTGGCCCGCCTGACCGACGCTGCGTTGATCGGACAGCCAACCGATATTGGTCGTTCCGTCCAGAGGGAGGTGGCGACGCAGTTGCGCGGAGCCAGCCGGTTGTCGCTGACATTCCGTTTCCCAACTGACGAGTTTGCGCTGGATAGCAAGGCCCTGCGCGATCTGGATCGTCTGGTGAACTACATGGCCCGTCCGGAAAATGCGCGGCGCGAGTTCATCTTTGTCGGGTTTGCGGACAGTGTCGGGCCCTATGTCTATAATATTCAACTGTCCAGAAATCGCGCGGAACAGGTTTTGCAACGGGCGCGTATCCATCCAAATGCTGGCCCGCTGCGCGGCGTGAACCTGTCAGCGGTCGGGTTGAGCGAAGCCGCCCCTGTGAGCTGCAACGACAACGCCTATGGCCGGTCCCGCAACCGCCGGGTCGAGGTTTGGGTGCGGTAAAAGCCAAACAACATAAATGAAAAGGGCAGCTTTCGCTGCCCTTTTTTGTTCGTCTATTGGTTCGTCTTTTTAGCTGCGCACCAGCTTTTCATATTCTTCAGCGATGTCGCGTGTCATCGCGCCGACTTCGAAGTTATAGTCGCCGATCTGCCCAACAGGCGTGACTTCGGCGGCGGTGCCGGTCAGCCAGCATTGTTCAAACCCTTCGACCTCTTCCGGCATGATGACCCGTTCGTGGACCTTGACCTGGTGCTTTTCCAGCATGCCAATGACGGTTTGCCGGGTCAGACCGTTGAGGAATGCGTCTGGCGTTGGGGTGTGCACCTCACCATCTTTGACGAAGAAGATGTTGGCGCCTGTCGCTTCGGCCACGTAGCCGCGATAGTCGAACATCATCGCGTCGCTGCACCCTTTCGCCTCGGCTGCGTGTTTGGACATGGTGGCGATCATGTAAAGACCGGCCGCCTTGGCCTGTGACGGGGCGGTTTCGGGGCTGGGCCGTTTCCATTTCGCGATGTCGAGCTTGGCGCCCTTCATCTTGGCGTCGCCATAATAGTTGCCCCACTCCCAGACCGCGACGGCCAGATGGACGGGGTTGCGGGCTGCGGCGACGCCCATATCCTCGCCCGAGCCGCGCCATGCAACAGCGCGCACATAGGCGTCTTTGAGGCCATTCGCCTCAAGTGCCGCGACTTTGGCGGCTTCGATTTCGTCAACCGTGTAGGGGATTTCAAAGTCGATCAGGCGACCGGATTGGATCAGCCTTTCGGAATGCTCGCGTGATTTGAAGATCTTGCCGTTGTAGCATCGCTCGCCCTCGAATACGCTGGAGGCGTAGTGCATGGCATGGGTCAGGATATGGACGTTCGCGCTGCGCCAGTCGACCAGCTGGCCGTCCATCCAGATTTTGCCGTCTCTGTCATCATAAGCGCCCGCCATCGGATCCTCCACTTGATTTGCAATAATTACGCAAATAGGTCCGTTTCGGACATAAAGTTGCGTAGTTTCTTCATTTCGCTAGCAGTTGATTCTTGGAATGTCAACAAAGCTGACGTATTGTGATCCATAGTATCGAGGGAGGGCCGTATGGCGGAAGGGTTGCAGCCACAGATGGGGCAAAGCCTGCTGTTCCTGACGGACGAACAGCTGCGCAAGGGGATCGAGGCGATGTTTTTCGCCTATCGCGGGTTTACTGCCGACCCGGATCGCATTCTGGCGCAAAAGGGCTATGGCCGCGCCCATCACCGGGCCATCCACTTCATTCACCGCAGCCCCGGCACGACGGTCAATAACCTGTTGTCGATCCTTGGTGTGACAAAACAATCGCTTAATCGTGTATTGCGTACATTGATCGAAGACGGTTTGGTTGCCAGCACCGTGGGCACAAGGGACAAACGGGAGCGTCATTTGCACCTGACGGCTGCGGGTGCTGCGCTGGAACGGGAGCTATCGGATGCCCAGCGCGACAGGATGCGTGCAGCCTATCGCGCCGCCGGACCAGCCGCCGTGGCTGGATTTCGACAGGTGCTTGAGGCAATGATGGATGAGGAAAGCCGCCACCATTACGAGGCGATGAAGGATAAGACCGAATGAATGACGACGCGCACCTGCTGATTGTTGATGATGATGAACGTATTCGTGGCCTTTTGCAGAAGTTTCTAATGCGCTCTGGTTTTCTGGTCAGTACCGCCCGGGATGCCGCCCATGCCCGCCGCGTGTTGTCGGGGCTTGAATTTGACCTGATTGTTCTGGATGTGATGATGCCGGGTGAGGATGGCATGGCGCTGTGCCGTGATCTGCGCAAAACCATTTCCACTCCGATCATGCTGCTGACTGCCAAGGGCGAAACGGATGATCGCATTTCGGGGCTTGAGGCCGGGGCGGATGATTATCTGGCCAAGCCGTTTGAGCCCAAGGAGCTGCTTTTGCGCATCAACGCGATTCTACGCCGCGTCCCCACGGCGGAGCCGACGGTGGTATTGCCCAAGGTCCTGAATATGGGGCCGGTCCGCTATGACATCGAACGGGGCGAGATGTGGCAGGGTGAAAAGCTGGTGCGCCTGACCGCCACCGAAAGTCAATTGATGCGCATCTTTTCAGGCTGTCCCGGTGAGGCGGTGACCCGCGCCCGGTTGGTCGAGGAGTTGAGCCGGTCCGGCGGGCAGACCCAGGAACGCGCGGTTGATGTGCAGATCACCCGGCTGCGCCGCAAGATCGAGGTTGATCCAAAGCAGCCCCGCTATCTGCAGACGGTGCGCGGCGCGGGATATATGCTGGCGCCGGAGTAATCCGCAAGTGATCCCATGGCGCGCCCTTCGGGCGCATTACATTTTTGGTTTGCCTCCGGCGGGGATATTTCCGCTCGGAAGAAGGTGGTTGTGGTTTCGCCCTGAATTGGGTTCTTTGGTCCCATGACGACAGCCCTGATTACACATGAAGATTGCTTTGATCACGTCACCCCGCCGGGCCATCCAGAGCAAGTCGCACGGCTGGATGCTGTTCTGGGTGCGCTGGAGGGGTACGATCTGGTCCGGGTAAAGGCCCCGCTGGCCGCAGAAGACGATCTGCTGCGCGCCCATCCCAAGGCGCATGTTGATGCTATCCGCGCTGCTGCCCCGTCTGACGGCTGGCGGTCGCTGGATGCCGACACGCATATGTCTGTCGGGACCTTGCAGGCGGCCTATCGTGCCGCCGGCGGTGTTGTCCGCGCTGTGGATATGGTGATGGGCGGCGAGGTGACCAATGCTTTTGCCGCTGTGCGTCCGCCTGGCCACCACGCAGAGCGTGAGACGGCGATGGGGTTCTGTTTCTTTGGCAATGTTGCCATCGGCGCGAAACATGCGCTGGATCATCACGGGCTGAACCGTGTGGCGATTGTCGATTTTGATGTGCATCACGGCAACGGGACGCAAGATCTGGTCGAGGATGATGCGCGCATCCTGTTCTGTTCGACCCATCAGTCCCCGCTTTATCCCGGCACGGGGGCGGCCCATGAAACCGGCGTCGGCAATGTGCTGAATGTGCCTTTGCCGGGTGGCACGGGCTCAAAGGCCTTTCGCGATGTGATGGAGCGGGTGGTGCTGCCGCGGGTTGATGAATTCGCTCCGCAACTTCTGCTGATATCGGCCGGGTTTGATGCACATGAGGCTGATCCATTGGCGGGGATGAATTTGACGACCGAGGATTTTGGCTGGGTGACCGAAAAACTCTGCGATTTGGCGGCGCGTCATTGCGATGGCCGGGTGGTATCGAGCCTTGAAGGTGGCTATGACCTTGAGGCGCTGGGCGCTTCTGCGGCGGCCCATGTGAAGGTTTTGGAGGAACGCGGGCGATGAGCGACGTGGACAAGATGAGCTTTGAAGATGCGATTAAGGAACTGGAGACGGTCGTTGGTCAGCTGGAGCGTGGCGATGTGGCGCTGGATGAAAGCATCGCGCTGTATGAACGGGGTGCGGCCCTGAAAGCCCGATGTGAAGCCAAGCTGAAAGAGGCTGAGGAGAAGGTCGCCAAGATTACGCTAGGTGAAGGTGGTGAGCCGAAGGGGACGGCTCCGCTGGACCAGAGCTGATGAAACAAATCGAAAGGCTGCCCTTTGATCGCGCGATGATCCGTGCGCAAGAGGTGGTGCAGGCCGAACTCGGCGCGGCCATTCCACCGACCAAGGGAAACGATCTGACCGCCGCCATGCGCTATGCGATTGTCGGCGGTAAGGCCTTGCGTGCGTTTCTGGTGCTGGAAGGGGCGCGCCTGCATCATGTTCCCCTCGGTCCGGCAAGCCTTGCTGCGCTCGCCATTGAATGCATCCATGCCTATTCGCTGGTCCATGACGATCTGCCATGCATGGACGATGATGACATGCGACGCGGGCGCCCGACCGTGCACAAGAAATGGAATGAACACACGGCAGTCCTCGCTGGCGATGCGTTACAGGCCCTGGCATTTGATTTGATCTCGCATCCGGGCATCGGAACGGCCAAAGTGGCTCAAACCCTGGTCCGCAAGATGGCCTATGCAGCGGGTCATCACGGTATGGTCGGCGGGCAAATGCTGGACATCATGGCCGAAACAAAGACGCGCGATCATACGCTGGCCCACATCATCGCCATTCAAACGGGCAAGACGGGTGCGTTGATCCGTTGGTCCGCAATGGCCGGAGCAGATCTTGCCGATGAGGATGCCGAGGCGCTCGATAAGTATGGCGACAAACTCGGCCTCGCCTTTCAGATTGCCGATGACATCCTTGATGTGGAGGGCGATGCCGCTGCCGTGGGCAAGGCCGTGGGCAAGGATGCGGCGGCTGGCAAGGCCACTTTTGTGTCCCATCTGGGCGTCGATGGGGCGAAAAGCCGCGCTGCGGAACTGGTACAAGAGGCCTGTGATGCGCTATTTCCTTACGGGGATGAGGCCGAGACATTGAAAGAAGCCGCGCGGTTTGTCATCGCGCGGACGCATTAGAAAGGGTCACTGATGACCGACCACCCCCTTACCCCCGTTTTGGATCGCGTGAACACGCCCGATGACATGAAGGCGATGTCAGACAAGGAGTTGTGCGAACTGGCTGATGAGTTGCGGGCCGAAACGATCGCTGCCGTATCGGTTACTGGCGGTCATCTGGGGGCCGGTCTGGGCGTTGTCGAGCTGACCGTCGCCCTACACGCCGTGTTCGATGCGCCAAAGGACAAGATCATCTGGGATGTGTCGCACCAGTGTTATCCGCATAAGATCCTGACCGGTCGCCGCGACCGGATCCGCACCCTGCGCATGGAAGGGGGGTTGAGCGGGTTCACTAAACGCTCTGAAAGCCCCTATGACCCGTTCGGGGCGGCGCATTCAAGCACGTCGATTTCGGCGGCATTGGGTTTTGCTGTCGCCCGCGATCTGGGCTGCGAAGGGGGCGATGCGATTGCTGTCATCGGTGACGGAGCGATGTCGGCTGGCATGGCCTATGAAGCGATGAACAATGCGGGCCATCTGGGCAAACGCCTGATCGTGATCCTGAACGACAATGAAATGTCGATTGCGCCGCCGACCGGAGCGATGTCGTCCTATCTTTCGCGCCTTTATGCTGGCGAGCCATTTCAGGAGTTCAAGGCGGCCGCCAAGGGGGCGGTATCGTTGCTGCCCGAACCCTTCCGTGAGGGGGCGAAGCGGGCCAAGGATATGCTCAAACATATGACCGTGGGTGGGACCTTGTTCGAGGAATTGGGATTTTCCTATCTGGGGCCGATTGATGGGCACGATATGGAGCAGCTTTTGTCTGTATTGCGGACGGTCAAGGCCCGCGCCGATGGTCCGATTCTGATCCACGCGATCACCAAGAAGGGCAAGGGTTATGCGCCGGCCGAGGCGGCCAGTGACAAGGGCCATGCGACCGCCAAGTTCGATGTGGTGACTGGCAAGCAGAAGAAAGCGCCAAGTAACGCGCCATCCTATACCTCTGTCTTTGCCGAAAGCCTGATCAAGCTGGCCGCCGATGATCCCAAGATCGTTGCCGTCACGGCGGCGATGCCTGATGGAACGGGCCTGTCGAAGTTCATGGAGCGCTATACGAGCCGGTGTTTTGACGTGGGCATTGCCGAACAGCATGCGGTAACGTTCAGCGCTGGTATGGCGGCAGGGGGGCTGCGCCCGTTCTGTGCCCTTTATTCAACCTTCCTGCAGCGTGGCTATGATCAGGTGGTGCATGATGTAGCCATTCAACGTCTGCCGGTCCGCTTTGCCATTGATCGCGCCGGGCTGGTCGGGGCCGATGGGGCGACCCATGCGGGGTCATATGACGTGGCCTATCTGGCGAACCTGCCCGGATTTGTTGTTATGGCCGCAGCGGATGAGGCCGAATTGGTGCGCATGGTCGCCACGGCTGCGGCCCATGATGACGGCCCGATCGCGTTCCGCTTTCCACGCGGTGAGGGTGTGGGTGTCGAGATGCCGGAGAATCCAGAGGTTCTTGAGATTGGCAAGGGCCGGATGATCCGTGAAGGCGCGCGCATTGCGATCCTGTCGTTTGGCACGCGGTTGCAGGAGGTGATGGTGGCCTGCGAGGCGCTGGAAGCGAAGGGGATCAAACCGACGGTGGCTGATGCCCGGTTTGCCAAACCGCTGGACCGGGATTTGATCCTGAAACTTACCGCTGAGCATGAGGCGCTGGTCTGTGTAGAAGAGGGGGCTGTTGGCGGTTTTGGATCGCATGTTGCACAACTTCTGGCTGAGGAGGGCGTGTTTGACAGCGGTCTAAAGTACCGGTCGATGGTCCTTCCTGACATCTTTATTGATCAGGCCGGTCCCAAGGCCATGTATGATGTGGCAGGGCTGAATGCTGAACACATCGAGGCGAAAGTACTGGACGTCCTTGGAGTCACACAGATTGGCAGTAAATCTGCGTGACAGCAGTGCTGAAAGAATCGGGTGTCAGCTTCACACGATCAGACGAAGATTAATTGTATATTAATGGTCAACGGTTCGCCTTATTTCGCTATTATTGTGGCGGCCTAGTATTATAATATCTTGATTTTAAAGGCAAATCACGAAACGGAAAAATGTGGCATTTCCGTGACCTATCGCCTCAGAATGCTCTGGAGAGGGTTGCCGCGGACGTGACTAGCTGTAACAATTTGGGCGAGTGTTTGCTGGGAAATTTTTGAAATGCATTTTGATGACAACGTGTCGCCCACGGGTAGTTTTCGTTCCGTCCTGCTAGGATCAACTGCAATCGCCTTGGGGATGGTTTTTGTGTTTGGGGCGGGTCTGTACAGTCCGGTCGCTGCAGAAACGCTAAGGTGGAATGATGCTGATGCCAATAACAATTGGGATCAGGATGCTGATGGTGATGGTGGCGATGCCGATACCGGATTGGAGAATTGGCTTCGCGGTGGTGGAGCGGTAAGCGCCGAAGACTTCGACCCTGGCGACGATGCTGTTTTTGGTGGTACCGCAGAAACGGTCACTGTCATTGAAGATGTCGATCCGGGCTCGATCACCTTCAATACATCTGGTTATGTTATTCAATCCGATTCAACGGCCCCCGATCCCAGTAATGTAAACATCGTTTTCGGCGCGCCGGCTGCAATTGATGTTGCAACGCCAGATGCGACGGGTACTGCCGAAATTGGCGCTGTCATCCGCTTTTTGGACGACGTGACGGTGAATGGCGCTGGTGCGACGAGTGTCGGAACATTGATCCTTTCGGGGGCTAATCAGGACCTTGACGCCAGTCGGAGTATCTCAACGATCACGCTTGAGGGTGGTGGTTTGACCATCGCGGGTAGTGGGCAAATCGGATTCGAGGATTCCTTGGCCGTGACCGATGGTCTGCTGACGATCGCGGGACAGGTAAATGCTGGTGGACCAGTTACCGGATTTAGCCGCGGCACGGTGACGGTGTCGGGCACCGGTTCGCTTAGCTTGGAAGGCGGCACCATATTCGGTCAGACGCTGATCCAAGGCGGGACGGCGGTTGGTCTCGGCGGCGATTTCAATGGTGGTGTCTTGATGACAGGCGGGAGCCTGACGATTGAAGAGACCACATCAGGTGACGTCGTAAACGGGGAGGTTGGCGGTACTGGTGGCACGCTGACGATTAATCAGTTCGCTTCGGATGGTACGACGCCAGTGGCTCTGAATGGCAATGTGACGAACAATGTTGGCGGTACGGTCAACAACGGTACCATCAACGGCGATGTCATCCAGAATGGCGGGACTGTAGCGAATAACGCCAGCCCTGTTGTCGGTGACCCGGATGCACGGATCACCGGAACCGTCACCGTGAACGATGGCGGTTTCACCAACGCTGGTGAAATTGGCGGTACGGTAACTGTATCAGGCTCCGGGGCGGATTTTGACAATACGGGTTCGCTGGAAAGCACCCTGAATGTCACAGATGGGTCTTTTGACAATCAGGCCGGCGGCAGTGTCACAGGGTTGGCGACTGTTAGTGGTGACAGCGATACTGGTGCTGCGGGTGTGTTGACCGCGTCCGGCGGCAGTTTTGATGGTGGTATTCAAGTCGACGCAGATGGCGAGTTGATTATCACTGCCGACACAGGCACAGCCCTGGACCCCGTCAGCGTGACCAACAATGGCGGTACGATCAATATCAACGCGGGCACCCTGACAACCGACCTTCTGGATCATCAGGACGGCATTACGAACAATGCCAGCAACATTGTTGGCGACGTGGATGTCGCCGGCGGCACCTTTAACAACCAGTCCGGGGCCGACATCGATGGCAGCGTCGATATCACCGGAACTGGTGTTGTGAACGCTGATGGCGGAACCTTTCAGCAGGATATCCAGATCAATGGCGGTACGCTGAACATCAATACGGATTTTGATGAGACAGCACCTGGTGCCGTACAGACGATCCTGAACAGCGGAAACATCAATGTGGGGGCCGGTGCAGCAGCACCTGTGACCTTTACGACCGATTTTGATACAGCAGGCGGCACGACGACGATCAGTGCCAATGGTATTCTTGATAATGTCGATGCGGTCGACGACACGATCATCCTTGACGCTGGCGAATTGGTGAATTCTGGTATCGTGCGTGATGAAGTCCGGGTTGTTACCGGCGGCACGCTGGGCATTGCAGGTGGCACATTTGATGAGGGCGTTGATGCACAGGGCGGCAACATCAACATTACCGCCGATTCCGATGTGGGTGCCGGGCTGGAAAACAATGGCTCGACCATCACATTGAACGCCGGGATTACCCTGACCGGCCCGGTCACCAATACAACCGGCCTTTTCAATTCAACCGGTGATATTGACGGCACGCTGAATATCACTGGCGGCACCTTCACACAGACCGATGCAACCGCTGCGACCGACGGGGTGACCGGACAGGTCACGGTCTCTGGCGCTGACGGGGCGCCTGGCACGTTGCTGGCCCGAGGTGGCGATTTCGAAACCGGGATCGATGTGCAGGCCTTTGGTATTCTGAGTATCGGGGACGACACAATCGATGACCCGGACGCGACCGGCGATGTGATCAATAATGGTGGTACGGTCACCATCGCCACGAATGGCCAGTTGACCGGCAGCCTGACCAACAATTCGGGCACGTCAACGATTGAAACCGGCGGTACACTGATCGGGCCGCTAACGATTACCGGAACCGAGGCCGACAGCATCGTCAATGTGGAAGGCTTGGTGCGTCAAGACAACCCCGGTGATCAGATTACCCTCACTGACGGGACGTTGAACCTAAATGATGGTGCTGACGTGCAGGTTGGCATTATTCAGAACGGTGCAGATGTTGACGGTGTCGATGTCGCCGGAGCCAACGGTGGTGTCATCAATGCGACGGGCGGCTTCTTTTCGCAGGGTCTTCGCGGTCGCGAAGGTGTCATCAACATCGACGGTGCTGTTGGTGGCACAATCATCATTGAAAGTTCCCCTTCTTATGCAGGCTCGGAACTGAATATCGGCACAGATGGTATTCTGACTGGTCGCGTGATCATACGTGATGGCGTCACCACTGACGCAACTAATGATGGTCGTTTGATTGGCCTGCTCACGTCTGAAGGCGGCGTTTTTGAGAATAATGGGGTAATTCAAGGTCCAGGCAATCCGGAAGGTGACGCGATTGTCGTGGCTGGCGGCACGGTGAACAACAACACGGGTGGCGATGTGACTACGACGGCCCGCGTACAAAGCGGGACGCTGATCGCCAATGGTGGTAACTTCACCGGCAGCGTTATTGTTGAAGAAACGGCACCCGATACCAGCACATTTGATGTTGTTGCAGACATGTCAGGCGACATTACCAACAACAGTATGATGCCTGTCACGGGCGACGGTGCGGTCACGATCAACGCAGGAACTGTTGTGACCGGCAGCGTAACCAACAATTCCGGTCTTGCGACCGTCAATGGCCAAATCAGCGGGATAACGGGCGATGACGGCACTTTGGTTGTCGCCGGAGGCGAGGTCGTGACGAGCAGCGACACGACAGTGGATAACGGCACGACAGTTTCTGGCGGTACGCTTACGGCAAACGGTGGCACCTTTACCGGCGGCATTCTTGCAACCGGCGGACAGACTGATGTCAACGGCTTGATCACGATAGGTGGGGGCCAAGCGCTTGTCAGCGACGATGGCGCAGTCAATATCGCCGGATCCGGCATCGTGATGGGCGATGTTCAGGCCAACAACAGCGATGGCAGCGCCGACGGTGTTGTCGAAAACCTTGGTCAGATCACAGGTTCTGTCACTGTCGGGGCGGCGGCGGAAACCGGCGATGGTGCGGTCTTTGACAACTCTGGTGCGATCGATGGCGGCGTGACCGTCAATAACGGCACCTTCAACATGGATGCGGGTGTGATCACCACGGCGTCGTCCGTCAACGAAGGCGGCACGGTCGTTATCACAGATAATGCCGCAATCGCCGGTGTCGCCATTTTTGATGATGGCTTTACCAATGAAGGTGGTGAAATCCGCATTGAAGGAAATGCCCAAGGCGATATTCGTAACGATGCTGGCGATGCGACGATTGACGCGCCCTTTACGCTGACTGGAGATGTCACCAACGGGGATGGCGGCACGCTGAACCTTGACGGTAATGTCACCGGTACACTGGACAATGACGGTGGCGTGGTGAATGCCGCAGGCACGGTTGGCGGTGCTGCGACAAACCAGAATACCGGCGACACTGGCGCGGATGGCGGGATATTCGTTGCCGACACCAGCACGGCCACATTCACGTCAGGTTTGCGCAACTTTGCGGCCGGCCTGGTTGAGGTCGCGGGTACGCTGAATGGTGCGATCACAAATGAGACGACTGGTGATGTCCGGGTTCTGGGCGGTGCACTGGGCGGCACGCTGACCAACGATTTGGGGGGCGATGCGACGTTTAATGGCGTCAGCACAGCGACCGTTATCAACAACAGTGGTGCGATGTCGGTGGGTGATGCCATCGACGCCGCCGACAGTCTGGCGGTGTCTGGCGCATTGACCAACCTGTCCGGCGGCGTGCTGGACATTGCCAGTGACGGGTCGTTGGGTACCGCTGGCGCAGGGAGCATCACCAATGCAAGCGGCGGTGATATCAACCTGAATGGGCGGTTCACCAGTGCTTTCACCAATGCCGGGGATGTATTTTTCAACGGTGATGGTACCGCCGCTGATGACGGTCGCTTTGGTGGTCTGGTGACCAATGCCGACGGCGGAGCGATCCTTTTGCAGTCTGGCAATCTCAGCTTTGCAAATGGTCTGGTCAATAACGGCGTGGTAAGTACATCGCCCAACGCGACGCCAACCACCGCGGACGCAACCGATACGATCTCAATCTCGGGCGGGTTGAGCGGTAGCGGTACCTTTGTGCTGGATGTCGATCTGTCCGACACTGACTCCGATCCACTGACCGAAACCCCGTTGTCGGATACAGTCGTGGTCACGGGGGGTGCCGTGACCGGCAATGTCATTCTCGATTTCAACATCATCAATACCGGTGCTGATTTCGCCGATCCGCTCTTGGTTTTTGATGCTGATGCCACGCAAGCCAACAACTATCAGCTTGAGATGCGGGGCCTGCCCGGTCTGAGTGAGGCCGTTCTTTATATCCCGACCCAAAACGGCGAAGATTACTTCATTAGCAATCTGCTGAATCCGGGCATCGGTGCGCTGGCTGGTACGGTTGTGTTAACCCAATCATTGATAGGATCCGTGATCAATCGGCCCTCCAGCCCGTTTGTCAGCGGTCTGGCTTATGATGATCCAGATCCGTGCGGCGCTGGCGCATGGGCGCGCGCGATTGGTGGTCAGGCCGATTCAAACGGTGACATCACCACGCTAAGGGGTGACAACCTTAGCTTTGAAAGCGATATCAGCGCGAATTATTCTGGTTTTCAGGCAGGCGGTGATCTGGCTTGCTTCAACGGATACTTCGACGGCTGGGATATCTCTATAGGGGGTATCGCCGGTGTGAACCAGGGGACCACAGAGCAACCTGTTCGGGCGCTCACGGGCGACGGTTCAGGTGGTCTGATCGCGACAGACGTCGTAACCAGCATCACCGATGTGGACTTCGATCAGGCTTATGCCGGTGTTTATATTACGGGTGCGTACAACCGGTTCTCGGTGGATCTGCAATACCGTTTGGAACAAACGAATTTCACAGCCACAAACACCGGTGTCGGCGGTCTGGGAGGGCTTGGGCTGACGGACAGCGAGTTCGGAAGTGATGCGGCCACCTTTAGCGGGTCCGCCAGCTATGCGATCCCGTTCGGCGAAAGCAATGTGTCATTTATTCCGACCGCCGGTTTTGCCTATACCAACCTGACCACCGACCCTATCGTTTTTGATGAGGGTGATATTGTTCAGATCAACGATTTCTCGACGGAAACGGTTTTCGTTGGCGGTACTCTGTCCCGCAGCGTTTTCGGGGAAGACGGAACATCGGCGATCAACCAGTTCGGTACCGTGACCTACTACACCGACATGGCGGATGAGCCTATTTCGGAGTACGTCCCAATTTCTGGTGTAGGTGCACGGACGGTGAGCACTGAAAATCTTGGCGCTTATACCGAGATCAGCGCGGGTCTGAATTATCTGCGGATCCTGCCGTTGGATGCACCATTGGGTGCCAAACAGCTCAGCGCGAGTGTGCGCGGTGATTTGCGGGGAAGCGAGCGACTGGACAGCTGGGGGATTACAGGCCAATTCCGCATTCAGTTCTAAGCGGTACCTGAAACGCCCCTATGCTGGTGTTCCTGCCTTGACCCTGCCGGGTCAAGGTTTCAGACTTGTGTTTCGGGGGACAACCCCAGCTTGCGTATCTGATTGATTGGATTGTCATGTCTTGGTTTAGCAAAGTTGCCTGGAAAGAAGGTCTTTTCCTGCAGCCGCAGCATTTGCAGCAAAGTGACCGTTATCTGGAAAAGCTGATCCAGAGCCGGACCGATGTGATGACACCCTATCCCTGGGGCCTGTCCGAGATGACGATAGACAGGGACATGGCGCAGCAGGGTCGTATCGGCCTGCGCAGTATCGTCGGGATCATGCCGGATGGCACGCCGTTTGATGCACCGAATGCCGGCGCACTGCCGACCCCGGTAGAGGTGCCTGAGGATGCCAAGGGTCTTTACGTCTGGCTGACCCTGCCGGACCTCAGCCAGAACGGGCAGGATGTCGGCCTTGGCCCTGATGCGGCGACGACACGCTATGTGCTGTCATCCGATACGGTGGCCGATAATGCGTCAGCTTCGCGCGTTGAACATCAGATCGAAACCGCGGTGCCGCGTCTGGAACTGGACATTCGCAAATCGACCAAACCGGGTTATCAATGCCTGCGCATTGCCCGCATTAACGAGGTCCGGGATGGGGTCATTTCGCTGGACGAAACCGTACCGCCGCCCGCGCTAGTTCTGGCCGTGCATCCGGTCGTCGAAGGGTATCTGAGCCGGGTGATCGGCTGGATCGAGGCCAAGCTGGGCAGTCTGGCCCGCTATGCGTCTGACCCGTCATCGGGCGGGGGGATGCAGGCTACGGATTACCTGATGCTGATGACGCTTAACCGCGAAATCGGTGTGTTGCGCCATATGAGCCATGGGCGCGCTGTTCACCCAGAGCGGCTTTACGAGAAGCTGGTCGGATTTGCCGGTGAGCTGGCCACGTTTGACAACGCCGAACGGATGGCGCGTGAATACAAACCCTATGACCATGGCGATCTGAAGGAAACCTTCACACCCGTCGTACAGGATATCCAACGTCTGCTGAGCCGCGATGTTGGTCGTGCGGTGCGTCTGGACTTGCGTCAGGTTCGTCAGAATTCGTTCCTGGCCGAAGTCGCCGACCGCAATCTTTTCCGCGATGCGACATTCGTGATCGAGGTCGAAACCGGTAAGCCATTGACCCAGGTGCAGCAGCAATTCCCGGAATTGTGCAAGGTTGGCCCGAACACTCGCATGTCAGAGATCGTCAAGAACAACCTGCCGGGTATCAGCCTGATGCATTTGCCTAATCCGCCACGACAGATCAGAGTGGTATCGAGCAACGTCTACTTCCTGCTGGATAAGAAAACCCCGCTTTGGCAGGAGTTTTCGATGGCTCCGGCCATTGGGATGCATTTCGCGGGTGACTGGCCCGAGCTGAAACTGGAGCTTTGGGCGATACCGGAGAAAGCGTGATGTCTGACGACGACGACAAGACGGTATTTGGTGGCCCACTTCCCGGGCCGCGGCCCAAACCGCCAGCCGGTGACCGGACTGTCATCGGCGGTGCAGTGCCGCCTCCGTCAAATCCCAATCCGTTTGGCCGCCCCGCGCCGCAAGATGGCGATACATGGCTTGGCGGGGCGATTCCACAGCCCGGCGGCGATATGGGCCGCAAGAGCGCGCCCAGCGACGGTTTCTTTCCCGACATTCCCAGCGATACACCACAATCCGCCCCGATCCAGACGCCGCGCATTTCCCTGCAAGAGGCCTTGCGCGCAAAGGGACTGGGCAAGGGCGGGCCGAGCAACCCGTTGCTGGCCGCTGCCGCCAATCTGCTGATCCTGTTTGGCCGCTTGCGCACCGGCATGGTCGAAATGCAGGCCCAGCCCCTGATGGAGCATGTCACCCGCGAATTGAACGATTACGAGGGTAATGCCATCGCCGGGGGGGGCGATCCGCATGAAGCGCAGGTCGCAAAATACGCATTGTGCGGCACCGCCGACGACATCGTGCAAAACCTGCCGGGGGCCGACCGTGGTGTCTGGATTCAGTATTCCATGGTGGCCCGCTTCTTTCAGCGCCGCGATTCCGGGGTCGGATTTTTTCAGGAGGCCGAGAAGGCCATGCAGGCCCCTGGTCAGCGCTTTGACCTGCTGGAACTGATGTTGACCTGTCTGTCGCTCGGGTTCGAAGGGCAATATCGCACTGCCCCTAATGGTGCTGTTGAGCTTTCCCGCATCCGGTCCGCGATTTACGAAACCCTGCGCCGGGTCAAACCGCGCCCGGACGAAGATATTTCGGTCCATTGGACCGGCGTGCCGCTGACTGGCCGCCGCAACTTTGGCGGGCTGCCTATGTGGATTTACGCCAGCATTGCGGCGGTATTGCTTGTTGGCACCTTTGCGACGCTTTCAACACTGATCAACCGCGATGGTTATGCGGTCGCGACCCAGCTGAATACCATGCACCCCAATGTGGGATCCATCAATCTGGTGCGGAGTTTCGAGATCGAACCTTTCGTGCCGCCACCACCGGATGAAACCCAGTTGGAACGTATTTCGACAGCGTTGTCAGATTTGATCGCAGACGGATCGGTCGAAGTTGGCATTCAGGGGGATTTTATCTTTGTTCGTGTGGGGAACGCCCTGTTGTTTAACCGCGGCAGCACGGAGCTGTCACCGGCCTTTCGCGATGTCGCACCTGAAATCATTGACGTTTTAAATAGTGAAGCTGGACCAATCCGGGTGGTCGGCCATACCGACAGCGATCCCTTGTCCGGTCGCGGCCGATACAAGACCAACACGGAATTATCGGTAGCGCGGGCCGAGTCGGTGGCGACGATCCTGCGCGAAGGTCTTGTGGATCAGCCGTGTGATGGCGGTACTTTCGCGATGACCGGGGCGGATGGACAAACCGTACAGGTTCCCATCGATGAAGTGACGCCTGGATGTGGCGCCGCATCGGGCCGTCTGTCGGTCGAAGGCAAAGGCGAAACGCAACCCATTGCCAGCAATGACACCAACGAAGGCAAGGCGCTGAACCGCCGTGTTGAAATCCTGCTTGCCCGGGAGGGTACGTTTTGAACATCTTTCGCATCGTGTTCCGTTTCCTGCGCTGGCGTCCCTGGATGCGCATTCCGGCCATTATTCTGGGGATCATCTGTGTCATAGTCGCGATCTGGTTCGGGCTGCCGATGATTGGCGTGCCCTTCCTGGCGACGGTCTGGCTGCGGGCCACGCTAATAGGGCTGATCGTCGGCACCATCCTTTTGTTCCAGATACTGGGCTGGCGCAAACGGCGGGCCGCCGCGCGTGAGATTGAGGATGCGCTGACACCGGCAGAGCCGGAAGGCGATGGCGCGGTTCTGGCTGAGCGGATGAATGATGCGCTGGCCACGCTCAAGAAATCGGGTGGCGCGTCTTACCTCTATGATCTGCCTTGGTACGTGATCATCGGCCCGCCGGGCGCGGGCAAAACGACTGCGTTACGTAATTCGGGTATCGAATTCCCCTTGTCGAATGCAGATGACGCCGGTGTCGTGTCCGGCTTTGGCGGCACGCGCTATTGCGATTGGTGGTTTGCTGAGGATGCGATCCTGATTGATACCGCTGGCCGCTATACTACGCAGGATAGCGACAAGACGGCGGATGAAAGCAGCTGGCAGTCATTCCTGGATCTGCTGAAGAAATCCCGACCAAATCAGCCGATCAACGGTGTGATTCTGGCGTTCTCGGTTGAGGATATGATGAATGCGACGCCGGAAGAACTGGCCAAGCATTCGGAGATCGTGCGCGCCCGTCTGGGCGAGGTGCATGAAAAGCTGCGCATCGACTTTCCCGTCTATGTGCTGTTCACCAAATGCGACCTGATTTCAGGGTTCCGTGAATATTTTAGCAGTTTCAGCCTGAACCGGCGCAAGGCGGTATGGGGCGTGACGTTCCAGACGAAGGATCGCAAGGCGCAGACCCATGAACAGGTCCCGGCGGAGTTTGATCTGCTGGTGTCGCGCTTGTCGGACGAATTGATGGACCGGCTGACCGAAGAACCTGACGGGATCAGCCGCGTCGCGATCTTTGGTCTGCCAGGGCAGATGGCGCTCTTGCGCGACAATGTCACCGATTTCCTGCGCCGGGTGTTTGAGCCGACCCGGTACAAGACCAGTGCCATACTGCGGGGGTTCTATTTCACATCCGGCACACAAGAAGGCACGCCCATTGATCAGGTTCTCGGGGCGATGTCACGCAATGAACAGGCGCCGGGGGCCTTTGCGCCATCGTTCATGTCGGGGCAGGGGAAAAGCTTTTTCCTGCATGACCTGCTACGCCGCGTGATTTTTGAGGAACGCGACTGGGTCGGGCATGATGCGCGCGCGGTGCGGCGCGCCAAGATCCTGCGCATTCTGGGGCTTTCAACGATTGGATTGACGACAGCCGGGCTATTGGCTGCCTTTGGTTTCAGCTTTTGGCAGAACAAGACGCTTGTCGACAATGTCGACGCGCAGGCCGCGCGCTATGCCAATGAAGCCCAGCAGGAACTGGCCCGGTCAGAGATCGAGGATTGGGATCCGCTGCCCGTCTTGCCCTATCTGGAACGGATGCGGCTGATGCCAGCAGGTTATGGTAATCAGGCCGAACCAACATTGTGGAACGGGTTTGGGCAGCGTCAGATTGGGCGCATCCAGAACTCTGCCCAGAAATCCTATGGTGACGCGCTGGAACAGATGCTGCGCCCGCGTCTGGTGTTGGATGTCGAACGGCGGCTGCCCGAACTACGCGCGGCTGGTGACCCTGCCGAAATCTTCCGTGCGCTGAAAGTCTACATGCTGCTTGCCGGGCAAGGGCCACGCCCGGATGATGATGCCATCAAGTCGTGGTTCGAGGCGGCCTGGGACGAAAACTATGGCAGCATTGGCCTCGCCGGTGAACGCGAACAATTGAGCATCCATCTGGCAAACATGCTGGAGCTTGACGATACACGCGACGTGTCCATCCCGATTGACGATGCCGCTGTCACGCTGGCACGCAGTGCTATTGTGCAAATGTCGCTTGCCGATCAGGCCTATGCCACCATTCTGGATCGCGCGCGATTTTCGTCCTTTCCGGAATTCAGCCTAGTGGAAGAGACACGGCCGGAAACATCGGTCATCTTTTCGACCAATGACGGCAGCGATCTGGCAGAGCTGACTGTACCGGGGCTTTATACGTTCGATGGCTACTGGTTCTTCTTTCTTGATCAGCTGATCGACGTCAAAAACATCCTTGAGAATGATAAATGGGTTCTGGGTGAGCAGGCCAATGCCGTCAGCTTTGATGCGCAGCTTGCAGGCCTCGATCAGGCGCTGCAGCGCCGCTATGCCAACGATTTCGAGGCCGCCTGGAATGCCATGCTGGGCCGCATCCAGCTCAACAACATGGCTGGTGATCCGCCGCAATACAACGCGCTTGCAACGGCGTCTTCGCCTGCATCACCCATCCTTCGGCTGGCAAACGCCGTGAGCCGGGAAACCAAGCTGACCACGTTTTTGGACGAATTGGAGAGCATTGACCCCACCGCCATCGCCAGCGGAGATGTTGGGGCCGACGTGGGTGGCCAGTTGTTCCAGCGGTTCAAGCAGACCTCTGGCGGTTTGCAGCGCATCCTGCTTGAGGCGGCCAGCAACAGCGCGAAAAACCAGCAACAGGTCGGTGGCAGCGGTCCGCAGGGGCCCCGGCGCGAGGCGGAGCGGATCGAGGACCGGTTCGCCATGTGGCACCAACTGGTTGAGGATGGGCCAAGCGGCCGCGCCATTGATGTGATCATGACCGCGCTTTCAAATGTGCGCGATAACCGCCGGGCGGCGGCGCAAACAGGAAGCAGTGTCGAGGATCAGTTGCTGCCCGGCCTGCTCAGCGATCTGACGCGATACAACTCGAGCATTCCACCGACAGTTGCCCGTTTTCTGGAAGACGCGAAGCGTGATTTCGAAAGCGAAGCGACCGAGTCGAGCATAACCGAGATGAATAACGAGCTGTCAAATACCGTCCGCTACGAATGTCAGCAGTTCATTGAGGGTTACTTTCCTTTCAATCCAAACAGTTCCGCCCACGTGTCGGTACAGAATTTTGCCGGCTTTTTTGGCCCAAACGGGACCATGCAAAGGTATTACAATGAATATCTGGATCGGCATGTGAACCGGACCAGCGACGGGTATGAGGTGCGCCCTGAAAGCCCGTTAGCCGGACGCCTGTCAGCGAATATGCTGCTGCAGTTTGAGCGAGCCTATGCAATCCAGCGCGCATTCTTTCCGGCCGGTGGGTCGCAGACCGAGGTGATCATTGATGTCAATCCGCAAGAGATCGATCCGGGAACAAAGCAGGTCAAAACACTTATTCTGGAAATCAACAATGCCAGAGTGGAGCTGCAGCAAGACGGTTCTGCGCAGTCGGTAAGATGGCCGGGCTCGGGCACCACGACTCGGTTGGATTCAGATGCAGACTTTGGTGATGCCGCTTCGCAGGTGAAGCTGTGGTCGGGTGGGCCTTGGACTATTATCAACTTTATCAGTGATGCCAGTTCACGCCAGCCTTTGGGCAATGGTGTCCGCCTGACCCATACCTACTCCGGCAGGACCTTTATATTTGATATGACTTTTGCGACCGGCTTTAACCCGTTCACCATGCCAGAACTCACCAGTTTCACCTGCCCGCAGACCGTGGATTGATTGGTGAGCCAGGTCGCACACCATATGCAGGACGCGCCGGTTCTTTCGGCGGGATTCTATGGCAAACATCCCGCGTTTGGTGATTTTGTCACCGCCGGTCTATCACAGCCGCTGGCCGATCATCTGGAAGGCTGGCTGAACACCATGCTGCCTGACCTGCGCGACGGTGTCGCTGATGCTTGGGAGGCCCATTATGACGCCGCCCCGCAAATGCGCATCTGGATTGGTCCCGGACTGACACCGGAAGGGCGCGGTTTTTGTGGAACGATGACCGCCACCCGTGACAAGGTCGGGCGCCGGTTCCCCCTGCTGGCAGGGGTCGAGGGGGCCGCGATTGCTGCCCCCTCCATCGATCCTGGTCAGGCCTATTATGATCGCATCGACAGCTTTCTCGCCACCTACGAGCGCGGTAGCGAAGATGCCCGTGGCATGGCGGCCGTGTTTGCGGCCGAAATGCTGCCGAACGTAGACAGTGCGGAACCATTGCCAGCCACGGATTTTTGGGCCGCCAGACAGGATGGTGATGTTACCCGGCTGTGGTCCGATGTGGCCGAGGCAGATCGCGCGCGGGCCTGCGCGATGCGCACCTATCTTTGGCGTGCCTCGTCCGAGGCCGCAGCACTTTATGTGACGGATGGGTTGCCCGGTGCGGCAGTTTTTGCCTGGATGATGGGTGCGGAATATACGCCACCCGTTCGTCCGGAAAGGGGGCAGCCGTGACTGTCCAGACCGATTACTTTGTCATCGAAACCGGTGCGGCGACCGATACAGGTCGCGTGCGCGACCACAACGAAGACAGCTATCTGACCAAGCCAGAATTCGGTGTCTGGGTGGTCGCCGATGGTATGGGCGGCCATGATGCCGGCGATTTCGCGAGCCAGGCAATCGTGGCCGAGCTATCATCGGTCGGGTATGGCAGTTCAACCGAGGACCTGCAGGCCAGGTTCATGGAGCGGTTGCGCCGCGCCCATGGCCGGATTTTGGATCATGCGAATGCGCTGGGCGGTGTGACTGTCGGGGCCACGCTTGTCGGTTTGCTGACCCATGACAATGAATATGTCTGTGTCTGGTCGGGTGACAGCCGCATCTATCTGATGCGCGACGGTGTTCTGACCCAACAGACAAAGGACCACACAGAGGTACGCGAATTGCTGGAGGCCGGCCTGATCTCTGCCGAGGAAGCTGAGCACTGGCCGCGCAAGAACGTGATCACCCGCGCTATCGGGGTCAGTGAGGAACCGAATTGCGACGCCACTTTTGGAGATTTGCAGGATGGCGATATGTTCCTGCTGTGCTCTGACGGACTGACCGAACATAATAGCGCCGACGATTTGGCGCAGGCTTTGGCCTCAGGCATGGCCCCGCAGGCAATTTGCAACGGGTTGATCACGCAGACATTGGATCGGGGTGCCAAGGACAATGTCACCGCCGTGGTCCTGCGTTTCAGTGCGGCAGAGCTTGTCGCCCCGGCGGTTGATTACTAGGGGGTGGCATGGCAGACGAACCGACCAATCCCCCAAATGACGACGACCGGACGCAGATCGCGCAACCGCGCCCCGTGGCGGATGACAAGACCGAGATTGCGCCAGTTGATGATCGGACGGAAATAGCGACCGGTCCCCCGGCCCTGCCCGACCCGACAGCACCACCAGCAGCTTCAGTCCCGCCCGCGGCCCCGATGCCGAAACCATCGACTCCGGTACCCGAGGCGCAGCAGGTTCCGGTGCCCATCGGGACGCTGATCAACAACAATTATGAGATCAAACAACTGATCAACGCCGGTGGCATGGGCGAGGTGTTCCGGGGCGAAAACGTGTTCACCGGCGATGCCGTGGCGATCAAGATTGTCCTGCAATCACTCGCCCATGACGAAAAGGTCGCGGCCCTGTTCATGCGCGAGGCCAAAGTACTGTGCCAGCTGTCCGATCAGGCGATCGTGCGCTATTACAACTTTGTTCGCGATGCCGATCTGGACCGTTTCTGCCTGATCATGGAGTTCATTGAGGGCATCGCGCTGTCCGATCATATCCGCGATGTTGCCCCCCTGACGCTGCAGCAGGCGGTGGGGCTGATGCGCCGCGTGGCCGCCGGCCTTGACCGGGCGCACCAGATGGAGGTGATCCATCGCGATCTGTCCCCTGACAATGTCATGCTGCGTGACGGATCAGTTGAAGATGCCGTGCTGATCGATTTCGGCATCGCCAAATCGACCGAAATGGCGGAAAGCACGCTGCACGGCCAGCTTGCGGGCAAATTCAAATACATCTCGCCCGAACAACTCGGCCATTTCGGCGGCGAGATTGGCCCGCGCACGGACATATATGGCCTTGGCCTGATGATGGCTGCGGCGCTGCGGGGCAAGGCGCTGGAGATGGGGAATTCCATTGTCGAGGCGGTGAATGCCCGGCGTGAAATTCCGGATCTCAGCGATATCGACCCCGCCTTGCGACCGCTTCTGGCCCATATGCTGGAGCCTGACCCGGCGCACCGGCCCGCGCGGATGTCGGATGTGATTGCGCTGCTGGATAATCCCGCAGCGATCACGGCGAAATACGGCAAGGCCCAGCCGGTCGCGACCAGCGATGCGTCTCCCGCTCCGGCACCTGTTGCCGTGCCAGGTCTGCGGCAGCCGCCCGGACGATCACAGACAACCGGCGGCTTTGGCGCGACGACGGGCGGTTTCGGCGGGATCGCGGCCGATACGGAGTCATCCAGCCCCTTTGGGCACAACTCAGGCCTTGAAGTCACACCGCAGACGGAACCGGAACCTGAAAACAATAGCGCCATCCTGCGCTGGCTTCTGGTCTTGTTGGTCTTTGCCGGGATTGGCGGATTTCTTGCATGGCAGCAGGGGTTGTTTGGATCACCGGATGATATTGTGACGATACCCGAACCGGACGGTATTGATCCTGTAACTGCTGGTCTGGGTCCTGACACGCGCGAAGGGTTTCTGGCCGCCTGGTCAGACGATCCGTGCGTCTTTGCAACCCGGCTGACCGCCGGATCGAATAGCGGAACAATTGCCGCGTTCTCATCGACGGCTGGGGCGTTTGAAGGTCTGGCAGATGCCTATGATCGGATTTTCGGGGCGCGGCCCACAATTTCAGAGCATCTGGTCAGTCAGGCCCAATGCCCCGCGCTTGAGCTTGCAAATGCGATGCGCACGGTAGACACCGCCCCTCCTGCGCTGGTGCTGGATTCCGACGTGATGCGTAGCGGCGGGTCAATTGTGGGCAAGGTCAGCAACCGTAGCGGACGGCCGGTCTGGTTGGCCTGGGTGTCAACCGAGGGTGGCGTCCACAATCTGACGGACCGGCTGGAGGAACAGGCCGATGGCAGTGCCACTTTCAGCTTTGGCCTGAATGCAGAGGAAGGCGATGTGGAAACCCCGCAGCTGGTGATCGCGCTGGTATCAGACAGTCCACTGATCGCGGCCGCAGCCGCAGGGCCAGCGATGAGTGCTGCTGCCCTGCTGCCGTTGATCGAAACCGAATTGAAAGGGCGCGGCGATACCAAGGCAGGTTTGGCGCTGGCGGGTTTTGACCTGAGGCCCTAGGCGGCGTCTGCATTTATCTCTCGCTATCGGTTTCAGGCGAAATTGCTCGGTTCCAGGAAACAGAGCGCAGGACTAACGGGTTAATTCAAGCTCTGTTGACGCAGAAATGGGCAATTTTGACGAAATCGCTTTGCGACGCGGCGCATTTTGCCTCTGCCATCGCGGATTTGCCCTGCCGATGAACCACATCGCTGCGGTCAAATCAGCTTGTCAGCGGCAAAATGTGTCTCGCGCCGATAGTGAGAGATAAATGCAGATGCCGCCTAGCGCACGTCGAAGGACAGCAGGACCATCGGGGTGTCCGGCCCCAGTTCTTCGCGCAGAGCTGCGAAATAGATATCGGCGCTTTGCCCGTTTTGTTCGTTCAACGTCGCTGGGCGTGTGATTGTGGCCAGCGCAACCAGCGTCTGGCTGGTGTCACGTGGATTTCCATCACGGGTGAGGATCACGTCAAATCGCGCTTCTCCACTGGTAAAGGTCAGCTCATCGCCAAGGTCTTGCACGACGCCATTGTCATCTACCAGCAGCAGCGAAACATAACGCCCCGCCGCATTTCCGATCGTGCCGGACAATTCTGTGCCGCTTTCGATTGAAGTCTCATCAAGACTGATCGAAAGTCTGAATGTGGGGTAGTTCCGGTTTTCCCGTGCGAAATTGAGTGCCGCGCATTGGCGATTGTCGATCAGTACCCGCCGCTGCGTCGGTTGTGGGGTCAGATCGGCGAGCACTGCATCGGCCAGAGCCTGCATGCCATTTTCATTAGACCCCATCAGCACCAGTTCCGGGATGTCATTGCTGCCCTGCTGTGGAATAGCCAGCAGACATGTATCGGCAAGCCGCGCCCGGATGCGGGTGATCAATTCGTTGACAACGCCGCTGGCTGTGTCGCCCTGCGGTGTTGGTGCCTGTTGCGTTGCAGGTGTGGGGACGGTCGAAATCGTCTGGCGTGGCTGCAGCGTGTTTGTGTTGCCTGTATCAGGGCGCGTCGCCGGTACTGCTGCGATCACCGTTCCGGATTGGGGCGTCAGTACGGTGGTTGCCCGGGGGGCGACTGGGACCGCTGATCCGTCTTCGGGCCGCAGCTGGTTTTCAGGCTGCAAAGCCGTCATCGTCTGCGTGTCCACCGGTGCCAGTGTTTCGGGTATCATATTGGCGATATCCGCCGGGTCCGGGTCAGGCTCTGTCGGCTGTTCAACGGGTTCGTCGGGCGCCGGATCGGATTCGTCGGGCGGTATTTCGGGTGTGCCCGGCTCGGTCGGCGTTTCGCTGAGCGGGTCGTTTGTCAGCGGTTGTTCCGGCGCTGGTGCCAGTTCACCTTCAAGGATGATGCTGGTGATGATAATCTCTGGCTCGGGCTCTTCACGAGGATCGAACACGCTGAACCCGTCCAGCAGATCAAACACCAAAATAGCGGCTCCCAGATGCACGACCGCTGATGCGCCAAATGCTTCGACCCAGTGTAATGTCCGCCTTTTCTTGTTTGCAAAGATCATGGACGAGCCGTTCTGCGCAGGGTGACCAGTTTGATCTCGACATCTTCCAGCTCTGGCCGGTTAAGAATATCCAGCAGGCTGGTTGCCGGGGCATCGCGCCCGATCAGCACATGCAGGGTAAAGGGTGCTTCGAGTTCGGCGATCGCTGCCCCCAGAATATCCGGATTAACGTCGCTATCATTCAGTTCCCAATTGCCGTTGTCACGCACGATCAGGATTGGGGCGGGCAACTGATCCAGCGGCAATTCAGTCGTTTCCGAAATCTCGACCCCCTGGGTCGGGGGGTTCAGCAATTGCCCGGTCGCCAGAAAGAAGAAGATCAGCAGCAGGACGATATTCACAATGGCCAGCGACACGTCCATGCCCCGGCTCGCGTGGCGTTTGGGCAGGGCGCGGATCATAGCTGCCCCCCCCCGGTTTCTGCGATCTGTACGGATGTCACACCGGCATTGGTCAGTGCCTCCAGCACCGAGGTCAGGTCCTGCACCTGTGCAGAGCTTTCCATGATCAGGATCACCTCTGCCTGATCGTTCTGACCCAGGGCGGCGGCCAAGGCGGGCAGCTGATCAAGGGGAAAGCGCGTGCCGTTTGCGGTGACTTCGCCTTGACTGATTGTCCAGAACTGGGCGTTTTCACCCGGCAGCGCCGGTTCATCTGCAGGTTCTGCAGATGGATCGCTGGCTACTGTCCCGGCCTCCGGGCCGCTACGGATTGTCAGCAAGGAATAAGGCGTCAGGCTGGATGTCAGCATGAAAAAGATCAAAAGCTGAAACATCGCATCGGCCAGCGGGGTCAGGGCAAAGCGATAACGCGATGCCGATCGCGGCTGCATCACCGGATGCTCGCGCGATGTATATGCCCTCGCGACCTCGGACATCAGGGGGTTTTGGCGTCCACACGGCCATTGATTGCCGCTGATATGAGCGCTTCGATGGATTGGCGTTCAGTTTCGATCCGCCCTTCGAGCCAGGTGGCCACGAAGAAGGTGACCAACGCAATGGCCAGTCCCGCGGCGGTTGTGGTCAGCGCAGTCCAGATGCCGCCGGCAAGCAGGGCGGGATCAACCGCACCTTCGGCGGTGGACAGGGTGCTGAACGCATCAATCATCCCGATCACCGTCCCCAGAAGGCCCAGCATCGGCGCAGCCTGCACAACCGTTTCCAGTAGGCGCATCCGGCTGGTCATGGCGGAAAGTTCGACAATCGCCGTTTGGCGACCCAGTTCTTCTGCAAAGCTTTGGTCATCGGGGCGCGCGCGCAGGCCGGTGAAAACCGCCTGCAATACACGGGCGAGGACCGATTTGCGGCCGGATGCCAGTTGCATCGCCTTGTCCGACCGACCGCCAAGCCAATCGTTCAAGATCGCCTCAGCACTGCTGTTCTGACCGACGCCCAGACGGGCGAACTGGAAGGTTTTGAAAAAGCCGACGGTGACGGCCATGACCGACATGATGGCAAGGGCCGCGAAGACAGCGATGGTCGGCGCGTTCAGGGCGGAAAGATCCGGGGCGTTCATGAAAGTTACCTTGTTAAACGGACATCAGGACGCGGCGGTTCAGATGCCAAACTGGATGGCCCCGCGCGAGGCCGTTTCTAGGCCGCTCATGCAGAAATCGCCAGTCGTTCCGTCAGCAAGGCTGCATTCCGCGACTTCGTTGACGGTAATGCGTGAAATATCGGCACAGCCACGCCCGGCAAGATCGAATTGCACCACCTTGGTCTTCCCTTCGATCAGAGACCCGAACTCAAGGACCAGCAGGTCAGTCACAATCCCCTGCGCGTCGAAAACCGCCACCTGATAAGATACCGCATTCAATGCCTGGCCGGTCCGGTTGGCAGCGACATAAGTCAGCCGACAACCACCCTGTTCGGTGTCGGCCACTGTGTTCAGGTCAAGCGAAAAACTGGGCGCGGCGTCCTGTGCGACGGCGGGCGCCACCATCAGAATAGCCGCGGTCAGGCAGGAAATGGCGTTTTTGAAAGTCATCTGGTCCCTCAACTCGGATCATTGGGTGTGAATATGCATGCATATTCACGCAGAAAGCGATGCGAGGGATTGGGCCGTATCAGCCCAACGCTGTCAATACGCCTTTAGCGAAAGACGCCGATTGACCAGGTGTTTTGGATGCGACGTGGCTGTACGCGTACGGACTGAACATCGGCCAGGACAGGTGCGGGTGTCGTGCCCAGCTCCGTCACCGTCGTCGATAGCGGAGGCAGTGTCAGCGTCGAATCCTCGGAAAGTTCGAGCGGAAGGTCATCAACCTGCGCCGCGCCAAAGCTGCCGAATGTAAAGGATCCCGAAGGTGCCGTATCAAAGCCTTGCGCAAATGCTGCAGCGGGAATCGCACTGGTCACGCAGGCAAACACCACGCCCGCAATTTTCGCGTTCCAAGGATGTGCCATGGCTGACAATCCTCCTTTTCCTTAGGCCCCTGCCACCAGTCTATAACAGAAAGACTTGGGAAGAGCAGTAAATTTCGATAACGGAGTTATCAGATTATTATCTTACGCGAAACAATTGGCGGTAATAAGGCAAAGTGAAGGCGACATATTTATCATCTGCCCGGTGTTGTTTCTTTGCTGGAGTCGTAGCGCTGCTCATCTGGCCACGTCCGGCGTCAGCCGCATTTGCCGTTTGTAATCAGTCGTTTGACGTCGTGAATGTTGCTGTGGGCCAGTACGAAGACACTGATTTTGTCACCCGGGGCTGGTGGACGGTCGGACCCAATCAATGTGCCAATGTTGTCCGCGAGGCGCTGCAGGCCCGCTATATCTATGTCTTTGCGCAGGATGTTTTTGGCAACGAAATCCTGCAGGGGACCAAATCCATGTGCATCGCACCCAAGCGGTTCGTCATTCGCGGCGAACGCGATTGTCTGGTGCGCGGCTATCTGGATGCGGACTATCTTGAGGTCGACACACAGGAAACCGAACGCTGGACCCTCTTTCTGGCCCCTCCGCCATAGCCTGATGTGATCGGATCGGTTAGTATCATGGACAGAGTTTACACTGATTTCAGACAGATGATGCCAACAGCACGTGACATAGCATTGAAACTTGGGGTTGTTCTGGGCTTGACCATGCCCGGTGCCGGTGCGATGGCCGAGCAGGCGTTGATCATCGTCAACCACGCCTATCAAGGCGCAGAGGCACGCCGCGACGTCCGCACCCGGGCCGAGGACGTGTCGGAAACGCTGTTCGGGCTGGGCTATGCCGTCAATCGGCTGGAAAACCCAGATGCGACCGATATTAGAACGGCGCTTGACCGGCTGCAGGCACAGGATGGGCCGGTCGTGATCTATTTCGCGGGACGGTCGATTGTCGAAAATGGCCAGACCCGCCTGATGACGACCAATGGCCGGGATGCGGTTGTACTGGATGATGCATTGGCGCGCGCAGGGGCTGGGACCCGCGATACCACCCTGGTGTTTCTGGACGTCTGTCTAGATCCTGTCGTGCCGGAAACCCCAGTTGAGCCTTCGGCGATTCCGGCGGACGGGGAAGAAACGTCTGTGACTGACGACGCCACGGCAACATATGCTGGCATCGGACCGGTGCCTGCCACTGATGGGCTGTTCGTGGCCTCATCCATGCCGGTGGGCGTGGCGTGTACCAATCTGGATCAATCCTTGACCGAGGTGATGCTGGAACGGCTTTTGATCCCCGGCCTTGATCTGGCGACTTCGTTCGAGGGCACCAATGTGGCTACCATGTCGACGCTGTCCGCGCCGTTTATATTCCGCAATGTAGAATCGGGAATTCGCCTGACAGCGGATGATTATCGCATGCTCGACAGCCTCAGCCCGCAGGCGCAGACCCAGATGCTTGCCAGTTGGGAAGCGGCGGGGATTGCCGTTGACCGAGACGGGAGCGGTCAGCAGGCGACCATACCGCAGATCGTGACGACCGAGACGGTGGTGCTGACATCCCCGGTAAAACCGGTCGCAACCGGCGGGGCAACCCTCGCCCCGGTGACAAATGCAGTATCGCGGGTTCAGCAAAGCGCCTCGCTTGCACCGCGAAACCCGACGCCGGTGCAGGTTTCAACCAACACCACCCGCGCCGTTCCCGGTGCCGGTGGCCTGCCGCGCCCGTCAATTATCGTCGGGCTGATCGAACCGACCGAGGTTGCCTTTCCCACAGTGACAGAACCCACAGGGCCGGTGTCCGGATCTACCATAGAATATACGGATATCGCTGGGCGTCGGGCCTTGCGCGATGACAATCCCGAACTGTTTGCAACGCTGGTGGACGGCGGTGCCTTTGATCCGCCCCCGGCAGAGCTTGTCGTGGCCCTGCAGACAGAGCTGCAACGGATGAACTGCTATAATTCAGGGATCGATGGCGCATGGGGGCCAGGCTCCCGCGCGGCTGTTGGACGTTATTTTGAGCAACTAGAGGCGGCCTCACCATCGCAGGACGCTGATGTGTCGATCTTTCGCCAGATCATGATGCGGGATGATGTGAGCTGTCCTGCGCAGCCCGTTGCCCAAACGAACAGGACACCGACAACCCGGACAACGCAGCCGCGCACGCAGCAACGGACCCAGCCTGCGCAAACGCAACAACAGCCGACGCAGCAGCAACAACCGTCACGCACGATCAACCGCAGCACCGGCACCGGCATCTTCCGGTAGGCTGTTTACGGATGCAGGTTGACCCGCAGTTCCGTCAATCCCGTGCCGCCGCCAAACGGCGCAAGACCCAGCGGCAGGTTAGGCTGGCCGCCATCGTCGTGGGCGGGCTTGGTGGTGTTGCCGCGCTGATCGGCCTTGTCATCTGGCTTTTCAGCGGGCCTGCCATCGACCCGAACCTGCCTGTTGCTGAGACAAGCGACAGTGATGATCAGCAGATTTCGCAGGTTGAAGATGTGACAACCGGTCAAGGTGTCCGGCTTGCGACCCCCTTTGTTGATATTGCCGGCGATCCAATGATCTTGCGCTTTGAAACCAGCGATGCGGTGGCCAAGCGTCAGGTCGCCGGGCCGCCCGCATTGGATCCGGCGCGGTTCGGCCAGCCCCGCTCGGGACGTTTTGCCCTGATTACCGAGGATCTGGTCGTGCGCGAAAGCCGGTTGATGACCGCACTGCCGTCAAGCCGCGAAGACTTCGCCTTTTTTCAGGCCCAGCGCAGCAGATCGCTGGATAGTCAGCCGAACCTGGCGGAGCTAATACCGAGAGTACCGGAAGAAAGCATCGAAGAAACTGTGATCGTCACGGATGACGATAACAGTTGGGGCGACGCGGTTGGGGGGGCAGACGATGCGATGCCGACGACCTATGTGACCACGCGGGTCCAGAACACGACATCCATCGCCTTTGTGCGTCCAGAGGCCGAGCGCGAGCGGGTCTCTCGCGATCTGGTCGTGCGGCTGGAGTATCCCCGGTCGTTGGAGGATCTGCTGACGGCAAATGGATTTGACGAAGGGATTGCTGCCAAGGTAGCGCGCGATGCCACGGCGACATTCCCCGCACTCGCGGGCATCATGACCGAAGATGGGCTGGCCGCGGGTAGTATCGTGGCGGTGCGTCATCGCCGGATTGATAGTCAGCAAACCCCTGTTCACGTAGCCATCTTTGGCCCGGATGGGTATATCGGCGCGCTCTCCCGTTATGGGCTGGTCGGCTATATCGAAGCCAGCAACCCCTGGATCAAGGATGACCTACCGGCCCTGGCCTCCCCCAATCGGGACAGCTTTGACGATGCGGTGCAGGACTATCGCCTGCTTGATGCCGTCTATAGCGCTGTGATCCGCAGTGAGGTCCCGACCGCGCTGGTGGGAGAGCTGATCGTGATGCTGTCCCAAGCCTACGATCTGGAGGCTGTCGCGGCCCCCGGTGATATGGTGACCTTGCTATATGCCCCCGGTTTGGGCGATGGATCGGCGCAGATTGCCTATGCGGCCATCAACGGGCCATCTGGCGATATGCCCTGTTACGTGGCGCGAAAATCCGGTGGGGCCGGTCTTGACGAATATGCCTGCTATACCCCGCGCGGGCTGCGTGGCGGTGGCGCTGACTTTGTGACCCCCGTCAAAGGCGGCACCTTGTCATCGCCTTTTGGGCCCCGGTTCCACCCGATCCTGAAAGAGGTTCGGTTGCATGGCGGTGTGGACTGGGCGGCGCCGACGGGCACACCGATTGTTGCGGCGCGTGATGGCAAATTCGCATTTGTGGGTAATGGTGGCGGCTATGGGAATGTCATATATATCGACCACGCCGAGGGGCTGCAGTCGCGCTACGCCCATATGGATCGGTTCGACCAGGCAGCCATCGAGGGCAGGCCAGTGCGCGCGGGCGACGTGATTGGATATGTGGGTACGACAGGTCGGTCTACCGGGCCGCACTTGCATTTCGAATTCCGATTGAACGGAGCGCCTGTTGATCCGTTTTCGCTTGGGGGTGGGGGCGGCACGCTAGTGGCGTCAGATGCTGTTGAGGCGCTGACCGAGCAGATCATTCGCGTGGAAAGCGCGGGCAACGCCAATGCCAAAAATCCGCTGTCGACGGCGACGGGTCTGGGGCAGTTTATAGAAAGCACGTGGTTAAGGATGATGCGAGATTATCGCCCTGACCTGACGCGTACCATGTCACGCGCTGATCTGCTAGATCTGCGCAAGGACCCGACATTGTCGCGCGAGATGGTTCAGAACCTTGCCCGTGAAAACGAAACCTTTCTGCGTGCGCGAGGGCACCGTATCGATGCAGGGCGGCTTTATCTGTCGCATTTTCTGGGACCGGGCGGGGCGCATAAGGTGCTGTCATCGCGTGATGATCAGACCATTCTTGAGGTAATGGGCGCAGGCGTCGTGCGGGCCAATCCGTTCCTTGCCAATTACACCGTCGCGGATCTGGAGAACTGGGCGCAGCGCAAGATGCGCGGCGTCTCTGGCGGCCCCCGGCGGCAGCCGGTGCCGCCGGAGGTTCTTGCCTATATTACGGAAATCGACGCGCTGCTGGCGCAGGAGAGCTGAGCCGTTCAGGGAGAAAACGGGGCGGTCGGCATCGCGTCTGACTTGCGTCGGCAAAACGTCGGACCCCAACGGGCGGTCCGTTTACCACATCCAAGCATCCCGATAGAGCCGCTGACGGCGCAACTCAGCCTCGCGTTCCATCTGCGCGCGCGTGCGCCGGGCGTGATGTTGGTTCCAATGATCGGGCGCGTTCCAGTCATTGCTGCGGGGCACAGAGCGGAACAGTTTTGAAAGTCCTGTTAGCATGGCTTTTCCTTTCGTGATCAGATGAAAGGAAATTACGCCTCTTGCATGGTCAAAGCGACTCTGTATGATTTTTCATATGTTAGTAGGGCTTTCATATGGATTGGCGTGATATCCCCTCGCTCGCGGCCTTGCGCGCGTTCGAGGCGGCAGCGCGAGCAGGCACATTCAGCGAGGCGGCGCGCGAATTGAACGTCACACATGCCGCCGTGGCACAGCATGTGCGCGCGATCGAGGCGCAGTTGGGCACGTCACTATTGGTGCGCGCCGGTCGTGGTCTGGCCCTGACCGATGCGGGCCACAGGCTGGCCGCATCGCTCAGCGACGGGTTCGGGATGATCACCAGCGGCGTGCGGGCCATCGCGGCAGATGTCGCGGACCGCCCTGTGGCGATCACAGTCACCCCTAGCTTCGCAGAAAACTGGCTGATGCCGCGTCTGGCGGGGTTCTGGGCGACGTATCCGGGGCTGGGCCTGTCGATCAATCCCGACATGGATGTAGCGGACCTGCGCCGCGACGGGTTCGATATGGCGATCCGCTATGGCATGGGCGATTGGCCGGGGCTGGAGGCGGAGTTGCTGATCGAGGCCGACTACACCGTTGTGGCCGCACCTTCGCTATTGCAGGGCCGCCCTGCGCAGACACTTGCGGATGTGCAGAACTTGCCATGGTTGTTCGAGGTCGTGCATCGCGAGGCCCGGCGCTGGGTAACGGCATCGGGGCTGGACATGGCGTGCTGTCAGGCAAACGAGGTCGCAACGCTGAGCATGCTGCTATCCGCCGTTCGCGCAGGGGGTGGTGTTTCGGTCGTATCCAGCGCGCTGGTGGCCGATGACATCGCCAGCGGCAAACTGATCGCGGTGATGTCAGAACGGCGCGACGGGCTGGGATATTACATCGTGCACCCGCCCGGCACCTTGTCGGCACGGGCGAAGACGTTCAAGAGATGGCTGTTGGGGCAGACGGCCTGAAGATCTTTCTCGGGCGTTACTTGCGGGTTTTCCCATCAATACCAAACGTCCCGATACCTTCGGCTTCTTTCGATGCACGGGCGATTGTCAGGTTCTTGCTCATCCATTCCCAGGATGCTTTGCTACCCTGTTCATCCTGCGCCACTGTGACATTGGTGAAGTCGTGCTCATCCGCCATCTTCTTGCCTGCATAACCGCCCAAAACGGTGGCCACGACCTTGTCGGATGTATCCAGCTCCTCGATCTTTCCGGATTTCCCGTTTTTCTTCCACGGGGTGCCGCCGACCCCGCCATGGGTGCAGAAGAACGTCTTTTCCGTATAAGCAACCGACGCCTTGGGCTTGCGCCCGCAATTGCCAAAGGACTCCCTTGATCCCGCCCGCGGATCGCGCAGAGCGTGATAACAGGCGGATACGTTGCTTGGGATCGTGTCAGTGAACAGCAATGGCGACCGGTCGACAGCATCAAACAAAAATAGGGCGTGGACCGGAATGTTGGCCTTTTCCAGATGATAGGCGAGTGCGACGGAGGCTGCCCCGCCCCGGCTGTATCCAGCCAGAAAGACACGCGTCGGTTTTGCAGGCGTGGCCAGTTTGGATTGCACTTCCCACTTTTCCTTGACCCATCTCAGCCCATTCCACATCCGGTCAGCCGTTTCCGTACCCGCCAATGATGGCCCCCGGATGTAGCCGGCAATCGGCGTGTGCCACTTTCTCCACATGGTGCGCACATGGCTGTTTTCGAAGTCTTTGGCATATTGATCGTTATTGTCCTCACCAGTCCCGTCGATGCCGTAGAAAATGTCCATAAATTGTTGCTCCTGATGTGCGCGGGCTATGCAAAGTTGTAGTCGATTTTGCCGTCGTTCATGACGATGGTGACTTCTTTCATGTCCTCACCCGAGACCATCCGCGACAGCACCTGACGTGACAGGTCGGGCAGGATGGAATTGGTGATGATGTTGTCGATCATCCGCCCGCCGCTGTCGGGGTCGCGGCATTGGTCGACGATGTGATCCAGCACATCGTCGCCATAGACCATTTTCGCCCCGTGCGATTCCCGCAGCCGTTTGGCGACTGACCCCAGTTTCAGCTTGGTGATGCCGCCCAGTACCTCCTTGCCCAGCGGGAAATAGGGGATCGTGACGATCCGCCCCATCAGTGCGGGCGGGAACACCTCCAGCAGGAAGGGTTTCATGGCCGTGTTGAGTTCGTCCATATCGGGAACCGTCTCGCCGCCTTCGCCCATCTCCATGATCACGTCCGTGCCCACGTTCGAGGTGAGCAGGATCAGGCAGTTCTTGAAATTGATGGGCCGCCCGTTCCCGTCTTCCATGATCCCCTTGTCGAAGACCTGAAAGAACAGTTCGTGAATGTCGGGATGCGCCTTTTCGACCTCATCCAGCAAAACAACGGAATAGGGCTTGCGCCGCACCGCCTCGGTCAGTCGCCCGCCCTCGCCATAGCCGACATAGCCGGGGGGTGCGCCTTTCAGCAGGGACACGCTGTGTGCCTCCTGGAACTCGGACATGTTGATCGTGATGATGTTCTGCTCACCGCCATAAAGGCTTTCGGCCAGTGCCAATGCAGTTTCGGTTTTGCCGACACCCGACGGGCCGCAGAGCATGAAGACACCGATCGGTTTGTTCGGGTTGGACAGCCCAGCACGGCTGGTCTCGATCCGTTTGGCGATCATGCGCAGCCCGTGATCCTGCCCGATCACTCGCTCACTCAGATGGTCAGAGAGGTTCAGGATCTGTTCAAGTTCGTCCACAACCATGCGACCCGCCGGAATGCCGGTCCAGTCGGAAATCACGGAAGCGACCGCCTGTTCATCCACATGGGCATAGACCATTCGGTCATCGGCATCGGTGGCGTCCAGTTTCGCCATCAGTTCCAGCATTTCACCCCGGATCGTGTCGGGGTCGCGGGGCGCTTCGCCTTCATGCTCGGATTCGGCTTCCTTGATCTCTTCATCATTGCGGGCGTCGCCGATATCTTCGGGCTCTGGCGCTTCGTCTTCGCCGGTTTCAGCTTTGGCGAGTTCGGCGCGCAGGGCAAGGATGTCATCGACGATCTTCTTTTCGTCGGTGTATTTGACTTCAAACGCAGCAAGTTCCTCGCGTTTCGCTTTCAATTCTTCCTCGGCCTCTTCGAGCCGTTCCTCGTTCTCTTCGCCCAGATCGCGCTGGGCGGTTTTGCTGGCGATCTCTGTTTCCAGCGCGCTGATGGCCGCCTGTAGGTCGCCGATACGGGCCGGGATGCTGGCCTGACTGACGGCGACGCGGGCGCAGGCAGTATCCAGCAGCGACACCGCCTTGTCCGGCAATTGCCGGGCAGGGATGTAGCGGGCGGACAGGTTGACGGCGGCGACGATGGCTTCGTCAGAGATACGCACGCCATGATGCGCCTCCATCGGGCCAAGAATGCCGCGCAGCATATAGGCGCAGCGGTCATTGTCGGGCTCGTCGACGTTCACGGGCTGGAAACGGCGGGTGAGCGCCGGGTCTTTTTCAAAATAGTTGCGGTATTCGGCAAAGGTCGTGGCACCGATGGTGCGCAAAGTGCCGCGTGCCAGCGCCGGTTTCAGCAGGTTGGCGGCGTCGCCGGTGCCAGCGGACCCGCCTGCGCCGATCAGCGTGTGCGCCTCATCAATGAACAGGATGATCGAGGTGGGCGAAGCCTGCACCTCGTCAATCAGGGACTTCAGGCGCTGTTCGAATTCGCCTTTCATCGACGCGCCCGCCTGCATGGCCTGAATATCCAGCATATGCAGGCGCGTGCCTTGCAGTTTATGCGGCACATCGCCATCGGCGAGGCGCTGGGCGAACCCTTCGACCACGGCGGTTTTGCCAACCCCGGCCTCACCCGTCAGGATCGGGTTGTTCTGGCGACGGCGCAGCAGGATATCGATGATCTGGCGGATTTCATCATCGCGGCCGACCACGCGGTCCATCTTGCCGCTGGCGGCATCGGCGGTCATGTCGACGCTGAACCGGCCAAGTGCTGTCGAGGCGCTGGGGCCTTCGTCACCATCGGCTGCGGTACCGCCAGATTGCAGGCCGGACCCGTCCATCGGGCGCATCTCTTCCTCGTCACTCTCTTTCCAAAGCGTGCGGGATTCCTTGCCCAGTTGATCGGCAGAGATATCGTTGAAAATGGACGAAGCGCGGGTGATCTCGCGGTGCAGATTGCGGTCGTTCAGCATGGCCAGTAGGGCGTGGCCCGATCTGATCTGCACCTCGCCAAAGAACAGTGTGGCATAGGTCCATGCGTGGTTGAGCGTGTCGGAAAGGCCTTCGGCGATGCCGGGCGTTTCGGTCACGTTTTTGTCCAGCTTGTCGATGGCCGCAATCAGGTCCTTCAGGACTGTTCCGCGATCCAGCCCCAATTCGCGCAAAGTGCAGGAGATGTCGGATTTCTGATCGGATACGATATGGAACAGCCAATGGGCGGTGCCGACATTGCGGTTCTTTTCGCTGCGCGCCTGCCGCATCGCCTTGAGAAACGCATCATAGCCAAGGCGGTTCATCTTGCCGGCGTATTTTTCGATGTTGATTTCAGCCATGCGCGGACTCCTTCAAATGTGGTCTGGCTTATGCAGCGGTGTTTAATGCGAATGTGGCGCCGGGCAGGTAGGTGCCGGGCGGTGGTGCCGGTTCAGGGGCGAGCGAGGCCATCCAACCGACCTCAGCCGATTTGCCGATCACTGCCGGTTCAAACTCTTCGGCGGGCAGGGTCAGGGCCACGCCAACTTCGAATGTGCGGCCCAGATAGCCGTTGACGATATCAAGCATGCGGGTATGCGACGCCCCGCCAGGCAGAAACGCGCGATATTCGGCAAGTGTTCTCGCGCGGATCTGGATCATGATCTTTTCATTGACCGATTGCGCGCGCGATCCCAGAAAACAGTCGCGCCCCAAGGTGCTGCCCTGCTGGCCCAGCCGGTTCAGGCTGTCGCCCTCGAACGCGATCCATGTAGGCACATGTTCTTCGATATCGATGGCGGCACCCAGATCATAGCGCAGCATCTGCTGCAGCTTGACCGGGCTTTTGACGCGCCCAATGCCAAGCGACGCCATGCCAAGCCGGTTTGTATCGGGGATATGACCACGATCCGCCCAGGCTGGTGTCCCGATCCCGATCAGCGCGCCGACGTAATGGGAAAACCGGTCGTCGTCTTCATGGTCGAACTGAGTGATCGCGCGGGCATCGGACCATGCCCGGAAAAACATCTGCTGGAACCGGGTGGCAAAGATATCGGTGAATTTGACAAAGGCCAGATCGCCGCTTTGCGCCCAGCGCAGGACCTCTTCTGTGGTGTTCAGCGGCAGCGCTCCGTGCGGGCCGAAAAAGCCGATGATCTGGTTGCGCAGATCGGGACGACCGGCCTTGTCCTGTCGGATATCCGATAGATCGGTTTCGGGAAAGGCAAGGAAAGGGTCCTGACCGATGGTCGCCAGTTCCTCGGCCATCGTGGTGTTGCGCCCGATGCGTGGTTTGCCCGCGCTTTCGCGTTCCAGTTTGCGCAGCAGGGCCAGATAGCCGACCGGCCGATGATCCTGCGTATCTGTCATATCAGGGGTCCGGTGCCGGTGCGCGGTGGGAATTTGGCAACCTCGCCCCGGTCGGTTGAGGTGATGATGGTCTGGGTAAAGCTGTTGACGGCCGCGTATTCGGACAGAAACCGGTCCAGCGTGGCCCCCAGCAGGATGATGCCCGATCCTTCGAACGCGGCCTCGTCCATTGTGATCGTGATCTCAAGCCCGCGGGCAGGATGATAGCCGTCGCCACGCTGAACCGACCGCACGATGGGCCGGGTGGTCACGGTCTTGATGCCCTGTAACTGCGCCTCTGTCACGACATTGGACAGATCGGCAAAGAGTGACAGAAGCTCGCGCAGTGACTCCGCCGCGCGGATCCCATCATCGTCGCCATCAAGGCTGAAATGGCTGAGCGACAGATAGCTGATTAGCCGCCAGTAGTTGTCACCTGCTGTGGTGCGATGGGCGGCGTTCGCCTCAAGCTCTGTCATGGCGGGGCGGGGCGGTGTCGGCCCCCCGACGCAGGCAAGGCTGACGCTGACATCATCGCACATGTGGAAATCATCACGGCTTTCGGCGATCGGCAGATATTCGGGAAGATGTCGGTTCGAACAGCGGGTCCGCACCTGCAGTCGCTGCGCGCGCGCGTCGCCTTCCAGATCGGGGGGTTCGTAGATCGAAATGAAAGTCTCGGTCCCCGCATAGCGCTGTTGCGCCCCGAACCGTCGTTCCTTCTGGGTCAGGCGGCGGGGCTTCTGGCGGCTGGTGTAATAGAGCGACTGGCGCGGCTTGGCCCCACCTTTGGGCACGGCGTAAAGCGGATTGACCTTCACCTTGTCCTGCAGCCCGGGGTAATGGGCATGCACGTCGATGATGTTGTAAACCTCGTAATGGGTCAGTGGGCTGCTGTCGGGGGTCACCACAAATTCGGTGCGTTTGTCATCCAGCCTGATCTGGCTCGCACTTTCCTCGAACAGGTTGACGGCTGGTACACAATTCAGCGCAAAACCCTTTTCGCTGGTCCGGGCGGCCAGGTTTTTATTGGCGGTGCCGAATTCCAGTAGCAACTGCACCTCGGATTGGCTGATGCGTTTGAGATGCTGTTGCAGCCCGGTCAGGCGGAAGCCCAGCAACTTGCGGGGAAACACGAAAACTTCGCGTAATTGGGCGAACCCTTCGAACAGGCGGCCATCATGGGGAAACAGATTTTCCCCTTCATCGAACCCGACCTGTTCAATGGATTGCTTATCAAGCCGGATGAAAACCGGATCGCCGTTCTTGTCGAGATAGCGAAGTGAGGCGCGTTTCAGATCGCAGAAGATCTGCTCATAAAGTGCGACCGCATCAGGCATATCCCCGATCAGATAAATGGGCAGGCTGTCGACCGCCACCTCGGCCAGTGGTCCGCCACCCTTGCTGCTGCTGGCAGATAGCGGCCTTTGAATCGTCAGTTGCAGGCCACCCTTGGTGCCTTGCGCGACCTCTGCCTCTCCGGCTGCCAGAAAGGGGGCGGGGCTGCCGTGATAGACGGCTTTGGGGATTTTCAGCGGCCAGACCGATAAGGGGCCGCACAGGCTGAACCGGCAGGACACCCGCTGATCGGCATCGACAAAACGGGCATCAAGATATTCACCACTGTCGAAATGCAGCCCCTTGATCAGGTCTTTGTTTTCGTAAGGTGGATTGGCCTGTGCCAGCATGACGCTTGGGGTGGGTGTCAGGGCGTCAGGAAAAATCTGGTTCAGCAGTTCGGTCGAAAATGTCCGAAACTCTTCTTCCATCTTCAACTGGACACGGGCGGCCATGAAGGCCGTGCCTTCCAATAGACCCGCCACCGCCGGGTCGAGGTTTTCCTTGATCAGCCCGCCAAGGCGATCCGCAATACCCGGATAATCGGCGGCAAATTCGCGCGAACGCTCGTAAAGCAGCGCCAGTTCCTTGTTATAGGCCTCGCGGAATGCCTTTTTCATGTCTGCACCCGCAACCGTGTCATCTGGATTTTGCCCGCGCCCATGTCGACCTCGGCCACGAAATCAAGCGGGACATCAACCGGGGTGGCCACCATTTCGGCGGATACATCAAAGCTGAGCCGCTGGGTGGTTTCTTGTTCATCCCGGTTAAGCTGGATTTCGATTGTATCGGCGATCAGGCGCGGTTCATGTTCAATCAGCGTGTCGCGGATCAGTTGCGCGATCTGCTGGCCCGCATGGATCGAATTGCTCATCTCGCTCATATCGCCAAAGCCGTAGTTGATGACCGACTTGGCGACATAGGGTGTGTCATCCAGATCAACCACGGCATCGAGATTAATCGTGTTCATCAAGCTGGCCAGATCGGCGGTCAGATGCTGGCGCAACGTCGCCTCATCCGTGCCAATGCGGCGTTCCTGGCTGCGGGATGTGACCTCGCGGGCGCCGTCCTGATAGTTGGCTTCATCCTTGCTGGCGTCACGCTGGGCGCGCGCTGATCGGAACACATGCATCAATGACACCTGCCGCCGATCCTTTGGATCGCCGCGGGTTTTATCATTTCCACGTTTGCTCCGGTCGGTGCTCATCAGGTCAGCTCACAAAAATCGGGCGGCTTAAGGTAATTCGGGGCCGCGAAGGGCCCCGAACGTGTTCGTTTCGCGATGTGATCGGCTAATGGCCGATTAAGCGCTCCACTCCTGGTTCGCAGCGACATCCCAGCCGGCCAGCGATTCAGCGCCAGCAGCACCGGAGGCTTCCTGCAGGGTGTAGGCGATTTCGAACTTGCGGAAGTTCAGGGTCAGGTTTTCCTGGATCCGGTCAAGACCATCCTTGGAGCCACCAGTGGCGTAGGACGAGATCATGATGTTCTCCAGCTTCATGCGGAAATACTCCACAGGGGCCGCACCACCGGATTTACGCACGATCAGCTCACCGTTTTCGATGTGTTCGCCGGTTGCGCAGCGCTTGATCAGGTCGTTGGATGCCAGATCGACATATTTGGTCAGGGAAATATCCTGCACGTTGACCTTGCCGCCGCCGCCGCCAGCACCGACATGGGTCGTGCCGGACTGAGACATGCCCCAGTTCCACGCCAGGACGTCGATTTTGTCCATATGCGTGGCATCCTGGCTTTCGCCTTTGATGTTGTTCGAGAGATGAAGAAAAATATCAACAGCCATTATATTACTCCGTTTTGGCCGCCAGCGTACTCAAATGCGCTAACGATAAGGGTTGGTTGGGAGGGGTCTTCATTTGCCGCTAGGCAGCTTGGACACCAGACTCATGCCGATATCCATGCCTTCCATTTGGAAGTGGGGTTTGAGGAAGAATTTGCCCATGTAGTAGCCGGGGTTCTCCTCGTCTTCGATGACCTGCACGGTTGCACCAGCCAAAGGCTTTTTCGCCTTCTCTTTCTCAGTGGCGCTTTCGGGGTTTGCAGAGACATATTTGTTGATCCACGTCTGCAGATCTTTCTCAAGCTGGATGCGATCCGGGCTTTGCCCGATCTTATCCCGCACCATGCACTTCAGATAGTGGCTGAAGCGTGAGACCGCGAAGATGTATGGGAGGCGCGATGACATATTGTCAGAGGCCGTGGCCAGATCATCCACATATTTCTTGGGGCGATACAGCGATTGCGCACCGATAAAGGCCGCCTTGTCGGTGTGCTTGCGGTGGATCAGACCGATGAGGCCCGCCTTGCTCAACTCGCCCTCGCGACGGTCGGTGATCGACACCTCGGTCGGGATTTTCATGTCCTTGGACCCGTCGCCGGTATCGAAGGTGTGGGTGGGCAGGTTGATCACCTCGCCGCCTGACTGCACACCACGGATTTTGACTGTCCAGCCATATTCCTTGTGGGCGCGGTTGATGTTGGCGGCCATCGCGTGGGCTGCGTTCATCCAGGCATATTGGTTACCGTCATGGCCGTCAGTTTCTTCGATGAAGTTGAATTCCTCAACCACCGATGTACCGTCTTCGGTATAGGGCTCACGCGACAGGGCACGCGGCAGGGTCAGCGCCAGATAGCGCGAGTTTTCGCTGTCGCGCAGGCTGTTCCAGGCGGCATAGTCGGGCGTGTCAAAAATCTCGGACAGATCAGCCGGGTTCGGCATTTCTGTCCAGTTATCCATACCAAGCAGAGTTGGTGCTGCAGCCGAGATAAACGGCGCATGTGCGGTCGCCGCGATCTTGGATAGATCACGCAAAAGGCCGACATCGCCACTGGACTGGTCGAAATAATAGTCGCCAATGATTGTGCCAAAGGGCTTGCCACCCATGGTGCCAAATTCCTGTTCGTAAATCTTGGTGAACAGTGGGCTCTTGTCCCATTTGGCGCCGGGATAGCGGCGCAATTCGCTTTTCAGCTCGTTCTTGGACACGTTCATGACATTGACGCGCAATGAACTGTCAGTTTCCGAGTTGTTGACCGTGTAGGCCAGACCACGCCAGCTACTTTCCAGTTCCTGGAATTCCTTGGCGTGAATGATCTGGTTGACCTGATCGGTCAGCTTCTTGTCGATCTTGGCCAGCATCGCGCCAATTGTATCAATGATATCATCGGAAATGACCGTCTGATCGTTCATCGCCTCGCGCACCAGCGTCACAACGGCATTATCGACCTCCTTGGCGGCCTCATCCGTGCGTGGCTTGATCGTCTGCTTGAGGATATCAGAGAATTCATCAAGCTCGTTCAGGCCTTCCTTGACCTGGGCGTCCTGCTGTTGCGCTTCTTCTGCCATTTCACATCTTCCCTATTACACCGCTGCTTGCGCCAACCCGACGCAATGCGTGTTTTTATTCAGCGTCGTCTTCGTCGCTTTTGTTGGCTTCGGCGAGTGCGGCCATCAGCTCTGGGTCTTCCAAAAGCGCCTTGAGGTGATCCTGCGCCTTGGATTTCCCGTTCATATACCGTGACAGGTTGGCCAATTGTTCGCGGGCTTCCAGCAGTTTGGCTAGCGCGGGCACCTGACGGGCCACCTGTGCCGGGCCAAAATCATCTATCGAATTGAATTCGAGGTTCACGCCAAGCTTGGTGTCGCTATCCGGTTCCAGCTTGTTTTCAACAGCGAAGGACAGGCCGGGCGATACGCTGGCCATATAGTCATCCAGCGTCGATGCCGTCACATCGGTAAAGTTGCGTTCGGCCACCGGTGGTTTTTCCACCTTTGACGCGTTGCCGGACAGATCAGACAACACACCCATGACAAACGGCAGCTCGACCATTTTCTCGCTATCATAAGGATCGGCATAGGAAATGTTCACGCGCGGAGGGCGGTTACGCTTGATAAAACCCGTGGCGGAATCTGATGGCATCTAAACTCTCCTCAACATCGGCGTTATGAAACTTTGAATATCACTTGAAGTCAACGCTATTACCACGTTTTCAAACGGTTTGACCGTGATTTTGGACACAAATATCGGTTGCATTCTTTTTACTGACTTTCACCTTTTGGCGGTAACAAATCTGCGACAATCGCGGTGAAATCCTTGTCCAGATATGTGCGCGCCTTGAACAGCAGTACCGGGATCGGGCTGGCGGGTTCGCGGACCCGAAAATACTCTTCCACCGCGCTGATCAGCGGGGCCACTGCCGAACGGTCCGCGATGTCTGGCCGTGGGCCGGGATCGGCATCTGCTGCCGTTTCCGCTTGCCCCGCCCCTTCGCCTGCCAGCATTTTCAGCCGGTCCATGTATAACACGAAACCGGTGTCGGACCCGAACGTAATCTTGGTCTGGTTGGCCTGTTCCGGCATCAGCGTTTCGATCGCTTCGACCAGCGGGCGCCCGACCAGCAGACGGGCCTGCGTGATCAGCAAAAGTGCCGGGGCTGCTGGTTCGTGGGTTGCAAGGTAACCCTCGACCGTGTTCAGGATTTGCAGGGCGGCTGCCCGGTTTGGCACACTGGTTTTGACGGCAGGCGCTGCGGGTGCTGGCTGGGCGGGCGCGGTTGCTGCGTCTGGCGCAGGCTCTGCCCCTTCGGCGGTCTCTTCGACCGGCTGTGCAGGCGCTTCAACTGGCGCTTCGCCCTCTGCCGACCAGGGTTTCAGATCGCTGCGCCCATTGTGGATCAGATCCTGAATATCCGCGATTACCTTCAGCGTATCACCTAATGATGGCGTGAATGGATTGTCGAGGCGCAGGCAGGCCGATTTGATCCGGGTCAGCGCGTCAGCGGCTTTGGACAGGGCGGCATGTGATGCTTCTACCGCGTCCCGGTTTCCCGGGGCCGCGATCTCGGACAGCATGGCGCCGCTATTCAACCCAACCTCACCTTTGCGCGGCTCTGCCCCGCCTGTCGCCACGGTATAGCGGCGCAGGCTGACCTCGCCTGCGCCGGCCAGATTGGCGTGCTGCAGCGGCAAAATCACCATGCTGGAATTGCCCAATTCATCAATGCTGCCGCGCCGATCAGATGCATCCTGCGGGTGGGCATCGTCGGGCCGGGTCTCAAGCAGAATGGCCAGCCCTTCGACCGCATCGGCAAAATCAGGTAGCCGACCGGCCAGGATCATCATCCGCGCCAGCAGCGACAGCAGGCGCGCATCGCGGCTGCGCTTGAGCAGGGCAGTTATGGTCTTTTTCTCGTCCGCGTGGGCGATGGATTTGGGATCGAACAAGGTTCCCGGTGTGTAGTCGTCATCCGGGTCCTTGATGCCGGGCACGAAATAGCGTTCGGGCATCCGGCTTTCGGCTTCGAAATAGTAGTCGACAAAGGCCGCGTCGTCGGTGGCTTCCAGATTTGGCCCGCAGGGCGCATCATCCGACACCGGTTCACTGAGCCAGTCGAAACTCATGACTTATCCTTTTGGAGTGACAGCATTTTCAAAGCGCAGCGTACCCGATTAAATCTGCTATCAAGCGTGCCGCGACAGCGGGGAAGGGTCAAGCAGGGGATTCCAGACCTTTCACGTCTGTGGCCTATTTGCGCGCTGCCGCAACGGCGGCGGCATAGCTTTCGGCAAAGTGCTGAAGGAACACATCCAGCATCCCGTTTTCATGATTGGCAACCTTGGCGTCCCAGCGTTTGACGTATTCTTCCCAGGCCTTGCGCCGTCCGCCTGCCAGCAAGCCGCCACCGGTCGATTCTTCAATAGCCTCCGGGGCGAGGTCGGCGAGTAGTTTGATCAGCGCAGGCTGGATCGCGGCAAACACCGCCATCTGGTGCGTCTTCACGTCGTTCAATGCCGATGTCATCCCTTCGCCGCCGGTCATGAAACCTTCGCGCGGTTGTACAAACATGACCTCGAGCGCCTGGGTCGGGTCGGGCAGGAATTTCAGCGGGTTGTTATTGGCGGCCCCCATCATGGTCCGGTCGCCGCCACGGGTGAATTTCTTGGCCGCTGCCCTGTCCTGCAGCAACGCCATCAGTTCGGCGGCAGCAGTTCGCATCGTCTGCCCAAGTTCGCGGGCAAGTGCCTCACCATCCGCCGTACTGCCCGGCGGTGGCGGTGGTAAACCCGCCCCTTCACAGAACGCCTTCAGGATCGCGGCGCCGTTATCGGGTGGTGGTGCTGGCGTGGGCGATGGTGTGGCCGCCTGCGGCTGCTGCGGGGTAGGGCCGGGCATGGGTGATGGGGCTGCAGGGATCGGGCTGTCACCAAAGGGTGAATCCGATGCGCCAAAGGGCGACGGAGCTGCCGCAGGCACCGGCGCGGATGGCGATGGTTCGGGTGCCGGTGCAGGCTGCGGCGCGACGGGGTTCACGATAAAGTCGCTGGCAAAATCCTCGAACGCCCGCGGGTCGGGGCGCGGGCTGACATCAACCGGGGCGGCGGGGGTGGATGACACGGCCCAGGGATCACTGTCTTCGAATTGCGGTGCCGGGGTCATCGCCTGGGGCGGCGGCGGGGCTGCCGCGATACCTGCGCCAAGATCAACAACGATAAAGTAATTGCCAACCTGAAACCGGTCGCCCTGCTTTAGCTGATAGGCCCCTTCGATCCGGTGGCGCTGGCCATCCAGAAACACGCCGTTGGTGGATACATCGGTCAGCCAATAGGCCCCGTCACGATAGCTGATGTCGAAATGATGGCCCGAGATATGCTTTTGCGGATCAGGCAATGTCCAGTCCATCGCGGCAGAACGCCCGGCGCTCATGCCCGCACCCGTCACCGTAGCCGAGGTCGGCCCGCCGTCAGGCAAGCTGTCATAATTCTCGATCCGCAGTGTCAGGGTCATGCCACGCCGTACCAGTCAAATGGGGTCAGGGACCGCTAATAAACCTTGAAGAGAGATTCTGCCATGTCGATAAACCGGGCGAGGAAAATGGGGCGGCGTGACAGATCGGCGCGGGCCAGACACGACAGGATCGCCGTGTTGATCGCGCGCGGCGCGCGGCTGTGATGCACAGGGGCCGGATCATTGGGGGCGATGGACCCGCCAGACCATCCCACGGCCAATGCCAGATGCACACCGGGCGATTTGGCGGGGGCCCACAGCGCCTCTCGCATTACGTGATGGCGCATGGCGTCGTCGGGGCGCCCGATCCAGCCCGCCACAAGTTCCATCATCTGCCGGTCCAGCGGGGTCAGCGCATCTGGCATGTTGCGCAAGCATTCATGCCCCCACCAGATCGCCAGCTTGGGCTGGATGGCAAAGGCGGTGAATGTAATCGCCTCTTCCGGGGTCGTCGACTGGCGCAGGCGCATCAGGTAGTCCAGCGCCTCTTCCTCGGGGCGCGGGCGCTGCTGGGTCACTTCGGCCAGTTGCGGGATGGCCACGTAAAGATCAGCCAGTGTTTCATACCGTGTGGCTACCGCGGGCGGTCGTGTCTTTTCTTCGTCAAGCGGTGGCGCATCATCGGGTGACATGAACGGGCGGATCCAATCACATGAGGCGGCAGAAGGTGCCGCGAGGAATACGCACAAGTTTCCGCAGTTGACCCGCGGGCGTCAAGGACGGTTTTGGATTTACAAGTAGCGAAGGATCGGAAATGGCGTGCCAGCGCGAGAGTTCCGACAGGTGGTCACTGCAATACTGGTAGTGAACAGCAAACGGCGGCCAATTGGTTGACCGCCGTTTTTCGAGTTATTCAAATGGTTCAGCTGTCTTGCCCCACCGGTCCGGCAAAGTGCTGTGCCATTGTGTCTGCGGCGTGCGTCACATCCTCGGGGTTGTCGTAGAAGTCAAACTGCGTGACGTCTTCCAGCATCTGTAATGTTGCATCACCGCTGAACCCTTCGAGGAAGCTGCGAACACCCTGCGGAATTGCGGCCGCTTCGGAATGCACAATGGCGAGCGGTTGGGTCAGCCGGTTTGGGTTATCAGCCGGATGATATGTCAGCCAGCCTTCCCAGCCTGCGTTGTTCCACTGGTTGTCATATTCCGGGATCGCGCCGCGATCGGCCTCGTAATAATAACCGCCGATGGGCATCAATACGCCTTCGGCACCTTCGGGACCAGCGGCGGGGATGATCTGGCCACCCGCCGCTTCGGCGGCGCGGCTCGCTGCGATCAGGCCCTGCACGCTTTCTTCGCCACCATAGACAGCATTCACGATCTCTTCGTTTTGCAGCCACGGCGCCACAAGTCCGATCCGTTGGACAAGGTCATTCCCGGCGACAGCATCAATCATATAGCCAGCCGAGGCGCAGATGCCCAAGCCGTTGATCTGTGTCGGGTCGACCTCTGGCAGGGTCGCCACGAAGTCGAACGCAGCGCGGATGTCGGATGTCTTTGCCTCCGGGCTTTCGACAAAGCGCACATTCTGTGGCAGGTCGCCGGATTTGCCCCAGCCGCGGAAGTCGAATGTGAAGGCGGCAAAGCCGCGTTCGACCATTTCCTCGGCATAGATGCGGGGCATCTGTTCTTCGACGCTGGTCCATGCGCCGGTGACGACAACTGTGGGCAGGGCGCTGCCATCGTGGCCTTCGGGCAGATAAAGCGTGCCGGACAGCGTGGCCCCTTCGTTTTCAAAGGTCAGCGTGCGGGTTTCGACCTGCGCGATGGCCGCAGTTGAGGCCATGAGGAATGCAGCGGTGGTGAGTGAGAAGGTTTTCATTTGGGATCTCCTTGAGTTGCGTTGTTAAGAGGGATTCAGGAACCGGGCGTATTGCGCACGAAGGGGTTTCCACGTTCGGCTGTGGCGATGAATGTCATCGCGTTGACCTTCCAGCCATCCTGGGTGCGTTCGAAGCCATGCTCGTAAGTGCCCCAAACCTCCCAAAGCGCCTCGCCGCCGTTTTCGGGCAAGGCGCCGCTTTCCATACGGTTCCAGGCATAGCCATGCGAAACCATCGTGGCCGCGTCATCGCCGTGGAATGTCACGCGATGATTACCGCGTAGGTGGAACGAGGTCTTTTCTTCGGTCAGATTTGCGGACCATCCGGCGATCAGACCATCAGCCGGGATCGTTGCAGGCTCTCCCCCGACAAGTGACGTGAAATCGACTGTGATTTCGTCGGTGAAAAAGCTGCGGGTCAGCTCCCAGTCCTTGGCGTCGACACCAGCGTCGATGGCATCTGCGATGCGCACCACCTCGGCCTGAGCGGTCAGATTTTCTGCGGTGATGGGATCACCCGCCAATGTTGGTGTATCGGCCATGGCGAAGTTTGTTGCAGCGATCAGCGCTGTTGCGGCAGTGAGGGCTTTCATTGTCTGTCTCCTTGGTCTTGGATGTCTTGTTGCGATGACCAAAGAGATACGGGAACGCCGGTTGAATTAATTGAACCGGCCTGCGCGGTTTTTGTAGGATTCCGCTTTTTGAAGATATCGGCTCAGGCCGCGCGCGCGGACCTGAACTGCCGCGGCGTTTGCCCGGTGACCTGCTTGAAGCTGCGTGAAAAATGCGCCTGGTCGGCAAAGCCGCAGGCGAGCGCCACATCTCCCAGGGGGCGGGTGGCATCTTCCATCATCTTCATGGCCTGCTCGATCCTGTAGGCCAATACATATTGCATTGGGGTTGACCCAAGCGTTTCCTTGAACACCCGCGAGAAATGCGACGGGCTCATCCCGGCTTCGCCTGCCAGTTCATCAACCGTGATGGTTTGATCCAGCCGGACACGGATGAAGGCAAGGACCCGGTTGTAGTGGCTGGAGGTGAAGCGCGCGCTTAGCGCAATGTCCTCAGCGCGGCGTTTGCCATATCGCTGCAAGAGCTTGACCAGCAACACCCGGCTCATGGCTTCGAACATCACGCCGGATGAGATGTCATCGCTTTCAAGCGCGTCGCGCAATATCACACCGGCAGCGCACAGGTCCGGGTCGGAAAACTGCGGTTCGTCGTTGAACTGCTGCGGATCGAGGAGCAGGCCCAATTCGGTTTGCGCGAACTTCGCGACCTTTGCCGGGTCCAGCGTGACGATAATGACATCGCTCTTGGCAAACCACCGCCAGCCAGAACGCATGCCTGCAGGTGTCACGATAATATCGTTTTTTTGAAGTGTGAAATCGCGCATCTTGCCATCGCGGGTATTCTGCACGCGATGCGCATTTTCCTGCAAGTTCAGCAGGATATGGTGTTCGGCAAAAACATCCTCTGGCATGGTATCGGGTTCGGCCTGAAAATACCGCACCGACATCAATGCGGCGGCAGAGCTCTGTTCATGCGTATCGCTGTTCAGAAGCGGGAGCGATGGAAAGATATCGGCGTAGCGGCGCGGCATGGGTCATCCTTTGACGGTGAAAATAGGACATAACGGTCAATAATCGAGATGGGCCTGCACAATTGGTAGTCGCGGTCTTGCCCAGCAGGATGAGATCGGCAAGAAGTCAATGACGCAAGGTCATGATGGACCGGATCGACCGTCGCCATGCATGTTTCGGCAAAACGAAGGAGACGTCAGATATATGCGCCCTGTGCTGGTTTATCGGTGGATCGTGTTTCTGCTGGCGGGTGGCTACTGCATCCGCACCCTGATTTTTTCCGACTTCACCGGCAATTTTGGTGGGCCGTTCCGGTATCTGACAATCTGGGCGCTGTTCTTCTCATTCTTTGCCGCCAGTCGGATGATGGCGATCGAAGAGGGCCGCAGCACCCGCCGCTGGGATGGTCTGGTTTGCATGACTGCTGTCATCAACACGATGGTCGTGTTTCTTTACTGGCGGCTTTACTTTGCCGATCCCAATTCCGTCACCGATGATGGCCAGTTACGTGCATGGTATCTGGAGATGTATTTGCACTTGCTGGGGCCATTGCTGCAGGTGATCGACGCCATTTTCATTCATCGCAGTTTTCACCGGCTCAGGGGCGCAGTCGTATGGCTGGTTGGTGTCATCGGGGTTTATGTGCTGTGGGCGGAATTGATTGTGCAGGGGTTCAACCAAAGACCCGAAGGCACGGTGACATCGGGCCTGCCCTATCCGTTTCTGAACAATCTGGAATTGGCGGAACGCGCGGTTTTCTATGGTAGCAATCTGGCGACTGGCGTTGTCCTGTTGCTGATCTACGCCGGAATATCCTGGATTTTCAGGCGCCGATTTCCTGTGCCAGCAACGCCTTGAGCCCGGATTTGTAGTCGGGGTAAAGCAACTCTACCCCCAGTTCATCCTTGATCCGGTCGTTCCGCACCTTCTTGCTTTCGGCATAAAAGCTGCGGGCCATGGGCGACATCTCGGCGGTCTCGAAATCTTCGGCTGGCGGGACCGGCAGGTCCAGCAATTCGGCAGCATAGGCGATCACGTCCTCTGGCGGGGCGGGGTCGTTGTCGCAGACATTATAGGCGGCACCGGGGTTCGGTCGCGCGATAGATGCTGCAAGGACCCGCGCAATATCGGCCACATGGGTCCGGCTGAACACCTGCCCCGGCTTGATGATCCGGCGCGCCGTGCCATTGCGGACCTTGGAAAACGGCCCACGTCCGGGGCCGTAGATACCGGCCAGCCGAAAGATATGCAGGGGCAGGCCGGGGATGGCGGCCCATGCCGCCTCGGCCTCGACCCTTGCAATCCCGCGTTTGGTGGCGGGGGTCAGGGCGGTGTTTTCGTCCACCCAATCGCCATCGTGATCGCCGTAGACGCCAGTGGTGGAGAGGTACCCCACCCATGCAAACTGGCGGGCGCGCTGGGCAATCGCGTCCTGCAATTCCGCCAGCACCGGATCGCCATCGTCCCCCGGTGCCGCAGAAATCAACAGATGGGTCGCGGCATCCAGTGCGGGGCCCATATCCGCCCCCGGCCAGATGCGCGGTTCGATCCCTTCATTCATCAGACGGGCGGCCTTATCCTCTGACCTTGTGGTGCCAATAATCCGCCAATCCTGCGGCAACAGAATACGGGACAAGGCACGGGCGCTATAGCCATGGCCAAAGGAAAGCAGCGTTTTGGTCATAGGTCCTGTCCTGCCTTAGCTGTTGGGAATGCGCAAGCCTGTGATAATATGCGGACCATGGCTGATGATCCTGATGTAAACGATGCATATGCGCTGAAATCCCCCGAGGATGTCAAAGCGCTCTATCAGACATGGGCGCATAGCTATGACACCGCCTTTCACGATGGGCAGGGCTATCAGTTGCCGCGCGAGGTTGCGGCCGGTTTTCTGGCCGGCAACGGGCGCGGCCCGGTTTTGGATGTGGGGGCCGGCACGGGGCTGGTGGGGCAACATCTGAGGGCGGCTGGCATCAATCCGATCGACGGGGTCGATCTGTCGGACGACATGCTGCGCGTCGCCGACATGAAGGGGCATTACCGGCATCTGATGGCGGGCGACATCACCAGACCGCTGTCGCTCAAGGGCGAACCCTATGCGGGGGTGGTCAGCGCGGGCACCTTCACGTTCGGCCATGTCGGACCGGGTGCGTTGCAGCACCTGCTGGACGTGGCCGACACTGGCGCTGTCTTTGCGATCTCGGTCAACGCGGCCCATTTCGAAGCGGATGGGTTTGGCCCTGCGCTGGAGGCTCTGTCCGACCGGATCACCGACCTAAATTTCCGGCAGGTCCGCATTTATGACGACCGGGCAGATGAGGCGCACCGCAATGACATGGCGCGACTGGTTTTGTTTCGAAAAGCCTAAGCCGCGTAGTTCGACCCTTCGTTATCCAAGATCGCCTTAAGTTCTGCCAAATGCCGCACATCCTGTTCTGGATAGCTCTCCAGCTCTTGCGCGGTCTTTTCGGCCACGTCATCCGGCAACACGCGCAGGGGCTGACCGGTTTGCAGGGCGCGGATATAGGTTTCGCAAGCGCGCTCAAAATAGAACATCCGGTTGAAGGTCTCGGCCACGCTATCGCCAATGATCAGCACACCGTGATTGCCCATGATCATCACCTTCTTCTTCGGGTCAGTGAACAGGGCGGCGCAGCGTTCGCCTTCGCTTTCAAAGGCTAGACCGCCATAGCCATCATCAATCACATAGCGATTGAAGAAGGTGCAGCAGTTCTGGTCAATCGGGGGTAGGCGGCTGTCGGCCAGTGAGGCAAGAACCGTGGCAAAGATCGAATGCACATGCATCGCACAACGGGCATGGGGCACCAGCCGGTGAATGCCGCCATGCAGGCCCCAGGCAGTCGGGTCTGGCGCATTTGGACCCTTCAGCGTTTCGGGATCATTGGCATCCACCACGATCATGTCACTGGCCTTGATCCGCGAAAAATGCATCTGGTTGGGGTTCATCAGAAACCGGGTGCCGTCATCGTTTATTGCCAGACTGAAATGATTGGCCACGGCCTCATGCATGTTCAGACGGGCGGTCCAGCGAAAGGCGGCGGCCAGATCAACACGCTCAGCCCAGTGGGTCAGGTTTTCTGTGGGTTTGTTCATCACCGCTCCCTTGGATTTGGCTGGCACGCGCGCTAAGGATGCCGCAAACGCCCACTGAAAGAAAGCCGCGCTGATGAGCATGAATATCGCCCTTGTGGGTATCGGCAAGATCGCGGTCGATCAGCATGTCCCGTCAATCAATGCCAGCAGCGATTGGACCCTGGCCGCCACCGTCAGCCGGTCGGGAACCGTCGATGGGGTGCCTGCCTTCACCGATTTCGACCAGATGCTGACAGAGCGGTCGGACATCCCAGTTGTCTCTCTCTGCCTGCCGCCCGTGCCGCGCTATGATTACGCGGCCAAGGCGATTGCGGGGGGTCGCCACGTGATGCTGGAAAAACCACCCGGTGCGACACTGGCCGAGGTGCAGGCGCTGGACGCCATGGCGCGCGACGCGGGCGTAACCCTGTTTGCCACATGGCACAGCCGCATGGCCAAGGGGGTCGCCCCGGCCAAGGCATGGCTGGCCGATAAACAGATCGAAGCCGCCCATATAAGTTGGAAAGAGGATGTGCGCCGCTGGCATCCCGGCCAGCAATGGGTGTTTGAACCCGGCGGCATGGGTGTCTTTGATCCGGGCAGCAACGCCTTGTCGATCATGACCGAGATCTTGCCTCAGCCGGTGCATCTGCGGCAGGCAGAGCTCCTTTTCCCATCCAATTGTGACACCCCGATTGCGGCCCAACTGACATGGACCGGCAAGGTCACCGGTGATTTTGACTGGCTACAGGAAGGCCCGCAAAGCTGGGACATCACGGTTGAAACCGACGCGGGCACACTTGCGCTACATGACGGCGGCGCACGACTGCTGATCAATGGGCAAGAGGTCGAAGCCGGGGCCGACCGGGAGTACCCCGCGCTTTACGACCGGATGGCGGAATTGGTCGAAACCGGGAAATCTGACGTGGACCTATCCCCGATGATTCACGTGGCCGACGCGCTGACACTGGGCAAACGGATCACCGTCGAGGCGTTTCATTTCTAGCAGGGCCTGCCAAATGCTGCGCTATTTGTTTGGGTTTGCTCTAGACCTTTTGTCGCATTCATAGTGCCGGTAGGGGACATCGTAATCGGCCAGAACGCGAAACACCCGATGGGGATTGATCCCGGCATTATCCTGCGCAATCACCCGTACCGACCCATCGCGCTGCCGGATTTCAAACGTTGTCTCGATCATCGTTTCCTTATCGGAACCCTCGGTAATGGTTTCGATCCGTGCAACCTCTGCAATCTGTGCGAGCGGGATGTCCAACGGGAACTGCGGATGCGATATTGCCGTTTCCCAAAACAGCCTGTCGCGACTGACCGATACCTTCCATGATCCCTGCGTCGACAGAATGCGCAGAATTCTGAAACCGGCAGACAGAAAAAGTACCAGCCCAACACATGCCGCAGCCAGAAATACCGCCTTGGCCCAGACAGGGATATGTGTTGCCGGTTGGATGCCCCAAACATAAAGGACCGGAAACGCGGCACCCAGCCCCAGCCCGGTAAGATGGTAGGCGGCGACGCGGCCGCGTGATGCTGTGACAATCGTGGTCATGTGTTCACCGACCGGCAGCAATACCCAACATAATGACAGGATTATGACGCTGGGCTGTGTCTGCACATGGCACTTTGCTGGGCTGATTTGTGTTAACGCATCATTTACGGCTGCGGCGTGTGGTCCGTTTACCGGCCGGATTACAGCACAGGGGTCCGACGCAAGTCCGACGTTTTGCCGACGCGATGCCGACGGCTGTTTTTCCAATAAATGCAGGCCTTAACACTTGATTCGCCACTGTGTTGATTGACCCATGCTGCACTACCCACCGAACGTTGCGCCAGTTATTCATAAACTGCCAAAAATTTACCATTTGATAAAAAATGAAACTGTGGCAGGCTATAGATGACAAGCCACGACAGGAAGCAGCCATGTCCGACCGCCAGAACAGCCAGATGACCCCCGGTATCGCCGCTGCGCGTCTGCCAGCAGATACAATTGCTGAAAACTTCGCGGATCTGCACGCGCCCTACGCCCCGCATGAGGCCGCAGTGGCCGCTGACCGATGCTATTTCTGCCATGATGCGCCGTGTGTGACCGCCTGCCCGACCGGGATCAACATCCCCTTGTTCATCCGCCAGATCAGTACCGGCACGCCAGAGGCTGCGGCGAAAACCATCTTTGACAGCAATATCTTAGGCGGTATGTGTGCTCGCGTCTGTCCCACCGAGGATTTATGCGAACAGGCTTGCGTGCGTGAACTTGCCGAAGGCAAACCGGTTGAGATCGGTCGCCTGCAACGCCACGCGACCGATGCCCTGATGGCCAAACAAAGCCATCCCTATGAACGTGCGCTGTCTACCGGAAAATGCGTGGCCGTTGTTGGTGCGGGCCCTGCCGGTCTGGCCTGCGCGCACCGTCTGGCGATGCATGGGCATGACGTGAATATCTATGATGCTGCCGACAAACCGGGCGGTCTGAACGAATTTGGCATCGCCGCCTATAAAACAACGGACAGTTTCGCCGCCCGCGAGGTCGACTGGCTTTTGGGCATTGGCGGAATTGACATCAAATATGGTCAGCGACTTGGCGAAAACCTGTCGCTCGATTCACTGGCCGAAGCCTATGACGCCGTGTTTCTGGGCCTTGGTCTGGGCGGGGTAAATGCCTTGCGCGCGGATGGCGAAGACAAGGATGGTGTTCGCGATGCCGTTGATTTTATTGCGGATTTGCGACAGTCCAGCGACCTGACAACCCTCCCTGTTGGGCGCGACGTGGTGGTGATCGGTGGCGGGATGACCGCCGTCGACGCCGCTGTGCAATCCAAACTGCTTGGCGCCCAGAATGTCACCATTGCCTATCGGCGCGGGCGCGACGCGATGAGCGCGAGCCGTTACGAACAAGACCTCGCCGCCTCCAAAGGCGTACATCTGATGTTCAATGTGCAGCCCGTGGCGGTACATGGCAACGGGGCCGTGCGCGAGATCGAACTGGAATATACCGCCGATGACGGCGCGGGTCTGAAAGGCACGGGCGAGACGGTGCGGCTGAGGGCGGATCAGGTGTTCAAGGCCATTGGCCAGTCCCTGGAAACCGATGCCGAACTGGCACTGAACGGGCGCAAAATCGCGGTGACGGGTGCGGGCCGCACCAGCCGCGATGGCGTCTGGGCCGGGGGTGATTGTGCCAGCGGTGGCGACGATCTGACAGTGACCGCCGTGGCCGAAGGGCGCGACGCGGCTGAGGATATCCACGCCGCGCTTTCCGCCTGATCTGTGCTATGCTGGATGCGGGACGAATAGCGCTGGAGGAAGAGATGGAGACGCTCGAAACGCGCGTGGCCGCACATTACACCACGCAAGACCTGCTTGATCGCATTGAAAAAGCCCTGAAAGAACAGGGTGTTGATGTAGCAACGGTGGATAACCTCAAACCGGTGGACGAATTCCACACCGGCGGGCTGGAGGCGACGGACGCGCTGTTATCGCAGCTGGATGTCACCCCGGACATGCGCGTTCTGGATGTCGGTTGCGGGTTGGGCGGCACTGCCCGACATATCGTGCACCGCTATGGCGCGCATGTGACGGGCATTGATCTGACGCCGCTTTATGTCGAGGTCGGGCAGGCCCTGAACGCCCGCGTGCATCTGGACGAGGCCATTAACCTGCATGTCGCTTCTGCCACTGATCTGCCGATGGAAGATGCCAGTTTCGATCTGGCAACGATGTTTCATGTTGGGATGAACATCGCCGACAAGGAACATATGTTCGCAGAAATTGCCCGCGTCCTGAAACCCGGCGGCCGCTTTGCCCTGTTCGACGTGATGCGAGATGACAGCCCCGATGATCTGTTGTTTCCGGTACCGTGGTCCGAGAAATCCGAGACCTCGTTCGTTGATGCCGCATCGGTCTATCACGGTGCAGCTGAGGCAGCGGGCTTGACCCTGCACGGTCAGCGATATCGCCGTGATTTCACGCTGAGTTTCTTTGCGCATGTTTTTGAACGTATGGCAGAGGCTGGCGGCCCGCCGCCCTTGGGCATTCATCTGCTGATGGGCGACACCGCGGGCGTGAAGCTGAAAAACTACGTCGCGAATGTAGAGGCGCGCAGGCTGGCGCCGGTTGAGATGATATTTGACAAGCCCTGAGACGGGCGGGAAAGGAACACGTGATGGCCGATCTCACCACTGATTTTCTGGGGATCAAATCCCCCAACCCGTTCTGGCTGGCCTCTGCCCCGCCAACGGACAAGGAATACAACGTGCGCCGCGCGTTCGAGGCCGGGTGGGGCGGTGTCGTCTGGAAAACCCTGGGATCAGAAGGGCCGCCTGTTGTTAACGTCAATGGCCCGCGATACGGCGCGATCTATGGTGCAGACCGGCGTTTGCTGGGTCTCAACAACATCGAGTTGATCACGGACCGCCCGCTTGAGGTCAATCTGGAAGAAATCGCACGGGTCAAGGCCGACTACCCCGACCGCGCCATGATCGTCAGCATCATGGTCCCGTGCGAGGAACAGGCGTGGAAAGATATCCTGCCCCGCGTGACTGAGACGGGTGCTGATGGTATCGAGCTGAACTTCGGCTGCCCGCACGGCATGTCTGAACGGGGCATGGGCAGCGCCGTGGGGCAGGTCCCCGAATACATCGAAATGGTCACCCGCTGGTGCAAGCAATATTACGACAAGCCGGTGATCGTGAAACTGACCCCCAACATCACCGATATCCGCAAACCGGCCGCAGCGGCCAAACGCGGTGGGGCGGATGCGGTCAGCCTGATCAACACGATCAACTCGATTACTTCTGTAAATCTCGACACCATGTCGCCCGAACCGTCGATTGACGGCAAAGGCAGCCATGGCGGCTATTGCGGCCCGGCGGTTAAACCGATTGCGATGTCGATGGTGTCGGAAATCGCGCGGCACGAGGAAACCCGCGGCATGCCGATCAGTGGGATTGGTGGGATTACCACATGGCGCGACGCGGCGGAGTTCATCAGCTTGGGCTGCGGGAATGTGCAGGTCTGCACCGCGGCGATGACCTATGGTTTCAAGGTTGTGCAGGAAATGATTAGCGGTTTGTCACAGTGGATGGACGAAAAGGGCTATACCAGTGTTGAAGAGGTTGTGGGTCGTGCCGTACCAAACGTCACCGACTGGCAGTATCTCAACCTCAACTATGTGGCCAAGGCGAAGATCAGCCAGGATGATTGCATCAAATGCGGACGCTGCTACGCGGCCTGCGAAGACACCAGCCATCAGGCGATCGCCATGTCCGAGGATCGCACATTTACGGTGATTGATGAAGAATGCGTCGCCTGTAATCTTTGTGTCGATGTTTGCCCTGTCGAAAACTGCATCACAATGGAGCCGATGAAGCCCGGTGAAGTTGATCCGCGCACCGGCAAGGTGGTCCAGAAGGAATACGCCAACTGGACAACGCACCCCAACAACCCGGGTGCTGTTGCAGCGGAATAGACGGGAACCACGGAGCCCTTTCCTTTGTTGTGCAATGGAAAGGAGTTCCAATATGACCAAAGACCACGGCCCGTCGATCAAGGATGATGAGACCTACGAGGCGCTGCGCGAAGATGGTGCGTCGAAGGAGAAAGCGGCGCGCATCGCCAATGCAAAGGCGAGCGATGATCAGTCACCATCCGAAAAAGGTGGCAAGGCAAAACCGTATGAAGAATGGACCCGCGATGAGCTTTACAAGCGCGCGCAGGAGCTCGATATCGAGGGCCGGTCAGACATGAACAAGGATGAGCTGATCGGCGCGCTGCGTGATCATTGAGACGCAGACTTTTCGTGACGAAAAGTCTGACACGGAACAAAGTCTTCGTAAAGAAGACTTTGTGGGTTCAACGATGCACGGTCAGGTGATCTGGAGCACAGATGATAACGAACTGGCCCGCGCATTCGAGTAAATGAAACTCACGTTTTTTTACTTCAGCAATTATCGCGTCGCGTCCGACTTCACGTTCCACATCGCGAACAGCGCGCCTGACGATACCGCCGGTGCGCGCAGCCTTCTCGCTGAACAGATGATAAAAGAAAGCGGGATTTCCGCCTGCAAAGCGGGTTGTACCAAGCTGTAACTGTCTCATCCCGCAACGCTAAACGCGATACGGTTTACGGACCCTTACCAGCCATCTTCGGTATAAATTCGGCCTTCGGCGACACCCATTTCTTTCAACGCGCTCCGCACATCGTCAACCATCCCGCCGGGGCCACAAATGTAGAATGGCTGACCGGTATCCCCGATCAGATCCCGCAGCATCTCCTTGTCCAGCCTGCCTTTGACATGGGCCGTGTCCTTTTGATCGGACACGACAAATGTCGTTTCGACACCTGGCATCGACTGCCACAGCTCCTGCAGGATGATGTCCTTGTCAGTCTTGTTGGAAAAGATCAGGTGCGATCCCGATGTCCCGTCTTCCTGTTGTTTGCGCAGGATGGAAATGAACGGTGTGATGCCTGCGCCACCAGCAATAAACACGCCTGGCCCATGGTCCGTGATGGCCCCAAAAGGATCGGCAACTTTCACCTGATCTGTCATCCCAAGCGTCGGGATCTGTTCGGTCACCCCGTCATGATCAGGATAGGATTTGATCACGAATTCCAGATGTTTGTCATTAGGCCGCGATGTCATGGTGAACGGGCGGCTTTCATCCTTCCACCCTTCTTTTTGCAGGGTCAACTCGGTCGCCTGCCCTGCCTCAAACTCAAAATCCTCGGGGCGGTTGAAGGTCAACTGATAGGTGTCGTGCGTCACCAGGGCGATGTCTTGCAGGGTCAATGTGTAGGTCATGCTATCGGTCCTTTTGTTGGATAGGTAACGCCCGAACCATCCGGTGGTTCCGTTGACGATTGCGTGTGTGATCTGGTTTGTGACGACCGCTGGGCGCATAGTCCCGGCATGCGTTCCTGAAAGAAAACCACAATGACCCTCGCCCCCGATCGCCGTTTTATCCTGAAAGCGCTGGGGGCCGCCGGGCTGATCAGCCTCAGCCCCTCGGGCCCGCTCCACGCCGATGGCATGATGCCGATGCGGGCGATCCGCCAGTTTCCCTTGGGTGCAATGACCGTCACCATCATTGATGATGGCAGTTTTTCCATGGGGGTCGGCATGTTTGCGGCCAATGCGGGCAAGACGGCGGCAGGCGACCTTTTGGCCAGCTATGGGCTGTCGCCCACCGTGGCGGAAATGCCGTTGCAGGTGATGCTGGTCGAAACCCAAGGGGTGCGGGTGCTGATTGATACGGGAATGGGCGACATCACCTTTCATGGCAATGTACCCGATAACGGGCGGTTGGTCCGCTCTTTACAGACGCTGGGCCTGGCCCCGTCGGATATTGATATCGTGCTGCTGACCCATGGTCACCCGGACCATGTGGGCGGGCTGACCGCCCAAGGCGAACAGGTCTTTGCAAATGCTGACCATCACTTGCCGGAAATCGAACTGGCATTCTGGACCCAGTCGCCCGACCGGGCGCCGGTGGCCTTGCGCGAGATGATCATCGAATGTCGGCGGCATCTGTTGCCGGTGGCGCATCGCCTGCGGTCCTACGATGATGGGACCGAAATTGCCCCCGGGATCACAGCAATCGCAGCACCCGGTCACACCCATGGCCACCATGCGATCATGCTGGAAAGCGATGGGCGGCAATTGCTGCATCTTGTCGATACGGCAGTGCATTACATCACCGGGCTGGAGCGGCCAGACTGGACGGTCGGGGCCGATATCGACAAACCGAAAGCGATTGAGACACGCAGACGGCTGCTGGCGCGCGCCGCAGATGACCAGATACTGATCGCCGGTTATCATTTCCCTTTTCCCGGCGTGGGACGGATCATGCGGATGGGTGACGCATATCGATACGTCCCTGTCCCGCTGGTCTAAACCCGCAAAATACTGCGCATGACATGATCAAGGAACTGACCGGCCCCCGAAAACGGGTCATCGGTACCCAGAACCGCCCGCACCTGCACATCGAAGTCGGCGTAGTGCTGGGTCAGCGCCCAGATGGAAAAGATCAGATGGTGCGGATCGACATCCGCGATCAGGCCCGCATCCGCCCACCCTTTGATAATCACCGCCTTTTCATCGACCATATCCTTCAGGTCGGTATGCAGGATGGCCTTGATCCGCGGCGCGCCTTGCAGGATTTCATTGGCAAACAGGCGGCTTTCGCGGGGGTAATCCCGGCTCATCGCCAGTTTGCGCCTGGCATAGCCCATGATCTCCTCGACCGGGTCGCCCTCGCCATCCAGCGCCTTGAGCGGATCAAGCCAGTTTTCCAGCAGCCGCTCCAGCAGGGCCGTGTGGATCGCCTCTTTGGACGGGAAGTAATAGAGGAGGTTGGGTTTGGACAGCCCCGCCGCCTCTGCAATCTGATCAAGCGTCGATCCCCGGAACCCGAACTGCGAAAAAATCACCAGCCCTGCATCGAGAATGGCCATCCGATTGCGCTGCTGAATACGGGTTGGTGGTTTGGTCATGCAAATCTCTGCTCAAAATGTGGGCGACGTGACTGACGGCGGGGTGTTCGTGCTTTCTTTGGTTGCATCTGCCTATAAGTCGTGCGGAGAACTTGACTGATGCCACCCCTCTGTTAGCGTTGTTTTGACCGTTTGGTCAAACCCAGACTGCCCCAGCCACGAGGAGAGAGCCATGGCCGCCCCCGGAGAGAACCTGCGCATCAATGGTGAACGCCTGTGGGACAGCCTGATGGAGATGGCCAAGATTGGCCCCGGCGTGGCGGGCGGCAACAACCGCCAGACCCTGACGGACGAAGACAGCGAAGGCCGCCATCTGTTCCAGAAATGGTGCGAAGATGCCGGCTGTACGATGGGTGTCGATGAGATCGGCAATATGTTCGCCCGGCGCGAAGGGACCGACCCGGATGCGCTGCCCGTCTATGTCGGCTCGCATCTGGATACGCAGCCCACCGGCGGGAAGTATGACGGAGTGCTGGGTGTGCTGGGCGGGCTGGAAATTATCCGCACGCTGAACGATCTGGACATCCAGACCAAACACCCCATCGTGGTGACGAACTGGACCAATGAAGAGGGCACGCGGTATGCCCCGGCCATGCTTGCTTCGGGCGTTTTTGCAGGCAAGCATGAACTCGACTGGGCCTATGACCGCGTTGATGCCGATGGCAAACGCTTCGGCGATGAGTTGGAGCGCATCGGCTGGAAAGGCCCCGAGAAGGTCGGCGACCGTAAGATGCATGCCTTTTTCGAATTGCATATCGAACAGGGCCCAATCCTGGAGGCCGAGGGCAAAGATATCGGCGTCGTCACCCACGGGCAGGGCCTGCGCTGGATCGAATGCACGGTGACAGGCAAGGAAAGCCACACCGGATCAACCCCCATGCATATGCGCAAGAACGCGGGGCGCGGCCTCGCCCTGATCACCGAACTGGTCCACGAAATTGCGATGAAGAACCAGCCGAATGCGGTGGGCGCCATCGGCCATATCGACGTCTACCCCAACAGCCGCAACATCATCCCCGGCAAGGTGGTCTTCACCGTCGATATGCGCACGCATCTGTTGGACAAGCTGAACGCGATGGTGGCCGAACTGATGGAGCGGGCGCCGAAGCTGTGTGAGGATATTGGCGTGACGTTTGAGGCTGAAATCGTCGGCCAATTCGATCCGCCCGCCTTTGATGAAGGCTGTGTGGCGGCCGTGCGCAACGCGGCAGAGCGGTTGGGCTACAGCCACATGGATATCGTCTCGGGCGCTGGGCATGACGCCTGCTGGATCAACGACCTGTATCCAACATCTATGGTCATGTGTCCTTGTGTCGACGGCCTGAGCCACAACGAGGCGGAAGAAATCAGCCCCGAATGGGCGCGGGCGGGGACAGATGTGCTGTTCCACGCGGTGGTCGAGACGGCGGAGATTGTGGGGTGAGGGCACAGATTGCCGGTTTGTTATGCTTGACCGCCTCAGTCGGTGCGGCGGACTCTGACATGGTGCCCCTCGCAACCATACTGGCGGACCAACCGGAACAGTCGTATCAGTACGTTAGATGTGCAGCATTCTACCTTGCAAATGTGGAGTGGGCAGGTCAGGCAATTAGCGAAGAAGTATTTGAAAGTTCGAAGAAGTCTCTTGAAGACTTGCTGCTAATTGCAACGCTCGTAAGGTCGGCAGATAGCGCGGACGGAGTTGAGCATATAGCTGAAACAGTGAACTTGGATACACGCCAAATCGCGGATTTCTATTTGGAGAACTATCGCGAAAGCTATGCTCTGAGGGGAACTGCATGGGAAGCCAATGCGGTGTGGGAAGGTGATGCAGCGACTTGCCAACCAATAGCGGAAGCTGCCAGCCAAATTGCTAAGGAATTGGGAGACTGATGAAATGACCAAAGTCATCAAAAACGGCACTATCGTCACGCATGATCTGACCTACAAGGCCGACGTCCTGATCGATGGCGGCAAGATCATTGAAATCGGCCCGGACCTGAAAGGCGACGAACAGCTCGACGCGACCGGCTGTTATGTCATGCCCGGTGGGATCGACCCGCATACCCATCTGGAAATGCCTTTCATGGGCACCTATTCCAGTGATGATTTTGAAAGTGGGACCCGCGCAGCCTTGTCCGGCGGCACCACGATGGTCGTCGATTTCGCCCTGCCCAGTCCCGGCCAGGGCCTGCATGACGCCCTGCAGATGTGGGACAACAAATCGGGCCGCGCCAATTGCGATTATTCCTTCCACATGGCCGTCACCTGGTGGGGTGAGCAGGTGTTCAATGAAATGGAAAGCGTGATCAAGGATCGCGGCATCAACACCTTCAAGCATTTTATGGCCTATAAAGGCGCGCTGATGGTGAACGATGACGAGATGTATGCGTCCTTTTCGCGCCTTGCCTCGCTTGGGGGGATTGCGCTGGTCCATGCGGAAAACGGCGATGTGGTGGCCGAACTCTCTGCCAAGCTACTGGCCGAGGGTAATACCGGCCCAGAGGCCCACGCCTATTCCCGCCCGCCCCAGGTCGAGGGCGAGGCGGCCAACCGCGCCATCATGATCGCCGACATGACCGGCGTGCCGCTTTATATCGTGCATGTGTCCTGTGAAGAGGCGCATGAGGCGATCCGGCGCGCCCGTCAGCAAGGCAAGCGCGTCTGGGGTGAGCCGCTGATCCAGCATCTGACGCTGGATGAGAGCGAGTATTTCAACAAAGACTGGGACCACGCCGCCCGCCGCGTCATGTCGCCGCCGTTCCGGAACAAGCAGCATCAGGATAGCCTTTGGGCCGGGTTGCAGGCCGGGTCATTGTCGGTTGTGGCGACGGACCACTGCGCCTTTACGACCGAGCAGAAACGGTTTGGCGTGGGTGATTTCACCAAGATCCCGAACGGGACAGGGGGGCTTGAGGATCGGATGCCGATGCTCTGGACCCATGGGGTGGCCACGGGGCGGCTGACGATGAACGAATTCGTCGCCGTGACCTCGACCAATATCGCGAAGGTACTGAACTGCTATCCCAAAAAGGGGGCCATTCTGGTCGGGGCAGATGCCGATATCGTCGTGCTTGATCCCAAGAAGTCCAAGACGATCAGTGCATCCACCCAGCAATCCGCCATCGACTACAACGTGTTCGAAGGCAAAGAGGTAACAGGCCTGCCCCGGTTCACCCTGACGCGCGGCCATGTGGCCATTCATGACGGTGAAGTGCGCACAGAGGAAGGCCACGGCGAGTTCGTGAAACGCGAGGCGAATACGCCGACCAACAAGGCGCTGAGCACGTGGAAAGAACTGACCGCGCCGCGGCCCGTGGAACGGACGGGTATTCCGGCGACGGGGGTGTGACGGATTGGGACCACTTGGGATAATTATAATCCTTGCCGCCGTCATATTGGTATTTGTCGGATTGGTATTGGGGATTGCCCATCTTACAGCGCGACTGGGTTACCCAAAGATTGGCTTGGCCTTGGTGATGCTCGGGGGGGCTTACCTCGTTTATTCTGCCGCGATGACGCTGATCGACTGCGCGGCAGTGCCCACTGTAGTTCCGCTGACAGGTGAGCTTTCTGGTGAGCTGTATGTGAGACACGCATGCGACGGGCAAGGTGGCTTTGCAAGCTATGTGTACGGGTTTGTCGCCGCGCCAAGTGGCGCGGTCATTCTGGCATTACTTGCATGGCGCCGTTGGAAAATGCTGCCCGTGTTCCCATCAATATGATGAAACCATGTCTGCCCCTACCCGTTTTGCAACTTCCGAGGATTTGATTGCCTATGCCAACTGTTGCTGAACTTGCCGTACAATCACTTGGTGCAGAGACACCCGACGCAGCACATGGTAGTCAAGTGATTGCCGCGCGTGCTCTCAATCTCACCTTCCAGACCAACGATGGCCCGGTTCATGCCCTCAAGGATGTGAACCTAACGATCAACAGGGGCGATTTCGTCAGCTTTATCGGCCCTTCTGGCTGCGGCAAGACTACTTTCCTTCGGTGCATCGCGGGGCTCGAAGCCCCCACCGGGGGCGAGATCACCGTCAACGGCATGACCCCGGACGAGGCGCGGCGGGCGCGGGCGTATGGCTATGTGTTTCAGGCGGCGGGGCTATATCCGTGGCGCACGATTGGCGGGAATATAAAACTGCCGTTGGAGATCATGGGGTTTTCCAAGTCCGAGCAGGCGGACCGGGTGAAGCGTGTGATGGAATTGGTCGATCTGGCGGGGTTTGAGAAGAAGTTTCCTTGGCAGTTATCGGGGGGCATGCAGCAACGCGCCTCTATTGCCCGCGCGCTGGCTTTTGACGCGGATATCCTGCTGATGGACGAACCCTTTGGCGCTCTGGACGAGATCGTGCGGGACCATCTGAATGAACAACTGCTCCAGCTTTGGGCGCGGACGGAAAAGACGATTGGTTTCGTCACTCATTCGATCCCCGAGGCGGTGTATCTGTCTACTAAGATCGTCGTGATGTCCCCGCGTCCGGGCCGGATCACCGACGTGATCGACAGCCCGCTGCCGAAAGAGCGACCTTTGGACATTCGGGACACGCCGGAGTTTATCGAGATCGCGCATCGGGTGCGTGATGGTCTGCGGGCAGGGCATGTGGATGACTAGGGTTTGCCTCCGGCGGGGATATTTGCGCTCGGAAGAAGCCGGGGGTCCTGCGTGAAATCATTGCTGCCGATCCTGACCGTTATTGGTGCGATCCTGCTGGTTTGGGTCGTTGCCGTGGTGCCAATGAACATGCATCTGACCGCTGATCAGGCGCAACGGGACGGGTTGGTTGTGTCGCCGGAAACCCCGGCGGAACGACAGGCCTATTCCGGGCTTGGGCTGACCCTGAAAAACCCGGCGCTGATCGGGCAGACATATAATCTGGAGCGCCCGCGCCTGCCGTCGCCGCATCAGGTCGGGGCGGAAATGTGGGACACGATCTTTGCCAAGAAAATCACGTCGCGCCGGTCGCTAGTTTATCACGGCTGGGTGACGCTGTCCGCCACGCTGCTGGGTTTCGCCATTGGCACGACGCTGGGCATCCTGCTGGCGGTCGGGATTGTCTATAACAAGGCCATGGACATGAGCGTCATGCCTTGGGCGATTGCCAGCCAGACTATTCCCATTCTGGCGCTCGCCCCGATGATCATCGTGATGCTGGGGGCGATTGGCATTCAGGGCTTGTTCCCGAAATCGGTGATCAGCGCCTATTTGAGCTTCTTTCCCGTGGTTGTCGGCATGGTCAAAGGGTTGCGCAGCCCCGATGCGATGCAGATGGATCTGCTGCGGACATACAATGCCAGCCCCGCCCAGGGGTTCTGGAAACTGCGCCTGCCGGCCTCCGTGCCGTATCTCTTCGCCTCGCTCAAGATCGGGATATCGGCGTCATTGGTGGGCGCCATTGTGGCTGAACTGCCCACCGGTGCGCGGGCCGGGTTTGGTGCCCGAATGCTGGTGGGGGATCAATATGGGCAGCCGCTGGTGACTTGGGCGGCGCTTTTTGCGGCCGCAATCACGGCGGCTGCACTTGTGGGCCTCTTCAGTGCGATTGAACGCATGACCCTGCGCCGCATGGGGATGCAGGCAACATGACCGGCACGGCGATCATCGGGGCGCTGGCCGTCTGGGGCGCTGGCTGGTTCATCAACAGTCGTCTGGCCAACTCTGCCGCGGCCCAGACCCGTTTGGTCAAACTGCTTGTCCCCGCCATTTTCGGCCTGACGATCCTGATCATGTGGGAAATGCTGGTGCGGCTGCTCGAGGTCAGCCCGGTGATCCTGCCCCCACCCACCGCCATTGCAGAACGGTTCACGCAGGAACTGCCGCTGCTCTGGGCCGATTTCGAGCAGACCGTGATCAAGGGCGCGATGACCGGCTATGTCCTTGGCGCGCTTGCGGCGCTTGTTATCGCCATTCTGGCGGACAGGTCGGAATTCTGGATCAGGGGTGTTTTGCCGGTCGGCAGCTTCATGGCCGCCCTGCCGATTGTAGGCACGGCCCCGATTTTCGTAAAGTGGCTGGGCAGCGACTGGGAATCGAAGGCCGCCGTTGTTGGCGTCATGGTATTCTTCCCCATCTTCGTGAACATTATCGCCGGCCTGCGCGACACATCGGCGATGCAGCGCGACCTGATGCGCACCTATGGGGCCGGATACTGGCCGACCCTGGTCAAGCTGCGCCTGCCCGCAGCCATGCCCTTCATCTTCAACGGGCTGAAGATCGCGACCACGCTTGCCCTGATCGGGGCCATTGTTGCTGAATTCTTTGGCTCACCCACGGTCGGTATGGGCTTTCGGATATCGACCTCGGTCGGTCAGCTTGCGTTAGATCTGGTCTGGGCTGAAATTGTGGTGGCGGCGATCGCCGGAAGCGCGTTCTATGGGGTCATGGCATGGATCGAAAGCCGGGTGACATTCTGGCACCCGTCGCAAAGGAAATAACCAAGCCCCGTAAAGTGGGCGCATAACTGACTTGGAGGTCAATATGAAAAGACTACTGATTGCCGCAGCACTTGCCGCAGGTCTGGGCGGGACAGCCCATGCGGACGGGCACGCCAATGACGTGACGCTGCAACTGCAATGGGTGACCCAATCCCAGTTCGCGGGCTATTACGTGGCCCAGGATCAGGGGTTTTACGAAGAGGAAGGGCTGAACGTGACCATCCTGTCCGGTGGTCCCGACATCGCCCCGCCACAGGTGTTGGCCGGTGGCGGTGCCGATGTGATGCTGAACTGGATGCCCTCCGCGCTTGCCGCCCGTGAAAAGGGGCTGCCCGTGGTCAATATCGCGCAGCCATTCAAGACATCGGGCCTGATGCTGACCTGCTGGAAGGACACGGGTATCGAAACGGTCGAGGATTTTCGGGGCAAGACCATCGGCGTCTGGTTCTTTGGCAATGAATACCCGTTCCTGAGTTGGATGAGCCAGGTCGGCATCCCGACCGATGGTGGCGAGGATGGCGTGACCGTGCTTAAGCAAGGCTTCAACGTCGATCCGCTGCTCCAGCGCCAGGCTGACTGCATTTCGACCATGACCTATAATGAGTATGGTCAGGTGTTGGATGCGGGCGTGTCCGAGGATGAACTGATCACCTTCAAATACGAGGATCAGGGCGTAGCCACCCTTGAGGACGGGATTTATGTGCTTGAGGAGAACCTCGAAGATCCCGTGTTCGTGGACAAGATGGTCCGCTTTGTGCGCGCATCGATGAAAGGCTGGAAATGGGCCGAGGAGAACCCCGAAGAGGCCGCAGGTATCGTGCTCGACAATGATGAAACCGGGGCGCAGTCAGAGGCCGCGCAGATCCGCATGATGGGCGAGATTGCCAAGCTGACGGCGGGGTCCAACGGGTCGCTTGATCCGGCGGATTTCCAGCGGACCGTCGACACATTGCTGGCCGGTGGGTCCGATCCTGTGATCACGGCCCAGCCCGAAGGGGCGTGGACCAGCATGATCACCGATCAGGCGCTGAACTAAACGGACCAACGACGGTTTGGGCGGGCGCCGCGATAGGCGGCGCCCGCCTGTCTTTTGCGCAGCTGGTGTTTTCAATGACTTAGGGCCCCGCCTTTTGAAAAAAAGGCAGTAGTACTTACCTAATTACCATGCCCATTTTTATACAATCGCTTCCACTCTCATTTTCCACTTTCTGGCGCTATCTGATGCTGATGCCGTTCCTGGCGATCGGTTCGATCATCTTCCATTTCGCCAGCATAATCCCTTTTATCGGTTGGCTTGTGCCTGGGATGATCAGCGTCTGGTTGACGGTGATGGGTCTGCGCTGTGCCCTCGCGGCCCGCGGCTATACCCAAGGCATCGACGGCGGAACGCTGTTGACGGTGTGCCTATACTTCAGCGTTATTTTCCTCGGTGTCGGGATCATCCTTAATCTCTTCATGTCGGCAGTATTCTGGCTGGTACAGCAGGCGGGGCTGACGATTGATCCGGTTGGTCTGTTTGCCGGGCTATTCGGCGCGTCACCCTATTGGAGCGCGGCGCTCCTAGCGGTCCTTGCGCCGCTTGCATTCGCCACCGCCGCCTTTGCTGTCCCCCTGACGGCTGCCGCTGCATCGACAGGCCTGGGCGGCTGGAATTACAAGGCATTTGCGGGGTTTGGCCAAGGCGTGATCGGGCTGATGATCGTCATGGCGGTTTGGCTGTTCAGCGGTCATATCTTCTCGATCTTTGGCGAAGTCTGGACGGGCTTTGGCCTGATCGTCACCATGATCTGGGCCATTGTCGAAGGTGAGAGCCTGCCATGGGACACGGACTTTGCCCCGTTCACCGCCTTGCGCGGCACGCTCATCATGGCCTGGGCATCCAGCTGGTATTTCGCGACCGCCGTGCTGACATGGGAACGTTACGCGCAGGTGCCGCAAGGCAAGCCCGGCCATCAAGGGGAACAGAGCGGTCTCACCACAAAGGATATCCGGGACCTGCGCCGTGCCCGCATGCGCGGAAAAGACTCGACCGAGTGATCATGCGTCGGGTGTTTATCGAAGCGTGACCGTGTCCCGGGTTTGATCCCGAAACTCATACAAGGACAGCGCCCGGCGCTGTTTTACCTTCAACGCGGTGTCAAAATACCAGCGCTGTGATGACGATATTCGCTAATAGAGAGATTACATGAAAGCATGCGGGGTCTAATCCGCGCCTCTGCCTGGGCAACGCTTGGCAACGTGTCATAGCATCTCGCGGTAGGTCGGGATGATATCCCCATCCGCGGCAGTCGCCTCATACACCCCCCGGCAGATCGCCCGGCTCAGGCAGATCGCCGCAGCGGCCCCGATATCTCGCATGGCCTGGTGGTCAACAATGTCGCCTGTTCCTGTTGATGCGGCAAACACAAGATCCCCGTCCAGCGGCGTGTGCGCCGGGACAATCGCCCGCGCAAGCCCGTCATGGGCCGCCACCGCCATGCGGTGGCACTGTGATTTGCTCAACGGGGCATCGGTGGCGACAATCGCGATTGTCGTATTGGCAAACTGCCCCGTCGCGTGCATGAACATCGCCTTTTCCTTGCGGCTGGATTGGGGTGTGACCAGCCCTGCGGCCGTGTCGGGGCCCATGCCGCCGAATTCGCCCTCCATCTCGAACGGGGCCGCCCAGAAATGCCGGTCGCCGGGCGTTGTCACGCTGCCCAATGAATTCACGGCCACCAGCGCGCCGACCGTTGTGCCGTCCGCCAAAACCATCGAGGCTGACCCCAATCCGCCCTTCTGCATCGCAGCCATGGCCCCGGTGCCTACCCCGACAGAGCCCAAGGCAAATGTATCTTCCGCCGCGTCCAATGCGGCACGACCCAAGGCCCGATAGGGGTTCTCATCCCAATCCTTGTCACCCCCATTGATCAGATCAAAGATAATGGCACCTGGCACAATGGGGATATGCATCGCCCCGACGGCATAGCCGCGCCCCATTGCGCGCAACCCATCCATCACACCGGAACAGGCATCCAGTCCAAAGGCCGAACCGCCTGACAGCACCAGCGCATCCACCGCCGCCACGGTCTTGTCCGGGGCCAGCAAATCGGTCTCGCGCGTGCCCGGCGCGCCGCCCATCACATGCACGCTGGCCACAAACGGCTTGTCCCCCACCAGCACCGTGCTGCCGGATTTCAACCCATCGTCCTGCGCATTGCCGACGCGCAGCCCGGCCACATCGGTGATCAGGTTTCGCGGTCCTTTAGATACAGCGCCCACCGTCCACCTCCATCGCCACGCCGGTGATCATGCTGGCCTCGTCCGAGCACAGAAAACAGGCGGCGTTCCCCATATCCTCGGGCGTCGAAAATCGACCCAGCGGGATGGTTGCGAGAAACTTCGCCCGCATCACGGGCGTGTCCTCGCCCATGAAGGACGCAAGCAATGGCGTCTCCCCCGCTACCGGGTTCAGCGCGTTCACCCGCACGCCATGCGGGGCCAGTTCCACCGCCATCGCCTTGGTCGCCGTGATCATCCATCCCTTGGAGGCATTGTACCAGTTCAGCCGGGGCCGCGGCGACACTCCGGCGGTGGACGCGATATTCAGGATCGCCCCGGTTTCGCGTTCCTTGAAATGGGGCACAAAGGCGCGCGCCATATGGTAGACCGATTTCATGTTCACGTTGAAAACCCGGTCAAAATCCGCCTCACTGACATCCTCCATCGGGCTGGGCAGATGCGTGACACCAGCGTTATTCACCAGAATATCCAGCGGCCCGGAACCCAGCACCGTCTTTGCCAGATAGTTGACCGAGGCCCCGTCGGACACATCGCAGGTCAGGGCGCGCCCGCCGATTTCATCCGCCACATGCTGCGCGCCATCGGCGTTGATATCGGCGATAATCACCTGCGCTCCTTCGGCAGCGAATTTGCGGGCGATGCCCGCGCCAAAGCCTGAGCCGCCCCCTGTGACGATGGCCGTTTTTCCGTTCAACCTCATTGTCCCGTCCCCGCTTTCCGTCCGACCCGGTAAGTGTAGAACAACGCCACCAAAAGGCCCAGCAGACCACCGGCATAGCTGCCCTCATGCATCGCCCCCGCCCGCAGGAACGCAACCCGGTCGATCACACCGGGCGGCAGATTGAATTGTGCGGCAAGCTCCGGAGTTGCGATCAGGGTCAGCAGGCCAAGCGTTGTGATCGCGCAAATGGCCGAGATCCCGATGACCAGCCCGATTGCGCGCATCCCGGTCCGAAAGTACCGGGCATTGCCCTGAATGCGCAGCCCAAGCGCCATCACCGGCACCCCGATCACCAAGCCCATCCACCAACTGGCTGCCGCGCCGACCACGGCTGCACCTAGCCGGTTGTGCAAATCCGCAGGGATGCCGAATTGCGGGAATTTCAGCACGTGAAAATATTCCGGCGCAACCGCATAGCTGATCTGATTATGCAGCGCCCCATAAAGCCCCGCCGCCAGACAAGCGATGACGATCAGGAGGGGAAACAAAACCCATTTCAACGCGGCTCACCCATGCCAGGCCGCCACGGTCTTCAGGGTCGAAAACCCGTAAAGCGCCTCAAACCCCTTTTCGCGCCCATGCCCCGATTTGCCGACGCCGCCAAAAGGCAGTTCCACACCACCTCCGGCCCCGTAATTATTGATGAACACCTGCCCCGACCGCAGCGCCTTCGCCAACCGCATCTGCCGACCCCCATCATGGGTCCAGATGGACGCAACCAGCCCGTAATCTGTGCCATTCGCAATACCCAGCGCCTCTGCCTCATCCTCGAACGGAATGATGACCTGCACCGGGCCAAAGATTTCATCGCGCGCCAGCACATGGTCCGGCGGGACATCTGCAAACAGGGTGGGAGGCACGTAATGGCCCGGTGCATCCGTCACGATCTGTCCTTCCGCGGCAATGGTCAGGTCAGCGCCCCGCGCCAGAAATCCCTCCACAATCTCCTTTTGCCGAGCCGAGATCAGCGGGCCGACATTGAGATCCTCCATCGCCGGGCCAACCTTCAGATCGCGATAAGCGCCGGCCATCCGATCCCGCACCTGATCATACACACCACGCTGCACCAGTATCCGGCTCGACGCCGAACAGGTCTGCCCCGCATTCTGGATGCCCGCGTTCACCAGAAACGGCAGCGCGCGGTCCAGATCGGCATCGTCAAACACCAGCTGCGGGGACTTACCGCCCAATTCCAGCGTCACCGGGATCACATTGCGCGCCGCCGCCGCCTGTATCGCCTCCCCCGTGCGGACCGACCCTGTAAACGACATATGCTGCACCCCGGGATGCGCGGCCAGCGCGGCCCCGGCCTCGGCCCCCAGCCCGGTCACCACGTTCAACGCACCGGCAGGCAGCCCCGCCTGCATTGCCAGCGCGGCAAAGGCCAGTGCCGTCAGACACGCATCTTCCGCCGGTTTCAGCACGCAGGCATTGCCCATCGCCAGCGCGGCACCGACGGACCGGCCAATGATCTGCATCGGATAATTCCAGGGGATGATATGGCCCGTCACCCCATGTGGCTCACGCAGCGTATAGACGGTATAGCCGTCCAGATACGGGATCGTCTCGCCTGTGATCTTGTCCGCCGCACCGCCGTAGAACTCCATATATCGAGCCAGCGCCACCACATCCGCCCGCGCTTGCGCCAGCGGCTTGCCCACATCCATCGCTTCCAGCTTCGCCAGCGCCTCGCGATGGTTCAGCACCAGAATACCTAGCCGGGTCAGGATGCGGCCACGCTCCAACGCGGTCATCTGGCCCCAATCCCCATCGCGGGCCTCTTGCGCCGCCGCAACAGCCGCATCAACGTCATCAGCGGTGCCGCGCGCGATGGTGGTGAGCAATTCACCATCAGACGGGTTCGTGACTTGGATCGGGGTATCGCCCCTCAACCAAGCCCCCTCGATCAGATGCGCGGCCTCGGGAATATCAAACGGTTTCAACGGCATGGGACAACTCCGGCAGTTTCGGTGCAGCGGCAATCAGGGTCTTCGTGTAGGGGTGCTGGGGATTGGTGAACACCTGTTCCGTCTCACCCTGTTCCACGATCTTGCCCGCCTGCATCACCATGACCCGGTCCGTGACGGTGCGCACGACAGACAAATCATGGCTGATAAACAGATACGCCAGCGGGCGCTTGCGGCAAAGATCGGCAATCAGGTCCAGCACTTGGGCCCGGACAGAGACATCCAATGCTGACACGGCCTCATCAAAGATGATCAGTTCCGGCTCAATAATCAGGGCGCGGGCAATTGCGATACGCTGTCGCTGACCCCCGGAAAATTCGTGGATATACTTGCCCGCATCGCCCGACGACAACCCGACATCGCCAAGCGCCTTTCCAATCGCCGCCGCGCGCGCCTTGCCTTGGGGCGGATCATCCAGCAGGTGAAACGGCTCGGTGATCAGCCGGTCAACCCGGTGGCGCGGATTAAAGCTGCTGTAGGGGTCCTGAAACACCACCTGCATCCGCCGCCGCACCGCAAGGTTCGGGCGATGATGGGTAAAGACCGGTTCGCCATCCAGCCGGATTTCCCCGCCCTGCACCTCCTCAAGCCCCAGAATGGCGCGGGTCAGGGTGGATTTGCCACACCCGCTTTCGCCCACCAGCCCGACGCGCTCGCCATGGTCCATCTGAAAACTGACATCGTCCAGCGCCCTGACCACCGGGCGCGGCCCCAACAGGGCTTTCCGGCGCGCTGGATAATCACGCACCACATTGCGCACCGACAAAAGCTGCCCGACACCCCCGCGTTCCGGCAGTTGGACAGCATGGCCCGACGCCTCAAACAAGGCCCGCGTATAGGGATGCTGCATATTGGCCAGCAACTGCGCCGTCGGCGCGGCCTCGACCACGCGCCCCTTCTGCATGACAACAATATGATCGGCCACATCGGCCACCACAGCCAGATCATGAGTGATCAGCAACAGCCCCATATCGAATTCCCGTACGAGGTCCTGCAACAGGTCCAGGATGCGCGCTTGCGTGGTCACATCCAGCGCCGTTGTCGGTTCATCCGCGATCAGCAGCTTCGGCCGCAGCGCGATCGCCATCGCGATCACGACGCGCTGGCGTTGCCCGCCTGACAACTCATGGGGATACCGCGTCGGGGCGACCTTCAGCCCGACCCGCTCCAGCATCGCGGCAGCGCGCTGATGCGCTTCGGCCTTCGTTGTCTTTTCGTGAATCAGGATCGTCTCCGCGACCTGCGCGCCAATCGTCTGCACCGGGTTCAGCGCCGTCATCGGCTCCTGAAACACCATGCCCATTGCATTGCCACGCATCTGGCACAGATCCGATTCCGGAGTTTGCAGGATGTCCACACCATCAAGCAGGATTTGCCCCTGCGCCACCGCCCCGCGCGGCAACAACCCCATGACCGACAGCGCCGTCATGGATTTGCCCGATCCGCTCTCGCCCGTGATCGCGACAATCTCGCCATGCTGCATCGACAGGCTCACATCCTGCAAAATCTCGGTCTGACCAATCCGCAGGGACAGGCCGTTGATCGCCAGAATGCTCATACCCGCGCCACCCTGATCCGCGGGTCCAGCCAGTCGCGCAACCCGTCCCCCAGCAGGTTCAGCCCCAACACCATCAAGAGGATCGCGAAACCCGGCACCAGCGCGGTGTGCGGAGCGATGCTGACCAGCGTCTGCGCATCCGCCAGCATCCGGCCCCAGCTTGCTGTCGGCGGCTGCGCGCCGAGGCCGATATAGGACAGTGCCGCCTCGGCCAGTATCCCCAGCGAAAACTGGATCGTCCCCTGCACGATCATCAGATTGGTGATGTTGGGCAGGATATGTTCGACCGAAATACGCGCCGCCGATTTGCCGCAAACACGGGCGGCCAGAATGAAATCCCGCTCCCATAACGGCAGGGCGGCCCCCCGCGTCAGCCGGGCAAAAACCGGAATGTTGAAAATGCCGATGGCGATAATCGCATTCACCGCCGACGCCCCGAAGACAGCCGTGATCAGGATCGCAATCACCAGCGATGGAAACGCGAACACCAGATCATTGCCGCGCATGATCAGCTCATCCAGCAACGACCCGCGCCTTGCAGCGGCCAGCAACCCCAGCGGAATACCAATCGCCATCCCGATGCCGACAGCAACCAGCGCCACCGCAATCGACGTGCGCGCGCCCATCATGATCATCGACAGAATATCGCGACCGAAATGATCGGTCCCCAACAGGTTTGCCCCACCCGGGCCTTGCAGCTTGTTCGGAATATCCAGCGCCTCGATATCGTAGGGCGTCCACAGAAATGACACCGCCGCGAGCGCCAGAAAAATCACCGTCAGCGAGATACCGATGATCAGGTTACGGCTCATGCCCGCGCCCTCAGTCGAGGGTCAACAGCGGCATAGGCCAGATCGACCGCGAAATTGACGACGATGACGGTGAACACCAACAGCATCACCACGCTTTCCACCACGATCAGGTCGCGGGCGCTGATGGATTGGAAAATCAGCCGGCCCAGACCGGGCAGGAAAAACACCTGCTCAATGATGATGCCACCGGCCAGCAGGAACGAAAACTGCAGCCCTATGATCGTCAGCACGGGGATCAGCGCGTTGCGCACGGCATGACGCCACAGGGCCTGCCTGCGGGTCAGCCCTTTGGCGCGGGCAGTGCGGATGAAATCCTCACCCAGCATGTCCAGCAGGGACGATCGCATGACGCGCGCCAGGATCGCCGCCTGCGGCAAGGCCAGCGCGATGGCAGGCAGCGTCAGCGCCTTGATCGCCTGCAACGGATCACCCCACCCCGGAAAGCCCCCTGCGCTGAACCAGCGCAGATTGATCGCAAAGATCAGCACAAGGATCATCGCGAACCAGAAATTCGGGATGGCGACACCCAGTTGGGTCGCCCCCATGATCGTGATGTCACCGGGTCCGCCGCGCCTGCTGGCGGCATAAATACCGGCGGGAAAGGCAATAAGGGTCGACAGGATTAGCGCATAAATCGCCAGCGGCAGCGACACCCAGATGCGATCCGCGATCAGGTCGGCAACCGGTGTCTTATAGGTCCAGCTTTGCCCGAAATCCCCCTGCAACAGCCCCGTCACCCAGTCGAAATACCGGGTGACCACCGACTGATCGAGGCCCATTTCCGCCCGCAAGGCCGCAATCGTATCGGGCCTCGCATTCACCCCCAGCATGAAGGCGGCGGGATCGCCCGGGATCACCTCGATCACCGCAAAGATCACCAAAGACGCCACAAAAAGGCTGATAACAAGCGATGTCAGACGGCCAAGGGCATAGCGGATCATATGTTCAATGTACTGAGGGCGGGCCCCGACCGCGGGTGGGGGTGAAGCCCCCGCCCTGGGGGGCGGTCGGGGGCTGCCCGGCGTTGCCGCCGGGCGGGCGCTCTACTCAGACCACGACACCCCGGTCAGATCAACCGCCGCCGTCGGCTGGTTCACCCACAGGCCCTGCACACCCGCCTTGGCCACTGTCGCCACCGCAAGTTCGAACAGATAGCCGTTCACGTAATCCTCCGAAATGATCGTCTGCGCCCGGGCCAGCAACGCACTCCGCCCCGCCGGATCGGTGGTCGCGTTCAGCTCTTCCATCAGCGCCTGAAAATCCGGGTTGTCATACTGGAAATAATAGTCCGGATTGGCATAGATGCCGATATCCATCGGTTCGGTATGGCTGACAATGCTCAGCCCGAAATCCTTGTTTGTGAACACCTCCTCGATCCACTGCGCCCATTCGAGGTTCGTGATCTCGGTCTCGATCCCCACCTCGCGCAGCTGAGCGGCGATAATCTCGCCCCCGCGCCGGGCATAGGACGGCGGCGGCAGCTTCAGCGTGGTGGTAAAGCCATCCGCAAACCCCGCCTCGGCCAGCAATGCCCGCGCGCGGTCGGGATCATGCGGCGAATTGGCCAGCAGATCGACATAATCGGGATGATGTGGCGCGAAATGGGTGCCAATCGGCGTACCAAGGCCAAACATCGCGCCGTCAATGATCGCCTGCCGGTCAATGGCATGGGCCACGGCCTGCCGGACCAGCACATTGTCAAACGGCGGCATCTTGTTGTTGGTGGACAGGATCGTCTCGCCCTCGGTATTACCCACCAAGACTTGGAACCTTGGATCAGCCTCGAACTGCGGCAGGTTCTCTGGCGCGGGGAAGCCGATGAACGCATCCACATCCTCGGCCATCACGGCAGCAAAAGCAGCGGTCGGATCGCTGATAAACCGGAACGTCGCGCTTTCCAGCGCCGGGGCGGGACCCCAGTAATCGGCATTGCGCATCAGTTCGATCCGGTCGCCCTGCACCCAATCGGTGAATGTGAAGGGACCCGTGCCAATCGGATTGCTTGCGATGTTCTCAATGCTTTCGGGCGCCACAATCACCGCATCCCCCCAGGCCATGTTGAACAGAAAATTCCCGTTCGGTTGGTCCAGCGTCACCTGTACGGTCAGCGGGTCCACTACGTTCACATCCGCGATCCCCGCAAACAGACCCTTCTGCGCATTGGTGCTGTCCTCGGCCCTTGCGCGATCAAGGCTGAACTTCACATCCTCCGCATCCATCGCCGTGCCGTCATGAAACGTCACCCCGGCAGCCAGGTTGAAGGTATAGACCAGCCCGTCATCCGAGATATCCCAGCTTTGTGCCAACCCCCGGATAATCGCGCCATCGGCATCAAACCGGGTCAGCCCTTCGAACACATTGGCATAAAGCACACTATCAATCGCCTGCGCGGCCCCGCCCGTGGGGTCAAGGTTCGGCGGCTCCAACTGAATGGCCACGGTAATGCTGTCCTGCGCCAGCGCGGTCGTGGCCCAAAGACCGATAACAGCCGAAGCGGCAAAGCGTTTGAAATGATACATGATGTCCCCCTGTTGTCGGGATGAGTGTTGACCTAACGTTGGGGCAAATCAAGTCCCCTGCAAATGACCGTAGGATGGGTGATTCACCCATCATGTCCCAATCCTTAACGCCCCTTAACAAACCCCACCGCACGCCCGCTTAATCCCCCATAATGCCGAACTGGGGTCCGACGTTTTGCCGACGCAAATCCGACGCAATGCCGACCGGGCATTTCCCAGCAAAATAAGGCGTTAACCCAAGATTCGCCGCAAATCGCGAAAACCACCGTACGGTGGGGGCAACGCAACGCCCGCCGCGCGCCTATCTGACGCCCCGTTCCGGAGATGCATTTGCGCTAGAAACGCACCTCGCCGACTGGTAATTCCCGCCCAACAGGAAAGGGAAAGACCATGAGCGCCACCGCCAAAAAACGTGCCCCCCTCCCCGATGATATCCGCGCCGCCAAGGGTGGCACACCGCTTGTCAGCCTGACCGCCTACACCACGCCCATGGCGCAGATGATGGATGAGCATTGCGATTTTGTGCTGGTCGGCGACAGTGTAGGCATGGTGCTGCACGGGCTGCCATCCACCCTTGGCGTGACGATGGAAATGATGATCCTGCACGGGCAGGCTGTCGCGCGCGGGCTGACCTCGGCCATGATGGTGATCGACATGCCGTTCGGGTCTTACGAGGAAAGCAAGGAGCAGGCGTTTCACAACGCTGCGCGGCTAATGGCCGAAACTGGGGCTGGTGCGGTCAAGCTGGAAGGCGGCACCCAAATGGCTGAAACCATTGCCTTTCTTGTGGCGCGTGGCATTCCGGTGATGGCTCATATCGGGCTGACGCCGCAATCCATCAACACGCTTGGCGGCTACAAGGTGCAAGGGCGCGGCGACGCGCGCGATGCAGCCCTCTCCGATGCGGATGCGGTGGCAACAGCGGGTGCCTTTGCGGTGGTGCTGGAGAAAGTGCCAGAGAGTTTGGCCGACGAAATCACGGCCCGCGTGCCGATCCCGACCATCGGCATCGGGGCGAGCGCAGGATGCGACGGGCAGATATTGGTCGTCGATGACATGCTGGGGCTGTTCACCGCCTTCAAGGCGAAATTCGTCAAGCGTTACGCACATTTGGGCGATGACGGGACTGCGGCGATTGCCGCCTATGCAGCCGATGTGCGGACGCGCAAGTTCCCCGGCAAAGAACATGTCTTCGCGGACGAGGCCCCCAAGTGATCGCGCCCATCAAGCGGACTTTGGCGGACCTGCGCGCGCAGACCGCCATCTGGCGCAAGGCAGGCGAAACCATTGGCGTCGTCCCCACCATGGGCGCGCTGCATCAGGGGCATCTGTCGCTGGCCCGCGCTGCCCGCGAACGTTGCGATCGGGTGATCGTGACGATCTTCGTGAACCCCAAGCAGTTCAACAACCCCGATGATCTGGACAGCTACCCGCGGACCGAGGAAGACGACGCGCGCAAGCTGGAATCGATTGGCGTCGACTTGATCTATGTCCCTGATCCGGAACAGATCTATCCCGATGGTTTTGCGACAAACGTCAGTGTCGCGGGGCTGACGGATATGCTCTGCGGTGCTGCCCGCCCCGGCCATTTTGACGGTGTTGCGACCGTGGTATCGAAGCTGTTCCTGCAGACCTCCGCCGACTTCGCGTTCTTTGGCGAGAAAGACTACCAGCAGCTACAGGTCGTCCGCCGCCTCGCCGCCGATCTGGATATCCCGATCGAAGTTGTCGGCTGCCCAACCATCCGGGAAGAGGACGGGCTGGCCATGTCCTCGCGCAACCTGCTCCTGTCCGACCGGTCACGGATCAAGGCACCTGTGCTGGCCGAAGTGATGGAGGATATGGGCGCGCAACTGCTGGAAGGGGCGACGATGCGTGACATCGTCGATGACGCCAAAGCGCGGATACTGGCCGCGGGCTTCAACGAGGTGGATTATCTGGAACTGCGGGACGGCGGGGATTTGTCACTACTGGATCGAACCAAGCCGGATGCCCGGTTGTTTGCGGCAGCCTGGCTGGCTGGGGTCAGGTTGATTGATAATATGGCGGTAGGTTTGTCGGCGGGCTGATTAAAGCCACGTGGGGGACAGCCTTATCGAGGTGATGCCTGGGGCAGAGCATGTATGAACAAATGCTTGCTACACGCCACGGAGTTGCGGTTTGCCTGATCTCGAGCAATGATTTTTCCGATTTGCCTCGGCTCTGTTCCGCCTCTATTCCAAAACGGCTCTGAGAAGCGCACGCCTGTCTGTTGGACTTAATCCTCCGAGCACGACAAGGGTGCCGCTAATCGCCTCAACCGCGCTCAAATTGTACGGTGCACGGAATATATCGGCCAAGAGTAGGACGCTTAGTGTCGTGCTTTTCAAAAAGTCGGGGTGCGGTGCCCGAGCTCCGGAATCGATTAGGCGTTGTGGACCACCAGCGAGCATAATTATTGCGCATACCAGTCTTTCTGGATCCTCCGTCGGGTTTTCAATCCATTGCCCAATCGCGTAATTCCGCAATCGATCCTGCGAGATATAGCATTCCGACCGGCTAAACAGCTCCCCCGCTTCGCCGTCATAAAATGCATCAAGGGCATATGGAGGGAAATCCACACCGGCGATTTCTTCTTTCGGCGAAAAAGGGGTGTCCACACTGACCTCATGGGCCAAAGCGCTTCCTGTGATAAAAATTGAGGTCGTGATAGAAAGTAGTTTTTGAAGCATCGGACTCTCCATGAGGTGGATCTCGCGAAGAATAGGTCAGCGTTGAAATGCCCGCTAGCGCTTTTTTTGCAAGGCTTGTGAACCGTCTTGGAGACAGTTCGCATGTTCGTGTGAGGCGGCGATCGCGTATAAGGTCTCTTACATCGACTTTGGGAGTGAATGTCGCCAGGACAAGTTTCAGTTTTACGCGGAGCTGTCAGTGTTGAGCCACCTTACCGCAGCAGAATATCCACCAACGCCCCCGCCATCACCTTGGCACTGTCGAGCATATCCTCAACCCCAACATATTCATCCGGCTTATGCGCCAGTTCCAGAATCCCCGGCCCGTAGGCGATGCAGTTCTTCAGCTTCCCAATCCGGTCGATATGTTTCTGGTCGTAAGTCCCGGGCGAGGCCACGAATTCCGCAGGTTTGCCAAGCACTTGCTCGATCTGCGCGGCCACGATCTGCACCACCGGCGCGTCCCGGTCGGTCATGCTGGGCAGGACCACGTTGATCTCGCGCAGGTCATAGTCGAACTTGTCGCGGCTGGCCTTGAGGTCTTCGAGCAGCTTGGTCACTTCGCCGCGCACATCGTCGATGTTTTCCTCTGCCAGGAACCGCCGGTCGATAACGATCCGGCAACTGTCGGGCACGCAATGGGCAGGCAGGCCGGTGTAGTCCGCATCCTGTTCCGGCTGGCCGCCATGGACGGAGTTGATGTTCATTGTTGATGATCGCGCCCCTTCCGGCACCACCGGCATGTCCGTCGTGCGGGTGGCCATGGCGGGGTAGAGCTTGTCCTCGAATTCGGTCAGCACAGCCCCCATATGCCGGACCGCGCAATCGCCCAGAAACGGCATGGAGCCATGGGCGATTTCGCCGAATGTCTCGATCTCTGCCCACCAGCCGCCGCGATGCCCAAGGCACACGCGATCCTTGTTCAGCGGTTCGGGGATGATCACATGCTGAACGCGTTTGGGATCGAAATAGCCCTGTTCGGCCAGATAGGCGACGCCGCCATAGCCGCCGGATTCCTCGTCTGCGGTGCCGGAGATTTCGATGGCGCCCGCAAAATCGGGGTGGGTGGCGATGAACGCTTCGGCGGCGATGATGGAGGCCGCCAGCCCACCCTTCATATCGCAGGCGCCGCGCCCGTAGATTTTCCCGTCGATCAGGTCACCGCCAAACGGGTCCGTCGTCCAGCCGGACCCGACCTCGACCACGTCGATATGGCTATTGAAATGCACGCAATCGCCTTTTGCGGTGCCTTCCCGTCGCGCCACGATATTCCAGCGCGGATATTTGTCGCTGTCGCCGGGGGTGCCGTGGGCGCGGATCAGCTCGGTCTGAAATCCACTGCCTTGCAGGCGTTTGTCCAGAAACTCGCAAATCTCGCGGTAGTTGTCGCCGGGCGGGTTCAGCGTTGGGATGCGGATCAGGTCCTGTGTCAGCGCGATCAGATCGTCGCGCCGGTCGGTAATGGATTGGCTCAAGTCAGTCATGGCCTGACTATTGGCCAAGGAACGCATCGACACAATCGCCAAATCATGCATATCAGGGCGGGCAGGCAGCAGGGTTTTGGCGATGGCGTTTCTTTTGGGTGTGGACACAGGCGGGACCTATACGGATGCCGTCGTGCTGGACGAAGCTGCGGACTGGGTTGTCGCATCGGCAAAGGCGCTGACATCGCGGCCTGATCTGGCAATTGGCGTTGGTGCGGCGATTGATGCAGCACTTGGCCAGGCAGAGGTGTCGCCCGACCAGATTGCCATGGTGTCGTTGTCGACCACATTGGCCACCAATGCGCTGGTCGAGGGACAGGGGGGCAAGGTCGCCCTGGTCGCCATCGGGTTCGACACGGCTGAGTTGGGGCGTGCCGGGTTGGCCGAGGCGCTGGGCAGTGATCCGGTGATCACAATTGCGGGCGGGCATCATCATAGCGGAGATGAAAAGGCCCCGTTTGATCGGGCCGCTTTGACCACAGCGTTAGAGGCGTTGGAGGATGGTGTCACAGGCTTTGCCGTTGCCGGCAGCTTCGCCGCGCGCAACCCGGCGCATGAACTGGCTGCCCGCGATCTGATCCGCGAGGTGACAGGCAAACCGGTGACCTGCGGCCATGAGTTGTCGCAGGCTTTGGGTGGCCCGAAACGGGCGCTGACGGCTGTGTTGAATGCGCGCCTGATTGGCATGATTGATCACCTGATTACAGCCTGCGAAGGGCATCTGGCCCATCTGGGCATCACCGCCCCCTTAATGGTGGTGCGGGGGGATGGGGCGCTGGTGTCGGCTGCTGTGGCCCGGGCAAAGCCGATTGAAACGATCCTGAGTGGCCCTGCCGCCTCTGTCGCCGGGGCCAGTTGGCTGACTGGCGTGAAAAACGCCATGGTCAGCGATATCGGTGGCACCACGACCGATATCTGCCTGCTGTGTGATGGCAAACCGCTGATTGACCCGCAAGGCGCGCGTGTTGGCCCCTACCGCACGATGGTTGAGGCAGTGGCGATGCGCACGACGGGTCTGGGCGGTGATAGCGAGGTGCATCTGACGGACGGTCTGGCAGGCGGGCTGACCTTGGGGCCGCGCCGGGTCATGCCAATGTCGCTTGCGGCGACGGTGTATCCCGACCTTGTGCATGATGCTTTGGACCGCGCCTTGGCGCAGGATGTGCCGCCGGTGGATGATGGGCAATTTGTGATCCCGGTCTGGGGGGATGCACCAACCGGGCTGGACCAGCGCGAGGCGCTGATCGTGGATCGGCTGCGCGCCGGGCCGATGCGGTTGGGACAGGCCGCGCAGAAGCGGTTTGAAATGGCGGCGCTGCGCCGATTGGTTAGTCGCGGTCTGGTCATGCTGGCAGGGATCACCCCATCGGATGCGGCCCATGTACTCGGTCGTCTTGATACATGGGATGCTGCAGCGGCGCGCAAGGCGTTAAGCCTGGCTGCCCGTCGCAGGACGGGTGCAGGTCAGCGTCTTGCGGCGGGGCCCGACATGATGGCCCAGATGATCGTTGATCAATTGACCGCACAGACCGTCGATTGCGTGATGCAGGCGGCCTTTGCCGAGGATGGTTGGGACGATCCGGCCGCCCTTGCCCGGCATCCCTTGATCCATGCGGGGCTGGATCGGCGGCACGGTTTGGTGAATGTGCAGATGTCGCTGGGCCTGCCGCTGATCGGGCTGGGGGCATCGGCCCATAGCTATTACGGGCCGGTGGGGGACAGGCTGGGAACACAGACAATCCTGCCCGACCATGCTGGTGTGGCCAATGCGATAGGGGCTGTTGTGGGACAGGTGGCGATGCATGTCAGCGGTTCGGTGACCAGCACGGGACCTGGTACTTTCGTGGCGCATCTGCCGGACGGGCCCGCCCGATATGACACCTCTAACGCCGCCATGGCAGCGCTGGAGGCAGCATTGCATCGGGAGGCCGGACGCAAGGCGCAGGCGTCGGGCGTTGATGAACCCCATTTTCGCGTTGAACGTGACGTGGCCGAGGCTGAAGTTGAAGGGCAGCAGATTTTCGTCTCCGCCCAGATCAAGGTGACAGCGGGTGGTCGCCCGCGCATCGCCAGCACATAGCGATTCGGCGATCCACAGCCTGCGCAAACCTCTCAATTCACTAGATTTCTCGCTATTGTTTACGTATAGTAAACACAGCCATATTTTTGTGTTACACTCCGCGCAGCAATTTGAGCGAAGTCATTTTTAACGAGGAAATTGGTCATGACATTACGTGACGCGTATCAGGTATTGACGGCAAATGAGGCTGCGGCAGGCAGCGAGCCTATCATTATTGAGCTGGTCTTTACCGAACCGCAAAACCCCGCAGAAGTCGAAGCGCAAATAACAGAGCAGCTGCCCAACGCGCCCGTATCTGTCACGACAGCCTTTGGCGGCGATACCGATCAGTTTCTGTTTGCGGCCTTTGAAGGCATTCGCGAGCGCGGGCAAGAACCTGAGATCTTCGCGCTTGCCCGCCAATTGCGCGCGGCACTCGACGCGCTGGAGGCGAACCCGGTTCTGACCGACAGTATCTATGGCGCGGCGGCGGTGGATGCGGCCACAGATGCCGAAAGCTTTGGCAATCTGTGTTCAACCGATCGGACGAACCTGCAGCCCTTTGGCTGGCCGCACAAGATCATCCACACCCCACAGGCCTGGCGCAAAAGCCGGGGCCAAGGGGCAACGGTCGCCGTGATCGACACAGGCTATTCCACCCATCAGGAGCTGAATGGCGCGATCCGGCAGACCGATCAACTCAATCTGGTCGAGGGAGGTACGGATGCCCATGACAAGTTCAGCAGCGGTTTTCTGAAAAACCCAGGACACGGCACGTTGGTCTGTTCGGTGGTCGCCAGTCGCGGCGATGTGGATGAAGACGGCAATGTGGCCAATAACGGTGCTGTTGTTGGCTCTGCGCCAGAGGCCGAGATCCTGCCCATTCGCGCCATCAAATCCGTTGTCAATTTCCGCCAGTCCACCCTGCCAAAGGCGATTGCCCATGCGATCAATCACGGGGCTGATGTGATTGCAATGGCGCTGGGCGGCCCTACCCGCGTCGCCTCGACCGAGCGGGCGCTGCGGATGGCTGCGGATGCCGGGCTTGTGGTCGTGTGCGCGGCTGGCAACTGCTGGCCAAAGGTGGTGTTTCCCGCCGCCTATGCCGCCAACGACATATGCACAGCGGTAGCCGCATTGACCCAGTCTTTGCAACCATGGGCCAAGTCAGGCCAGGGGCTGCAGGTGACAATCGCCGCCCCGGGCGAAAACGTATGGGGGGCCGCCAAGAATGCGGCCACCGACCCCGATAACGGGGTGAAGGCGTCGCAGGGAACAACCCTTGCTACGTCGCTGACGGCGGGTGTGGCAGCCTGCTGGGTCGCCCGTCACGGGGGCCGCGCAGCACTGCGGGCCAAGGCGCAGGCGTCGGGAACGACAGTGCAGGCTTTGTTCAACAGCAGCGTGACCCATAACATCCAGAAACCTGCTGTCTGGAATGGATCAAACACGTTGGGGGCGGGCGTTGTGGATGCAGAAAAGGCGTTGAATGCCCCGCTGGCACCGGGAACCGAGGCAGTGGCAGGCACGGTGCCGGGCCCTGCCGGGGTGACATCGACGCTGGGTGTGCTGCAGACCCATCTGGCCAGTCATGATCCCGATGCGCTGGAGGATTTCGGCGCCGAACTGGCGGAATTTGCCGGCGAAATCCTATGGCTGTCACATCGTGCAGGCGCCAAGGCGCGGGCAGCCGAAAGTCTGGATAATGAGGCCGCTGTGGGCGCAAATCGCCCCAGCGATGAACTTGCTGCCGCACTGGCTGACAAACCGGTCCTGAAATCGGTACTTCGGACCCTTTAGGGTGTACCATGACCAACGCGCTGACAGCTGATGCATTGCGTCCTCACTTGGCGGCCAGGCCAGACCTGATCAAAGAGGCTTTGGCCGTGATCTATGCCGGTGACGCGCGCAATCTGAGCATGGACGCCATTGCCGTGCAGGCCGATCTGACCGGTCAGGATCAGGCCACATTGCTGGTGGCCAGTCTGGAAAAGCACGGGACAGACGGTGAATTCGCCGCTTTCCTGCAGGGCCGTGGCGTTGCTTTGACATCGTTTGACGACCTGCTCGACGGGTTGGCGCAGGGCCCTGATGACGGTGCGGTGGATCATGCTGATCTCGCGGATTTCGCAACCCGCAGCCATGCCTTTCGCTGCCGGATCAAGGTGGGTGGGCAGGTGATGGGCAGCGGCGCGCTTGTCTCGCCCCGGCTTGTCCTGACAGCAGCCCATGTGATCGAGGCGGCGCTAGACCCGGCGATCGCCACCAAGGTCGAGGTGATTGCCTCTGATGCGCATAGCTATCCTGCGCGCAAGGTCTTTGCGCTGCCCTGTCATCCGGACGAACATGGCGGCGCTCTGCCCCCGGCTGATCAGGCCGCGGATCATCTGGATGTGGCTTTGCTGCGCGTCGATCCGCCCTTGGGCCGCTGGTACAGCCATGTGAAACTGCCCAACCCGGTAAGCCATTGGAACGGTCACGATCGGTTCTTTCTTGTGCATTTTCCCAATGGGGTCGAAAACGGATTGGCCATTGGCGATATCACCCGGAACGACCTGGCCGAGATCCGGGTGCCCCATAATGCGCAGGCTGACGAAGGATCGTCGGGCGGGCCGGGCTTTAGCGGGAATTTTGAATTTTTGGGCATTCATCAAGGCCGTCTTGGCCCGTTCCGCCGGATCGTCCCCTATGATCTGATTGCCGCCAACGATGCGTTTCAAGAGGCGCTGAAATCCGACCAGCCGCCGCGATATCTGTGGTCGCTGGATGGGACGCTGGACAGCCATGTGGTGATCGGGCGCGGCAAGTTCTTTGATGCCATCACCGCCATGGTCGAAAACGACCCGCCCAGCCTGCGCGGTATCTGGGTCCGCCGGATGGACCCAGAGGTGACGACCGGGCTGAGTTTCAGCCACGATCTGCTGGATCAGTTCCTGCGCGCCAGCAATGCCAAATATCGTATCCTGCGCGTTCCCATGGATTTGGGGGTGACCGATCTGGTGACCCATATCAATCAAATCGCCGCGATTGGCGATGCGCCGGTGGCGGCGCAGGGTGTGGCCGATGGCCAGACAACCGATGTGGCGCATGACGATGATCGGGTGCGGCGGCTGGTGGACAGGCTTGATATGGCTGCAAAGGACGCAGACCAGACAATCTGGATTTATGTGGATAATCCGCCAACCGGTTTGCTGGCGGAAACACAGGTGCAACTTGAACATTTTGTGCAGGCGGTGATGACGCATCCGCATTTGCGGCTGGTAATTGCGGGTTACGAAACCTTTGGCCTGGTGAATGCGCTGAGCACCGAAGTGGCGGATGCCCGCCGTATGACGCGTCCCAACCTGATCGTGGAGGAGTTGAAGAATGTCACAATCGACGACGTCAAGCTAAGCATCGCCGAAATGGCGCGCGCTTTGGGTCTGGCGTGGTCGCCGGATGTTGTTGCCTTTATTGCCAGGCGTGCGGTTCAGGGGGTGGAGACGACATTGGGTCATTTCTTTGATCCCAGGCATTTCAGAAGAATCTCGGACGTGATCCGGGACGAAGCAACGCGGAGTATCGGCCAATGATGCAGGAATTGTCCCTTCAGGTGCAGGCCATGCTGGATATCGCCCGTCTGTCGGCAGCGCTTCAGAAACGGTTTCGCCCGGCCGATCTGATGGCCGAGGTGACGGAAGGGGCTGATCTGTCTGATCCAGTTCTGATGATCGACGTTCTGTCCCTGTTGCGCGAGGATTGCGTTGTTGACGGCGATCACTGGATCATGCGCCCCAGCCCCCGGCGCAAGGTTCTGGCGGCTGAAAAGGGCCGCACAGGGCTTGGCGTTGGCACGACGCTCACACCGGTGCAACAGGCGCTGGAGGGGGTGGGTGACTTTGAGCCCGACAGACTGGATGCCCTGATGGCCGAACCGGGTGATACCGATCTTGCAGCACTTGCGGCAACGCTGGATCAGGCGGGACCCAACGCGCCTGCCTATGAACAGCTTGTCGCCCTGCGCGCTGCATTGAACGGCCAGAAACAATCGCGTCGCAATGATGAGATATTGGAAAAAGGCTTCTTTGGCCGCGAAGAAGCCTTGCGCGATCTGGCGGATTGGTTGGCCCATCCGCAACAGAAACAACCCTTGCGCAGTTGGCACATCTCGGGTCTGCCGGGGATCGGCAAATCCTATTTGTTGGAAAAGGTGATCCAGTCTGCCCGACTGGCCCATAAACCGATCCTGATCCGGCTGGATTTTGATCGCGCAGCACTGGATGTCCTGAACCCATACGCGCTTTTTGAAGAGATATCGCGCCAGATGGCCGATGCCGTACCTGCCGCTGCACCGGAACTACGCAAGCTTCGCCAGCAAAGCGCGGCAGAGCGTCTGGAGTCCCGCCCGGCCACCAAGATGCGCCAACTGCCCCGCAAACTGTTGCGCGGATTGGCGGCAGTCGCCAATGACAGCGCCCGCACGGTTCTGTTTGTGCTTGATACGCTTGAAGTCCTGCGTGGCCGGGGCGAGACACATATCATCACGCTGTTTGAACATCTTGATCTGCTACTGGATTACGGAATGCAGCGGGTCACCATCATTTCGGCTGGCCGGGGTGACGCACTTGCCCCGGCCCCCCGCCGGATGAAAAAACATACCGCACTCAGCGGGCTGGAGGACTGGGCAGCGGAGGCGTTGCTGAAAAAACGGGGGGTCGATCCGGCGCTTTGGCCGCGCATCCTGCCGCTGGCCAAGGGCAACCCGCTACTGCTGACGCTTGCAGGGCGGGCATTGTCAGAGGAAGGCATCAGCACCGATGACCTGCCGGATGAGGCGGATGTCACAACGGTTGGTGGATACCTTTACCGGGCAATCCTGTCGCGGGTGCCCAAAGATCTGCGGGCCGTGGCCAATCAGGGTCTGACATTGCGGGCCATCAATCTCGAAACCCTGCAGAACGTTGTCGCGCCGCCCTTGGGTCTTGAGATGACCGAGGCCGCCGCCGCCAACATGCTGGAGACACTGGCAACCCATCATTGGCTGGTCGAACGGGATAACGCAGGCTGGATCAGCCACCGCAGCGATGTGCGGGCGGCTTTCCTGCCTTTGATCTACGCCGATGATCCGCAGACCATGGCCGCAATCAATCGGGCCGCTGTCGCGTGGTTTGACAGCCGCGATCCAGAGCAGGCCCTTTATCACAGGCTGCAATTGATGCGCGCCGGCGATCCGGCACCAGAAGTCAATCCAACGGAAGCCGCGGCATTCACTCAGCCGATGCTGGATGATCTGCCCGATCTGGCCCGCGATCTGGTGTTGCAGGCGCGAGGCAACCGCTCTGATTTCGGGCGGGCAGAGGCGCCTTCCACCAATGATCGGCTCCCATCAGCGGAGCCGTCGGAACTGACCTTTGAAGATATTGATCGCTTCCTCATCAAGCCGTTTTCGCCTGCATCGCCGGGGTCGAGAACCATTGCCTGGTCATCAAAGTTCGACCGGCTGATCTTCGATGCGCCCGGGACTGTTCGAACGCCAGATAAACGCGCCCTGACCGATTTGCATATGATGCTGGAACGCGGCGATGTGCGCGAGGCGCAGTATATCGTTGAGGAAAGCTTTGACGCGCCGTTCCCCATTGCATCCGACGCCGCCATCCTTGTGATCTGCGAGCAATGGCTGGCGGGTCGGTGGAGTGCGGTTGAGCGTCTGTGGCCCACAATGGGGTTTGATGTCCTGGCCCGCGTCCTTGATGACAAGGATCATGTGCGTGGCCGCCTGATGCTTGAAATCGCGGCAGAGTTCGATTTTGACGTTGTGGTCGATGCGATCCGCGATCAGGCGCTTCCGGATTTCGCCATTGATCTGATCCAGAACCCGCCCGCTTTTGGCATGGAACGGGGGGCGCTGGATTTTGCGCTGCTGGTTGCCCGTGGTCGCTTTGTACCCATCGATCGCACCATTGGCCATGTGGCGCATCTGATGGAACCATCAGAGCCTGAGGCGGGGCGCGCCGCCGTCTATGACGCTGACAGATTGCGCAGCCGGACGGGGGTCGAGATCGCTGAAAGCGCATATTCCGGGATCTATGCCGTCATGCCGCTGAACCCTTATGGCAGTTTTCTGGCCGCCCGCGCCCCGTTGTTCGGGGTGCTGCAGGAGGCGGAGGAAAGGCCCGACATTGCACAGGTTGCGCGCCTGTTCGCACCAGGTCTGACCCGGTGGGAGTTCCTGTCGGACACGATCCTGCACGGGATTGCTGACAAGATCGATGTGGCCGAAGGGTTGGGGTTAACTGCAGAATTTGCTGGTGGGCTGACAGCCTATCACCGGTTGCCTGATCTGCCGCTGATCGCCGCCGCGGCGGAGCGCTGGCGGCGGACAGTTGCGGGGGTTTGGTCCTACGGATCGACTCCACCCGAGGGCTGGACAGGTCAGGTGGCGGGTATGGATGACGGTGCAGTTGCCCTCATGGATCACCTTCTGGCAGATGCCAATTCGGTCGAACAGGCGCGCGCTGCCTTGACCGCCTGGATGCCTGATGACGGCGATGCAGCCCGCCTCGTCCGCAGATATGGCAGGCGATACAATACAGTGATGAGCGCAGATTTGCCGGAGGCTGCGGACAGCCCGCGCGCCGCAGTGCTGGAGGCGTATAAACACCTGACCAAGGCAGATGTACCCATGGTCGTCGCGGCCCCGCTCGCCATTCTGGCCGCGCACCAATTCAATCTCGACCGTATTTGATCACAAAGGAGATTTCAGATGACCGATGACCGCGCCATTTCCCGGCTGGAACGTCTTGGCACAACAGGTGCGCTGGACAAGGTAAAGGCGGCACTGGACAAGGCCCCGCCTATTCTGGACGAATTCGGGTTCAGTGCAGATGCCGTGCGCGCCGCCCTTGGTACTCGTTTCGATCAGTTGGAAAGCGTAGGCATGCGCGCATCGCAACTTGAGGCAATTGTGCGGGCTGTAGGGCGCCCGCCGCTGATCGTGCGCAACGGCAAGATCGAAGGCACAATGGCGCTGGCCGACGATTTTGATGCTGGCATTAGCGGCAGGATCGCGGCGGTTGAACCCCTTGTCGGATCGGTCGGGCGGATCGAATTCATCAATCACGACATGGCGTGGGGTGGAACCGGCTGGGTGATCGAGGATGACGGTACTACGATGCTGATCGCCACCAACCGGCATGTGGCCAAGCTGGTGGCGCGGCGCACGGCCAATGGCGATGGGACTTATATGTTCAGCCCGGCCTCTGTCCGATATGGCGCGCGGATTGATTTCGGGGAAGAGGCTGACGTGCCCCCTGATCCTACCCGCGTGCTGAAGATCGAGAAATTCACCTATCTGGCCGATGACGCCGCGGCCGATGTGGCCATTGCCCGCGTCACCCGGCCCGATGCGGGTGTACCCATCGGCGCGCTGCCGCTGGCCGCCAATGATGGCGATGATCAGGAAACAGTGGCCGTTGTGGGTTATCCAGCTTCTGACCCGTTCCGTAACGATCCGACAGAGATGCAGAATTATTTCAAGGATATCTACGATGTGAAACGCTTTGCCCCCGGTTTCCTGCGGGTGCAAGACACGCTGGGCATTCTGGGCCATGACTGCACGACGCTGGGCGGCAACTCGGGATCGCCGGTGATCAGCCTTGAGCAGAAAGGTGTTGTGGGACTGCATTTTGCTGGCACATATGGGGTGGGCAATAGTGCCGTGCGGGTCAGCACGCTGAAAGGGTTGTTGGATCAGACAACAACTGTTGTGCCCGTTCCCGATGAGGTGGCGGCGGTTTTCGAGGACCCCACCCATGATGCGGATCATTTCGCGGGCCGCGAAGGGTATGACCCGAACTTCCTGCGCGTCGTGAATGTGCCGTTGCCAACGATACCGGACGCGCTGGATCTGGCGAAACCCAGCGACGCGACGGCAGAGCGGCCGCACGAGTTGCGCTATCAGCATTTTGGTGTGCTTTATAGTCTGGCCAAGAAAAGCCCGGTGATTGCAGCCCTCAATATCGACGGGGACCAGACAAGGCGGATCAAGCGCAGCAATTCGCGCTGGTGGAAGGATCTGCGCATTTCGGCGGACAAACAGCTGGGCCGTGACGATTATGATGATCCCGAGATTGATCGGGGGCATATGGTGCGTCGGGCCGCCACGAATTGGGGGCCGGATGTCGAGACCGCGAAGCGCGCGAACCTGGACAGTTTCCATTACACCGCCGCCAGCCCGCAGCATGAGGGGCTGAACCAGAACACGGCAACTTGGCTGGGTCTGGAAGATCACATCATGGATAACGTGCGCACCTTCGGGTTCCGCGCCAATGTGTTTACCGGGCCGGTCTTTTCCGATGATGACCCGCCACTGGGCGATAGCGGCGCGCCCATCCCGCTGCATTACTTCAAGGTGGTGACGATGCTGGCAGAGGATGAAAACGCCACCCTGCGCCTGCACGCAACGGCATATGTTCTGAGCCAGGGGCAGTTGATCCAACAACTCTTGCTGGATCAGGGTTTGGCAGCAGCGGTGGAGGGGTTCACCTTCGGCGCATTCCGCACCTTCCAGGTGCGTATCGACGATCTGGAAACCTTGACCGGCTATGATTTCGGCCCGCTGCGCGATGCCGATCCATTAGCAACACCGGACGAAGCGAACGTGCGGGTGCAACCGCTGGACCGTTTGGAACAGATCAGACTGTAATATGTCAAAATCCCTGGTGACGCTCACTTTCGTGTCACCGGAATTGCTTCGTTACCGCGCATGGGCCACAAGGCTTGAAACCTTGGATACCGCCCCATGCTCGACCGCTATGCCCGCCAGTTGATTGATCCACCGCTGAACCAGATCGGTAGCGGTCTGGCGGCGCGGGGGTTCACGGCCAATGGGGTGACGCTGATTGGCTTGGGGCTGGGCCTGCTCGCTGCTGCGTTCATCGCGCTGGGCTGGCCACTGCTCGCCCTAGTGCCGCTGCTCGCCAGCCGCATTGCCGATGGACTGGACGGGGCGGTGGCGCGCGCCACCCGCAAGACCGACTTTGGCGGCTATCTGGATATCGCCGCTGATTTCCTGTTCTATGGGGCCATCCCGCTGGCCTTTGTGCTGAACGATCCGGTGACCAACGGGGCAGCGGGGGCGTTTCTGCTGGCCTCATTCTATTTCAACGGCACCAGCTTTCTGGGCTACGCCATTCTGGCGGAAAAGCATGGGTTGAAGACGGACGCGCAAGGGCAAAAATCGCTCTATTACTCCAACGGCATTCTAGAGGGGACAGAGACCATCGTGTTCTTTGTCATCCTCTGCCTGTTCCCCGCATATTTCGCAGTTCTATCGTGGATCTTTGGCATCTTGTGCTTTGCCACGGCGACACTGCGGATATATGCCGCAAAACAAATCTATACCGAGTAAAGGAAAGCTCACATGAAACATCTTGCCGTTCTGGCCGCCCTGTTGGCTCCGGTGCCTGCGCTGGCCGATATTGACGTGACCAATTGGGATGCCGTCGTGGCTGAAGCCGACGGACAGACCGTCTATTGGAATGCCTGGGGCGGATCGACGACGACGAATGATTTCATCGCCTGGGTCGGTGACCGGGTGGCCGAGGAGTACGGCGTGACCCTGGAACATGTGAAGCTGACCGATACCGCCGATGCTGTCACCCGCGTCCTGTCCGAAAAGCAGGCGGGCGAGGATGAAGGCGGCGCCATCGACATGATCTGGATCAACGGTGCCAACTTTGCGGCGATGAAAGAGGCTGATCTGCTCTTTGGCCCTTATGCCGAGCAGCTGCCGAACTGGGCGCTCGTCGATACTGAAGGAAAATCAGTACAAACCGATTTCACCGTGCCGACCGAAGGCTTTGAAAGCCCATGGGCCATGGCCCAGGTCGTGTTTGATTACGATACGGCTGATCTGGCAGAGCCGCTTGGTTCCATGCAGGAGATCCTTGAATGGACCGCCGCAAACCCCGGGCGCTTTACCTATCCGCAGCCGCCGGATTTTCTGGGCACCACGTTTCTGAAGCAGGTTCTGGTGGATATCCTGCCCGACCCGTCAGTTCTGTCCGAACCGGCCACGGATGAGAATTATGACGAGGTGACCGCCCCGCTTTGGGCCTTTCTCGACGAACTGACGCCAAACCTCTGGCGGGAAGGCAAGGCCTATCCCCCCACCGGAACGGCCATGTTCCCGCTGATCGCCGATGGCGAACTGGATCTGTCGATTTCGTTTAGCCCCGGTGCGGCGTCCACAGCCATTGCCAATAACGAACTTCCCGACACCGTACGGACCTTTGTGCTCGACAAGGGCACGATCGGGAATGCGTCCTTTGTGGCTGTTCCTTACAACTCCGGTTCCAAGGCGGGCGCCATGGTGGTTGCCAACTTCCTGATGTCGCCAGAGGCGCAGGCCCGTGCGCAGGATCCGGCCATTCTGGGATATGGGACCGTGCTGAATATGGACGCGTTGACACCTGAGGACCTGGCGCTGTTTGACGCGCTGGATCTGGGCATCGCCACGTTGACCCCGGCTGAGTTGGGCACCGTTCAGGCAGAACCGCACCCAAGCTGGATGACGCGCATCGCCGATGACTGGATGACGCGCTATGGCGTTGCGCAGTAGTCGTTTTAATGCTGGCGAAACGCAGTCCCGGGTCTGATCCGGGACAGCGACCTTCATGAAAACCCGCCGGTTTCCACCCGCCCTGCCGATCCTCACGCTTTTGGCGATGTTGGGTCCGGTCGCCGCAGGGCTTTGGGGCACCCTTCTGCCCGCCTTTGGGCATTTGCCTGCAGCAGGGCTCAGCGGTCCGTCGCTTGCCCCATTTCGCGACCTGTTCGACTGGGTCGGGCTGCCCCGGGCGATGCTTTTATCCATCAGCACAGGGATCATCGCGACTTCGGTCTCCCTCACCATCGTCATGCTCGTCACCGCAGGCTGGTCAGGGACGCGACCCTTTCGGGTGCTGGAGCGGCTGCTGTCGCCCTTGCTGTCCGTGCCGCATGCCGCCGCTGCCTTTGGCCTCGCCTTCCTGATCGCTCCATCCGGTTGGATCGCCCGCCTGCTGTCACCGGGTGTGACAGGGTGGGAGCGCCCACCGGACCTGCTGATCGTGCAGGATAGTTGGGGTCTGACCATGACAGTTGGCCTGATCGTGAAAGAGGTGCCGTTTCTGTTGCTGATCACGCTCGCCGCCTTGGGGCAGGCTGACGCGCAGCGCAGCGTGACAATCTCGCAGGCCCTTGGATATGGCCGTTTAACGGGATGGCTGAAAACAGTGTTCCCGCGCGTCTATGCGCAAATCCGACCGCCGATCTATGTGGTGCTGGCCTATTCGATGTCCGTGGTGGATGTGGCCGTGATCCTTGGCCCGAACACGCCACCCACCCTGTCCGTTCAGATCGTCAAATGGATGTCCGATCCTGATTTGGCCATGCGCCTGACCGGGGCTGCCGGTGCCTTGCTGCAGCTGGCACTGGTCATCGGGGCACTGGCGTTCTGGCGATTGGGTGAGATCGTGGCGGCCCATGTCGGCCGTCGATGGATTGCGGCGGGCCGCCGTGGCAGGCTGGATATCGTCACCGCGCATGTGGCGTTGGGCCTTGGTGCGGCTTCGGCGCTGGCCGTGCTACTGGGACTGGTGGTGCTGGCCATCTGGTCCCTTGCCGGCTTCTGGGGTTTCCCCGATGCGTTCCCCGACCAGTTCACATTCCGCAATTGGATGCGCTTTGGGCCCGGTACGCTTGAGGCACTGGGGGAGACGGCGCTGATCGCCATTGTCGTCGCGGGTGTCGCCCTGATCCTGACGATTGGCTGTCTGGAGGCCGAGTATCGTCACGGCCTGCAATTCAGCCAACGGGGTGTGTGGTTGTTGTATCTGCCGTTGCTGATCCCGCAGACGGCATTCCTGCCAGGCCTGCAAACCCTGATGCTGAATATCGGGGCGGATGTCGGGCGGTTGCCTGTAATGCTGGCGCATCTCGTTTTTGTGCTGCCTTACGTATTCTTGTCGCTGGCCGATCCGTTCCGGGCCTGGGATACCCGGATGGGCACCATTGCCGCAGCCTTGCGGGCCAGCCCGAATGGGGTCTTGTGGCGGGTGCGCCTGCCGATGCTGCTGCGCCCGATCCTGACAGCGCTGGCGGTCGGGCTGGCGGTATCTGTGGGCCAGTATCTGGCGACGCTGTTGATTGGCGGTGGCCGGGTTGCCACGCTGACGACCGAGGCTGTGGCGCTGGCATCGGGCGGTGATCGCCGAGCCATCGGGGTTTACGGGTTGATGCAGACAGGGGCCGCGCTGGTACCCTTTGCATTGGCGCTGCTGATCCCGGCGGTTGTGTGGCGTAACAGAAAGGGGCTTCGCCATGGATAAAGGTCTGTCGCTACGCAACGTGACGATTTCAAAGGGTGACGTGCCGCTCCTTTCGGTCAATCACGACATCGGGCCGGGCGAGGTGCTGACAGTGATGGGGCCATCGGGCGTAGGCAAATCCACGTTACTTGCTTTCATCACCGGCACGCTGGCCCAGGATTTTGAGGCGACGGGCGAGGTCTGGCTGGATGGGCACGAGATCACACATGCCCCGCCCCACCGGCGCCGCGTCGGCATATTGTTTCAGGATGATCTGCTGTTTCCGCATCTGTCCGTCGGGGCCAATCTGGCCTTTGGTCTGGCCCAAGGCGGGTCGAGCCGAGACCGGTTGGCCAAGGTCGATGAGGCGTTGGACGAGGTGGGGCTGAAAGGTTTTGCCGACCGCGATCCCGCAACGCTGTCCGGCGGACAAAAGGCACGGGTTGCCCTGATGCGGATGCTATTATCCGAACCCTGTGGTCTGTTGCTGGACGAACCCTTTTCGCGGCTCGATGCGACCCTCAGGGCGCAGGTGCGCGAGATGGTGTTCGACCGGGCAAGGGCACGGGAGTTGCCGGTGCTGATGGTGACCCACGATGCAGAGGATGCGCGCGCGGCGGGTGGGGTGATTGTGACTCTGGGGGGTTAGGTAGTAGGGCTATATCCGTAGGCCGTCTGCGAAACGCAATTTTAGATGCTGTGTAAACTATAGTCGAATTTTTAGCTTGGGGGATTGGTCGAACCATATGCTGATTGCACTAAAGGAGATGACTGCAGAGAATCGACGGATCCTTGAGCAGATGTTTCAATACTATCTGTATGATATGTCGGAATTTACAGGATGGTCGTTGTCGGAAGACGGTTCGTTCTCCTATCCCACAGATCTGCTAACTCCTTATTGGCAAGAACAAGACCACTATCCATATTTTATTATTTGCAATGATGAGGTTGCTGGCTTCTGCCTACTCCGACGTTTGTCTGCCGATCGTATCATTTGGGACATGGGCCAATTCTTTGTTCTACGTAAGTTCCGCAGACACAAGCTGGGTGAAATGGCCTTTGAAAAGGCGATAACTCTGCATACCGGACAATGGCAGGTCCGTGTGTTGATCGCGAATAAACCTGCATATCAATTCTGGAAAAGAAGCGTCACCGTTGTGTCCAAGGGGAATTTCGCAGAGACCGTAGGAAGTTATCTTGGGGCGAAGATGACGTATTTCACCTTTCGCAGCGAACCCTAATTTTTTGACAAACCTCGCCGTCGTGGCACCCTGACCGCCAGCATCGGTTTGATCAGCGGCGATGCAAAACGGTTGAGGTCCAGCGCCTCGTGGACCCCGGTCACCACTTCGCCGTTGAGTGTTGTTTGCACGGCAGAGCGGGAGTAGAACGGCGCATCCAGCATATTCAGCACTTGTCTGGGCATTGTGCCGGGATCAGCCCGGGTTTCACGCCTCACCTGCCATAGCGATCGTTTAAAGCGTGTGCGTGGGGGTGCTTCTACCTCTTGCGCGTTGCCGCCCTTGTCAAAGGCGATGGCGGTGTCGAGCGTTGTGCCATCCCGACGCACGGCATCATAGATGCAAGTCGCCCCCGCCTTGGTCGGATAACGGCCCCAGGTCCAGAAGCTGAAATCCTGCTCCAGCGCGCGGGTCCCGAAATTGGCATCGAAATAGCCATGACCAGACCATTGCCAGCCCTTTGCCTCGAGATCGACGGTGATGGCCGAGGATGGCGCGAAGGGCCGCCAGATATGGGTGCCGTCCGGGGTGAGTGGCAATTCGATCGATGTCATCGCATCGGGGGTGATCGTGATCCGGCCACGCACCCGGCTGATGATTGGCGGGCTTGAAATTTCATTGATGTCGATGATCAATTCGCGGCCTGTCCAATGCATCGATGACGGGCCAACCTGCAGCGTGTCCCGTGATGTCACCAGCGCATCGCGCCCCCGATCCGTCATGGTGAACCGCCCGCCGGGCCCATAGGTGGCCACATTGATACAGCAGTGATTGGCGGGGTCACGGCGCCCTGACCACGCATACCAAGGCGAAAAAACCGATCCTATGAACCCGATGACAGAGACCGCTTTGGTCCCGCAATCGCTGATCCCGTCAACATACCACCACGCGTAGCCGTTTGGGGGGACGTCAAGTGCGAAGCAAGGTCCGTCATGATCGCCGCGGCCGCGTGCCGGGCGGAGAGCACAGCCATCGGCACCCCCGCCCCCGGATGCGCCCCGCCCCCGCAGAGGTAAAGGCCCGGCATCTGCGTCCGTGCCATCGGGCGTTTGAACGCCGCCGTCAGCCCATGCGGGCTCCGCCCGTAAAGGGAACCGCTGCTGCCCGGAAACATCGCGTCGAACCCGTGTGGTGTTGTCAGCGCCTCTGACCCCGGTTGCGGATCGAAGGTCAGCCCGAATTGCTTGAGCCGGGCGAAAATCAGTGTCTGACATGGGCCTTTTTCCTTTTCCGGGTCGCGGGGGATGGGGGGGGCGTTCATGATGATCTCGAACCGCTGCACGGCGTCTGGGGCAACGGCCCCGTGATCCTGCGCGCAGAGATAGAGCGTGGCATCGGTGGGCATTTCACCTTTGGCAAGGCTGGCGAACTCTGCCTTTGGGGTATGTCCGAAAAACACGGTGTGGTGCGCCAGATCGATGCCCTTGGGTACTGCCGCAAAGGCGTGGACATAAGCCGACAGGCTGCGCGGTTCGGTGGCGGTTTGCGGCACCGCCTCTTTCGGGCCGACGCCTAGCAGGCCGGTGGTCAGCGCGCGCGGATCGCCGTTGAACAGGACGACATCGGCTGGGACATGGCCGCCAGCGGTTTCGACACCGGTGACCTTGCCGCCTTGGCGTGTGATCCGCGTTGCCTTGGTGTTGTAATGAAACTGCGCGCCGCGCGCCGCTGCCAGTGCGGCGATTGTTGTGGCGACGCGATGCATCCCGCCTTTGACGGTCCAAACACCCTGCGCCTCGGCCTGCCAGATCAGTGACAGAATCGCAGGGGCGGCATAGGGCGATCCGCCAACATAGGTGGCGTAGCGCCCGAAGAGCTGCGCCAGTCGCAGGTCGCTGAAAGACGTGCTCAGCAACCCGGCGAGGGTCCGATGCGGGGCCATATCACGGATCAGGCCGGGCTTGTGCAGTACGGTGCGGGTCATTGCCCGCTGATTGGGCTCTGCTGTCTGCATCATGGGCACGTCGAAATTGTCAAACAGACGCTTGGCGCGGGCAGAAAACTTGGTGAATTGCGCGGCGGCCTTGGCGCCAAAAGCATCTGCGATATTGGCGTGGCAGGCTTCGGCATCCGCCATCAGATCCAGTCGTGTGCCGTCGTCCCAGTAGTGCCGCGCCAATGTTTGAAGGGGGGTTAGCGTCAGATGATCATCCAGATTTTCGCCGACATCGCTGAACAACGCAGCAACGACGTGTCGCATTGTCAGGACGGTCGGACCCGCATCAACCGGCCCAGCCTTGGAAGGAACAGTGCGCATTTTGCCGCCCGGCTGGTCATGCATATCCAGCACGGTCACGTCACAGCCCTGATGACTGAGCCGCAGTGCCGCGGCCAGCCCGCCGATGCCTGCACCGACGATGACGACTTTTTGGGCGCTGCCCTTCATCCGATCCTCAGACTCGTCTGTCCTATTTGATTTACATTGACACATGTAAACTAAAATGGACACTATGAAGTGCAAAGGGGACACGCACATGAAAATCTCGGATCGGATTGAAGCGACCATCAATGCAGCGATCAGGCAGGGACAAGGCGGCATTGCACCAGCCAAGCTGGCTGCCGCCCTTGACTATGCCGTGACCCCCGGCGGCGCACGGATCCGGCCCACGATCCTGACATCAGTGGCCATGGCCTGCGGTGACGACAGGCCGGATGTGACGGATGCAGCCGCTGCCGCGCTTGAGCTGATCCATTGTGCGAGCCTTGTCCACGACGATTTACCTTGTTTTGATGACGCCGATCTTCGTCGTGGCAAACCGGCGCTGCACCGTGCTTTTTCAGAACCGCTGGCCGTTTTGACCGGTGACAGCCTGATTATCATGGCGTTTCAGGTACTGGCACGCGTGGCCGCAGATGCGCCGACCCGTGCGCTGGACCTGATCGAGATTCTGGGCACCCGCACTGGCATGCCCTTTGGCATATGCGCGGGCCAGGGGTGGGAAAGCGAAGATCAGATTGATCTCTCTGCCTATCATCAGGCCAAGACAGGTGCGCTGTTCATTGCGGCCACCCAGATGGGGGCCGTTGCCGCCGGGCAAGAGGCAGGGCCATGGGGAGAACTGGGGTCGCGCATCGGCGAGGCGTTTCAGGTCGCCGACGATCTGCGCGACGCGTTGTGTGATGAGCAAACGCTTGGCAAACCCGCCGGTCAGGACGATCTGCACGGGCGGCCAAATGCGGTCGCATCGCTTGGGGTGCGCGGCGCAATCCAGCGGTTCGACGATATCCTTGGCGGGGCCATTTCGTCGATCCCGGCCTGCCCGGGTGAGGCCGCTTTGGCCCAGATGGTGCGCGCCTATGCCGACAAACTGGTGCCCGCCGGTGCCCGCAACCGGCCGACCGTTCCAGGTGAGTAGTGGCAGATCTCGATCTACCCGGATCCGGGTTTGCCCCTGATCCCCAAGCGGCGCGCCCCGCGTCGCGGCTCACTCGTCTGATCGCATCGCGCCAGTTTCAGAAATGGGCCGCCCGCTTCCCGCTGACCCGCAGACTGGTGCGCCACGAAGGCGAGGCGATGTTCGATCTTGTCGCCGGGTTTTGCCATTCCCAGATCCTGCAGGCGCTGGTCAAACTGGACATCCCAAAGACGCTGTTAGAGGCCGAACGCCCCCTTGATGCCTTGGCCAAAGATGCGGCAGTGCCAAAGGACCGGATGCAGGTTCTGCTGTCCGCAGGTATCGCGATTGGCCTGCTGAAACAGCGGCGCAGTGGCCATTATGCGCTGACAACGCGTGGCGCGGCGCTCGCCGGTGTGCCCGGACTGGATGGCATGATCCGTCATCACGACGTGCTTTATCGCGACCTGGCCGACCCGGTGGCGTTTTTCAGGGGTGAGGTTCAGACCGAACTGGCAGAATTCTGGCCTTACGTTTTTGGCGCCGGCGGCGCGACTGACCCGCAGGTCACCGCGACCTATTCGCAATTGATGGCGGATAGCCAGCTGCTTGTGGCAGAAGACACGCTTGCTCTGACTGATCTGGCTGGCGTCTCCCGACTAATGGATGTGGGGGGCGGCACGGGCACGTTTCTGGCCGCCACTGGGGCGGCATATCCTGAACTGGCTGTTACGCTATTTGACCTGCCCGCTGTCGTTCCCGCGGCGCAGACACGCTTTGCCGATGCCGGGATGTCGGGGCGGGCAACGATCGTTGCCGGATCATTCCGCGACAACCCGCTGCCGCAGGGGGCAGACATGATCAGCCTTGTCCGCGTGCTCTATGATCATAGTGACGCGACTGTGGCTGATCTTCTGCGATCAGTCTGGGATGCCCTGCCGCCGGGCGGATCGGTTCTGATTTCCGAACCGATGACGGGCGGGCAAACGCCCGAGCGGGCAGGTGACGCCTATTTCGCGCTTTATTGCATGGCGATGCGGACCGGGCGGGCACGGTCGGCGGAACAAATCGGCGATCTGCTGCATCACGCCGGTTTCGCCAACATGACGGGGCCGAAGTCACGGCGCCCTTTCGTCACCACTGTTTTGCAGGGTGTAAAGCCAAGTTGACACTTTTACTGTCCAAAGTAATTGACACAACGTCACGTCAAGTTAGACTGACACCAAGGACAAAGTGCCGCGGCTGAGTCCTTTCGGGTCTATCGCGGCAGGTGGGAGACGTTTTGGAAAGCAAGGCCGTCATACTCTCAGCACCCGGGAAACTGGCGCTCGATACGGTGGGAATCACATCGCCAGAGGCCGATGATATCGTTGTGGCGATCCGGCATTCCGGCATCTCCACTGGTACGGAAAAGCTGTTCTGGTCGGGTGAAATGCCGCCATTTCCCGGTATAGGCTACCCCCTGATCCCCGGATACGAGGCCGCTGGCGAAGTTGTCGAAGCAGGCGTTGACAGCGGCTACCGCGTGGGGGAGCATGTCTTTGTGCCCGGCGCCACTTGCTACGAAGGGGCGCATGGACTGTTCGGGGCCGCCGCCGCGACGCTGGTCACCAAAGCGGCCCGTGTGACCCGGATTGACGCAGGTTGGGGCGCCGCTGGCGCCCTGCTGGCCCTGGCCGCAACCGCGCGACACGCGATGGCGGGGCCGGGCAAGGCTGTTCCCGATCTGATCGTTGGTCATGGCGTGCTTGGCCGCCTTCTGGCCCGTCTGACCATTGCTGCCGGTGCGCCTGCGCCCACGGTCTGGGAAATCGACCCGATCCGGATGGGCGGTGCGGATGGGTACGCGGTGATGACCCCCGAAACCGACACCCGCCGCGACTATACATCCGTCTATGACGCATCCGGACGTGGCGACCTTTTGAATGACCTGATCGGACGGATCGCCAAAGGCGGCGAGATTGTTCTGGCCGGTTTTTATACCGCACCGCTGCAATTCGCCTTTCCGCCCGCTTTCATGAAGGAAGCCCGCTTTCGCATCAGCGCAGAGTGGACGCCTGACGACATGACGGCAACCAAGGCATTGGTTGAGGCCGGCGCGCTGGAGCTGGCCGACCTGATCACCCACCAACAACCGGCTGCCGAGGCGGCCAAGGCATACGAGACCGCCTTTACCGATCCGGCCTGTCTGAAAATGATCCTGAACTGGGGAACTGCGTGAAAGATGAGATTCCAAACCTGAAGGATTTTGATCAGCGCCTGCGGGATGAAGCGGCTGAAGAACCTTCGCTTGAGGTGCCGCAAGGCGAACCCACGTCGAAAACTCAGATCATTGCGATTTATGGCAAGGGCGGCATCGGCAAGTCATTCACATTGGCAAACCTGTCACACATGATGGCCGAGATGGGCAAACGGGTCCTGCTGATCGGCTGTGATCCGAAATCCGATACCACCAGCCTTTTGTTCGGGGGCAAGGCCTGCCCGACGATCATCGAAACCAGCGCCAAAAAGAAGCTGGCCGGTGAAGAGGTTGCTATTGGCGACGTTTGCTTTAAACGGGGCGGTGTTTTTGCCATGGAACTTGGCGGCCCTGAAGTGGGTCGCGGCTGTGGTGGCCGTGGGATCATTCACGGTTTTGAACTTCTCGAAAAGTTGGGGTTCCACGACTGGGACTTTGATTATGTGCTCCTCGACTTCCTCGGGGACGTTGTCTGTGGTGGCTTCGGCCTGCCCATCGCGCGCGATATGGCGCAGAAGGTGATACTTGTCGGATCGAACGATCTCCAATCGCTTTATGTTGCTAACAATGTCTGCTCCGCGGTCGAATACTTCCGCAAGCTTGGTGGCAATGTTGGGGTCGCCGGACTTGTCATTAACAAAGATGACGGGACAGGAGAGGCCCAGGCCTTCGCCGAGGCAGTTAGTATTCCTGTCCTTGCTGCAATCCCACAAGACGACGATCTAAGGAAGAAATCCGCCAATTATCAGATCGTCGGGACCCACCAAAGCAAGTGGGGCCAGATGTTTGAAGGTTTGGCAGAGGCGGTCGGCCTTGCGCCACCGGTCCGTCCGGCACCGCTGGATCAGGACGGTCTGTTGGGCCTGTTTGATGCCAAGGACACTGGCGGTGATTACCAGTTGGTCCCCGCAACAGATACCGACATGCGCGGCAAGAACGCCAAGCCCAAGGAAAGCCTGGAGGTCATCTATGATGACGCCTGATGCTGACAAAACCCAATGGGCGCAAGTGTATCAGATAATGGCCAAGGCCTGCCCCGAGCAGACCAAACACCTGCTGGACGATATCCGTCGCAGCGCCCCGATCATCGTCAAGGAACACCAACACCATGACGCATGAGCCCGGAAAAAAAGGCTATGAGGTCGGCTATGATGAGGCTGGCAAAGTCCAGATCATCGAAGGCGTTGCCCGTGCCGCGGTAGAGGTCCCGGATCAGGTCCGGGACGCTGTCGCGCTTGAGGGCGGCTGTACTGCCGGGGCAGCCACGATGGAGGCTGCAGCGAGGGCCGCGGGCAAATCGGACATCCTGGATCAATACGCCAAGGACTATCCGCAAGGACCCCACGACCAGCCGCAAAGCATGTGCCCGGCTTTCGGGTCTTTGCGCGTGGGCCTTCGCATGAAACGTGTGGCAACGGTGCTGTCCGGCTCTGCCTGCTGTGTTTATGGCCTGACCTTCGTGTCCCATTTCTATGGTGCGCGCCGGTCGGTGGGTTATGTGCCGTTCAATTCAGAGACATTGGTGACCGGCAAGCTATTCGAGGATATCCGCGAAAGCGTCCACGATATGGCCGATCCTGATCGCTACGACGCAATTGTGGTGACGAACCTGTGCGTACCGACCGCCTCTGGCGTGCCGCTGCGTTTGCTGCCGAAGGAAATCAACGGCGTGCGCATTGTCGGGATCGACGTGCCCGGTTTCGGGATCCCGACCCATGCCGAGGCAAAGGATGTGCTGGCCGGTGCGATGCTGAACTATGCCCGCGAAGAGGTTGCGGCAGGTCCGGTGCAAGCGCCCGTAGGCGGCAAGTCAGACCGTCCCACCGTTGCGCTTTTGGGTGAGATGTTCCCCGCCGATCCGATGATGATCGGCGCCATGCTGGGCCCGATGGGGCTGGCTGCCGGTCCCGTTGTTCCCACGCGCGAGTGGCGCGAGCTTTATGCGGCCCTTGATTGCGGTGCAGTTGCGGCGATCCATCCGTTTTACACCGCGTCCATCCGAGAGTTCGAGGCAGCCGGTCGTCCAATCGTAGGTTCCGCACCGGTGGGCTATAACGGCACGGCGGCTTGGCTGATGAATATCGGCGAGGCATTCAACGTGCCGCCAGCGCAGATTGCGGCGGCCCAGAATGCGTTTTTGCCTGCAATCAGCGAGGCGCTGAAAGGCGCTCAGATCAATGGCACCGTGACGCTGTCGGGTTATGAAGGGTCCGAGTTGCTGGTCGCTCGCCTGCTGATCGAAAGCGGCGCGGATGTCCCTTATGTCGGCACGGCCTGCCCCAAAACACCCTGGTCTGCAGCGGATGCCGAATGGCTTGCCTCGCGCGGTGTAAAAGTGACCTATCGCGCGTCGCTTGAGGATGACCTGGCCGCAGTTGACGCGATCAAACCAGATCTTGCCATTGGCACAACACCCGTTGTGCAGCACGCCAAGGAACACGGCATTCCGGCGCTTTACTTCACCAACCTGATTTCTGCACGGCCACTCATGGGGCCAGCGGGTGCGGGCTCGCTGGCTCAGGTCGTGAATGCGGCAATTGCCGGGAAAGAGAAGATGGACACCATGCGCGCCTTTTTCGAAGGCGTTGGCAATGGGGACACCGCAGGTGTCTGGGAAGGGTCGCCGAACCTGCGGCCGGACTTCCGTGCGCAGCATCAAAAGAAGCTCGACAAGATGGCGCGCGCTGCGAAAGCGGAGCAGATGATATGAAGAATTTTGGCCAAAATTCTTCCGTCGGGCAAAATCTTCGTGACGAAGATTTTGCGGCCCCGCAAGGAGGCGCGCCATGCTAGTCACCGATCACGATCGCGCTGGCGGCTACTGGGGTGCAGTCTATGCATTCTGCGCCGTCAAGGGCCTGCAAGTTGTGATCGACGGCCCTGTGGGTTGCGAAAACCTGCCCGTGACCTCCGTTCTGCACTACACCGATGGCCTACCCCCGCATGAACTGCCCATCGTCGTCACCGGCCTTGGCGAAAGCGAAATGGGTGAAGGTACCGAAGAGGCGATGAAACGGGCTTGGGACACGCTCGATCCTGCCCTGCCTGCGGTCGTTGTCACCGGATCGATTGCCGAGATGATCGGCGGCGGTGTCACCCCGCAAGGCACCAATATCCAGCGGTTCCTGCCGCGCACCATTGATGAAGACCAATGGGAATGCGCAGACCGGGCGATGACTTGGATCTTCACCGAATTCGGGATGACCAAGGGCCGGATGCCACCCGAGAAGAAGCACGAAGAAGACGCCAAGCCGCGCGTGAACATTCTTGGGCCGATGTATGGCGCCTTCAACATGCCGTCCGATCTGGCCGAAATCCGGCGTCTGGTCGAAGGGATCGGGGCCGAGGTCAACATGGTGATGCCCCTGGGCGCTCATGTAGCCGAGATGCGCAATCTGGTGAATGCCGATGTGAATATCACCATGTATCGCGAATTCGGTCGCGGCCTTTGCGAGGTTCTGGGCAAGCCCTACCTGCAAGCGCCGTTTGGGATCGACTCAACCACAAAATTCCTGCGTAAACTGGGTGAGTTGACGGGTCTCGACCCGGAGCCGTTCATCGAACGCGAAAAACATTCGACGATCAAACCGGTCTGGGATCTTTGGCGCTCGGTTACGCAAGACTTCTTTGCGACTGCGGAGTTTGGGATCGTCGCCAATGAGACCTATGCAAGAGGTGTCCGGCATTTCCTCGAAGGCGATCTGGGTTTCCCCTGTGCTTTCGCCGTTGCCCGCTGCCGTGGCAAGAAGACCAACAATGACGAAGTGCGCAGCCTGATCCACACCAAACGACCGCTGATCGTACTCGGGTCGATCAACGAAAAAATGTATATGGCGGAAATGAAGGCAGGGCATGGCCCATCGCCTGTATTCATCCCCGCCAGCTTCCCCGGCGCCGCGATCCGCCGCGCCACGGGCACGCCGTTCATGGGCTATGCAGGGGCGACTTACCTGCTGCAAGAGGTCTGCAATGGCCTGTTTGATGCGCTGTTCCATATCCTGCCGCTGGCCAGCGACATGGATGCAACCGACGCCACCCTGACACCGCTGCGCCGCGATTTCCCTTGGGATGCCGACGCGCAGGCCAAGCTGGATGAGATCGTGGCGACCCATCCGATCCTTACACGTATTTCTGCCGCCAAAACGCTGCGGGACGCAGCCGAACGCGCGGCCCTCGACGCCGGAGCCGACCGGGTTGTTCTGGAAACCGTCGAGACCCTGCAATCATCCTCGGGAGGACGCAAATGACTGATTTCACAACAGATGCACCGGTGCTTCGGAGCCGAACCGCACCCCCGAAACGTGAATACTATGCCTATTTCACGCTGATCTTTCTGGCGACCCTGCCCTTGGCATTTCTGACCTGGGGGCTGTCGGCAGCCCGCCGGATGGAACTGCCTGAAAAGGGACCGCTGGCCAAGGCCTGGACACAGGCCCGGATCATTACGCCGCATATCTTCAACGCATGAAGATACGGCAAGACATTTGCCCAGCGATGGGCATCCACAGGTTCATCATTCCCCCCCGGGATGGTGGATTGGGGCAGAGGAAGAGCTTCTGTCGTAACCCGGCCGCGGGGGGTGCGCGGCGTCAGACCCCAATTTTGGAGACAAAACATGGCTGACAAATCAGACCTGTCTTTCACAGGTCTTACTGACGAGCAGGCCCAGGAGCTGCACTCAGTTTATATGAGCGGGTTTGCGATCTTCACGATCGTCGCCCTGATTGCTCATTTTCTGACGTACATCAAGCTTCCTTGGTTCAGCTGGTAGGAAAGGAATAGCACATGGCACAGTTCTACAAGATCTGGCTGGTATTCGACCCGCGCCGCGTCTTCGTGGCTCAGGGCGTATTCCTGTTCCTGCTCGCAGCGATGATTCACCTCGTCCTGCTGAGCAACCCAGCGACAAACTGGTTCCAGCTCGCCTTTGGCGCGCAGTAACCGGCTTCGCCGCACAAGATAGCTACGGGCAGGGCCCCGCGTTCTGCCCGTAGCAAACACCGACATTGACGATGACAGGGCGCGCCCGAACGGGGACGCAGGGCCTGTCCATGAATGGAGTAGGAAGATGGCGCAGCTCAGCTTCGAAAGAAAATACCGGGTCCGTGGCGGGACATTGGTAGGCGGTGATCTGTTCGACTTTTGGGTGGGGCCATTTTACGTTGGCTTCTTCGGGGTCACGACGTTCTTTTTTGCCGTCCTAGGCACGATCTTGATCTTTTACGGGGCCAGCCAAGGCCCCACATGGAACCCCTGGCTGATCTCGATTGATCCGCCGCCTTTGGAATACGGCCTGGGTGCAGCGCCGCTACTGGAAGGCGGGCTGTGGCAGATTATCACGATCTGCGCCATCGGTGCCTTTGTCAGCTGGATGATGCGCGAGGTCGAGATTTGCCGCAAACTCGGCATCGGCTACCATGTGCCGTTCGCGTTCGGGGTTGCCATCTTTGCCTATGTCACGCTGGTGGTGATCCGCCCGGTCCTGCTGGGCGCGTGGGGGCACGGCTTCCCCTATGGCATCTTCAGCCACCTCGATTGGGTGAACAATGTGGGTTATGCCTATGGCAATTTCCACTACAACCCCGCCCATATGGTGGCGATCACCTTCTTCTTTACCACCTGTCTGGCGCTGGCGCTGCATGGCTCGCTCGTGCTGTCTGCGGTCAACCCTGGTAAGGGCAAGGAAATTGCATCGCCTGACCACGAAGACACCTATTTTCGCGATCTGATCGGCTATTCCATCGGACCTTTGGGCATCCACCGGCTGGGTCTGTTCCTGGCGCTGAATGCCGGCTTTTGGAGTGCGATCTGCATCGTGATCTCGGGCACCATCTGGTTCGAGGAATGGATCGTCTGGTGGGATTGGTATTACGAACTGCCCTGGTGGCGGGATCTGTAGGAGGACATGAACAATGGCTGAATATCAAAACATCTTCACCCAGGTTCAGGTTCAGGGACCGCCAGAACTGGGGATCAACCCCGCTGACACCAACCCCGCGTCAGAGCGGATCGGCAAAGGGCGGTTCTCCAAGCTGGCCGGCTGGTTCGGCAACGCCCAGCTGGGGCCGCTCTACCTTGGGTCCTTCGGGGTCATCTCGCTGGCGACCGGTCTGATCTGGTTTGTCATGGTAGGCATGTCATTCTGGGCGCAGGCTGATTACAACCCGGCGATTTTCCTGCGGGATCTGTTCTGGCTATCGCTGGATCCGCCATCGCCCGGCTATGGTCTGGGCATGCCACCCATGGATGACGGCGGCTATTTCATGATCGCCTCGTTCTTCCTGTTAGTCTCGGTGCTGACCTGGTGGGTCCGGACCTATCTGCGGGCCGAAGCATTGGGCATGGGCAAACATGTGGCCTGGGCATTCGCGTCGGCCATCTGGCTGTTCCTCGTGCTGGGCCTGTTCCGGCCGATCCTGATGGGCGACTGGTCTGAAATGGTGCCCTACGGCGTCTTCAGCCATCTGGACTGGACCAACCTGTTCTCGATCACCTATGGCAACCTGTTCTACAATCCGTTCCACGCGCTGAGCATCGTGTTCCTGTATGGATCCGCCCTGCTGTTCGCGATGCATGGGGCCACGATCCTTGCCGTCAGCCGCTTTGGTGGCGAACGCGAGATCGAACAGATCGTGGATCGGGGTACGGCCACGGAACGGGCCGCCCTGTTCTGGCGCTGGACCATGGGCTTTAACGCCACGATGGAAGGTATCCACCGCTGGGCCTGGTGGTTTGCGGTTTTGACGACCCTGACAGGCGGTATCGGCATCCTGCTGACCGGCACGGTTGTTGATAACTGGTTCGTCTGGGCGCAAGACCACGGCTACGCCCCGCTGGATTAAGGAGAGAGATGATGAAAAACGATAACATCCTTAACCTGAACGAAAAGAGCAGGCTGACCGCCGATATCACGCTCTTGATGCTCAAGGGGGCAGGTTATGCCGCGGCCTTTATCCTGGCGGTATGGCTGATCATCGCGGTCATCGCGCTCATTGGTCGGGCCCTGCCCGCCGAAAGCCGGGACACACCTGATCCGATTATCCGGTCGTCACTCACGGTTGATGCACCACTGGTGCAGACACTCTGACCACCTTGGGGCGGGCGGCGCGCGACGCTGCCGCCCGCCCCTTCGCCGTCGAACCTCCCTCCCTGGCTGGTTCGTCTTGGGGCATTGCGCCCCGTTCCCTTCCTGTTGGCTACAGGAGACTGGCGTCGCAAGCGGGGCAAACCCCTTGCGGCGCCTTTTTATACCTCAAGAGGTAACGCTATGACCGATCGCCCCGATACCCCGTTTCTTGACAGTGTTGCCGGTCCTGCTGATCTGCGACGGCTGAATGATACGGCGCTGGCGAACCTCGCCGATGACCTGCGGGCCGAGGTGATTTCGGCAGTGTCCCAGACCGGCGGGCATCTGGGGTCCTCGCTGGGTGTGGTGGAACTGACCGTCGCCATTCATGCGGTTTTCGACACGCCCCGGGACAAGCTGATCTGGGATGTCAGCCACCAATGCTATCCGCACAAGGTACTGACCGGGCGGCGTGACAGGATCCGCACATTGCGGCAAGAGGGTGGGCTGTCGGGCTTTACCAAGCGTGCAGAAAGCGAATACGACCCGTTTGGCGCGGCCCATTCCAGCACATCCATTTCCGCCGCTTTGGGCTTTACCGTCGGCCGCGACATGGGTCAGCCGACGGGTGACGCGATTGCCGTGATCGGTGACGGGTCGATCAGCGCAGGCATGGCCTATGAGGCAATGAACAATGCCGGGCACGAGGGGCGCCGGCTGTTTGTGATCCTCAACGACAACGAAATGTCGATTGCACCGCCTGTGGGTGCGATGTCGAAGTATTTGTCCAGCCTCTATGCCTCGCCCATGGGCGAGCTGCACAAGATGGCCGAAGGGTTCGAGGCGGCCTTGCCCGGCCCATTGCGCGACCACGCAAGACGGGCGCGGCAGTTGGTGACAGGGGTGCAGACAGGCGGGTCCGGCACGCTGTTCGAGGAGCTGGGGTTCAGCTACATTGGCCCGATTGACGGGCATGATATGTCACAGCTTTTGCCTGTGTTGCGAGCGGCGAAAACGCGGGCGACAGGCCCCGTCCTGATCCATGTTTGCACAACTAAAGGAAAGGGTTACGCCCCGGCAGAGGGCAGTGCCGATTGCGGGCACGGCGTATCAAAATTCGACGTCAAGACCGGCGCACAGGCCAAGGGAAAATCCAACGCGCCCGCCTATACCAAGGTGTTCGGATCGGCGCTGACGAAAGAGGCCGAGCTTGACCCAAAAGTCGTCGCTGTCACCGCGGCGATGCCGTCAGGCACCGGGGTCAACATTATGGGTGAGCGGTTCCCGAACCGTGTGTTTGATGTGGGCATCGCCGAACAGCACGGTGTGACATTCAGCGCGGGTATGGCCGCATCAGGGTTGAAACCGTTTTGCGCCATTTACTCGACCTTCCTACAACGCGGTTACGATCAGGTTGTGCATGATGTTGCCTTGCAAAACTTACCGGTTCGTTTCGCGATCGACCGTGCGGGCCTTGTAGGCGCCGATGGGCCGACCCATGCGGGCGCGTTCGACATCGGCTATATGGCGGCCCTGCCCAATATGGTGGTGATGGCCGCCGGGGATGAATTGGAGCTGATGCATATGGTGCGCACTGCTGCGGCCTATGATGCGGGGCCGATTGCGTTCCGCTATCCGCGCGGTGAGGGGGTGGGACTGGATCTGCCCGAACGGGGTGAGATTATCGCCATCGGCAAGGGCCGCGTGGTCCGTGAAGGCACTGATATCGCTTTGCTTTCCTTTGGTGCGCATCTGGCGGAATGCCACAAGGCGGCTGACGCGATGGCCGCACAGGGCGTGTCGGTGACGATTGCCGATGCACGCTTTGCCAAGCCGCTGGACCGCGATCTGATCCGGCAGTTGTTGCGCAATCACAAAGCGCTGGTGACAGTTGAACAAGGCGCGCGTGGCGGGTTCGGCGCCATGGTTCTGCATGATCTGGCCAATGATGGCTTGCTGGACGGACGCTGCCAAATCAGAACGATGACACTGCCGGACCGGTACATCGATCAAGCCTCACCGGCAGCGATGTATGCCGATGCCGGACTGACGGCGGTGGACATCGCAGCAACCGCCATGCAGGCCGCCGGGGTCAGGCTGAAACGGTCGCCCCAGGGTGTTGCGTGACCCCCCACCGTACGGTGGTTTTTGCCATTTACGGCGAACGGTTGGTCATTATGCACCCCCTTTTTAAGTGCTTGTAAACATTGAAAGCTGCTGGTCGCTTTGTGTGCGACACGGGCGCTTTTTGCGGCGTAGTGCTTGTATTACTTGATCAGATTGTAGGTCTTCGGTCCTGAT
>NZ_JBKQXN010000349.1:0-314 GCF_046762905.1 Yoonia sp. R2-816 | reverse complement strand
CGACTGATTGACGGTTGATGAGCTGCACGGCGCTTTGGACACATCGGACCAAGACCCCGGCTGCGCAAAGTCGCCCGACAAGACGGCCAGCGGGTGGGAGATCACCGCCGCAGCGGACAAGCAGTCTGATGCAATCAGTTTGCGCTTGCGCGACTGGGGGACGCGCCCGGCGTAGGGGGGGCCTGACTATATTTTCAAGGTAGCGAAGCGACTATGAAAATAAGGAAGGGGCCAAGGTGCGTCCCCCCTCCTTTGCTCTCAACACATGCACCGGTTCATTTGAGACATCAGGCCAATTCCACCGGACCGCTCAA
>NZ_JBKQXN010000348.1:0-3875 GCF_046762905.1 Yoonia sp. R2-816 | reverse complement strand
CGTTTATGCAAGGGCTAAAATGAAAATAATCGTTTAATTACAGCGTAATAGTAGAAATAACGCCCAAGAGCATTGCCCTTTCTTTCTTTGCAATTTCCCGCACAACACCCGCCTTACCTTGATTGTGTTCTTGGTGTTGAGCGCAACCATCGACGATCTGACTTGCCCACACCCCCTGTCGCGTGCTTGCTTTGATGCCCGAGGTGAGGGAGCGCACCGGCCCCCCTATTGGGGGGCCAAATAAAGATCGTGGCCGCTTGCGGCCTCTTTATCAGGACAGCGGTCAGAGTGCGCCTGGTCTGGCTTGCTCGTCAGCCGTCGGATCGGTCGCGCGTCAATCCTCATGTGACGGAGATGGCGCGGCGCACAAGGGGACCGTGGAATAACGAGCACGCGAAGCGCGCGCAGCTTATGCCGCGAAAGCCCCTTGGGTGGCGTGACAGCTTCGGCTAAGTGAGGTGCGCGACTGATTGACGGTTGATGAGCTGCACGGCGCTTTGGACACATCGGACCAAGACCCCGGCTGCGCAAAGTCGCCCGACAAGACGGCCAGCGGGTGGGAGATCACCGCCGCAGCGGACAAGCAGTCTGATGCAATCAGTTCGCGCTTGCGCGAATGGGGGACGCGCCCGGCGCAGGGGGGGCCTGACTATATTTTCAAGGTAGCGAAGCGACTATGAAAATAAGGAAGGGGCCAAGGCGCGTCCCCCCTCCTTTGCTCTCAACACATGCACCGGTTCATTTGAGACATCAGGCCAATTCCACCGGACCGCTCAACTGCCCTTCGACCGCGCAACAACACCGTCTTCTGTGATTGCAGCGATGTTGTCAGGCGTGCGGCGTGACAGCTTCACGCCATCGCCTGACATCATGGCTTCGACATACTTCGTCATTTTCAGGATCGAGCCGTCCGCCTCGATATAAGTGGTATCGTCGTCCGTTTGGCGCGTGATCGCGCCATCGACCTTGACCCGCACCCATGCGCCATTGACGCGGATCGCGACGGAGTCGTCCTCAACGACAATGCCTTCCCAGCCAATATTGCTATCGCGTCGCAGCACGAGTTTGTCTGGCTGCAACTTTATCTGAACATCGCGCGTGGCTGATCTGTCCTCGGCGTGCACCTCCAGGAACACCTCCTGGACCTTTGGGTCGCTGTGGATCGTGGCGTTGGCATTCTTCGGCGGCCAGACCTTCGGCTGATTGCGCACATTGCCCTGCTGATCGGTGTGGAAGCCGATGTAGAGCTGCGCGGACTTCCACAGTCGGCGGGTTGCTTTTGCGACCTGGTTCATTCTGCTTGCTCCATGGTTTTTCCCGTTTCGGCTCCGTGGTTTGCAACGCCAGAAGCCATCCTCTTGGAAGGCCCTTTCAAACAGGCCAAGGAAACGGCCTGTTCTGCGCTGCCATGTGCCACTTGTCCCCCTTCCCGCGTTTTTCCGGCGCAGAGGGGGGCCGGTGAACGATGACCTGTGCTGATTCAGGCTGGTGAACACCCCAAGGGCCGGAACGCAGAGGAGGACCGCGCTTGCGCGGTTGGGAGCCAGAATGAATCTGCTAAGGGAAATCGCCGGCCACCCGACGATCGGAAAACAAGCAAAGCCGCCCATAGGGCGGCGTCGCGACAGTAAAAACCGTCAGATTTGCTAGAGCGTAAGCGGAAGCAAGTCTGTCTTACCCACATGCGCGATCCTTGCTCTTTGCAAGGATATCAACTGAACTGACCGACCCATCAAACAAAGAGAGCTGTTGCATAATGACATAAGACATCAAAATGGACGGTCCCTTCCGGGACCGCCCAGGCTTGGGATCACTCAGCGTCGAAGTGACCGACCTTGATGTGCTTGGCTTCGGCTTTCTGACCGAGGTTGATCGCAACCCCATTGCCCCCGAAGATCAGGACACCAATCGGCTTTGCAGCGATGATCGCGTCATTGGCCTTGAATGGGGCCGCTTTGCCATGTCCCTGCCAATTCGGGCGGAAGAGGACCTGGCGGACCTTATTGTTACGGGCCCATGTGGCTGCGATGCGTTCCACACCCTTGCCATGGCCTTTGTGGCAAAGAACCATGTCAGGGTATTTTGCGAATGTCTGATCCAGGATGCGGTAGATTTCGCGGCAGTCTTTGGCCTCTGCATCGCCGGTGATGGCAATCTTCGGCCCCTCGACTTTGTTGCGCTCGGCCTGTTCGCGGTCGTGCCGGTTCAGAAGCTCTTTGGCTTCGAACACTGCACCGGTTGCTTGGGCATCTTTCGTGGTGCGGCTGCCTGTGACAGGTGTGTAAGCCTGACCTGTCTCGATCTCGTAGCATTGTGCGGCCTTTTCAGCCATGATCTTCAGCGCTTCGGCTTTTTCCCAAAGGGTCTCGAACCGGCTGGACGTCTTTTCCAGTTCCATTTCGGCAACCTCGGAGCCGTCTTGGGCTTCGATGAGACCCTGGATTTGCCGCTTGTGTTTGTCTGCTTGACCAGCTAGCGCCGTCGCGCGGCGCTGCAGCAATGTCGCCAATCCGTGCGCTAATGCTTCGATTTCAGACGCAAGCCCGGTGCCCTGCAGCCCGCCGATCAATGTCTCGAAGGTTTCGAGAACGATTTGATCACGCAGCTCGTCATCATTCGGGATGATCAGGTCATCTGTGCCGTTTTCTGTCAGGCCAAAGAGTTCAATCGCGTCATATGTTGTTGTTTGGTCAAGCATCTCATTTTCTCCTTAGGATGTCTCAGCTGCTCCACGGAATGCGGAACATACCGACCCCCCTCGACCGAAGCGGTTCGGGTCAAGGACGCCGCAGGCGCCAGCTTTGCTGGGCCGCAGTATTTTCAGAGAAACTGGTTCCAATGCGCGCGCGCTGACCGATTGGCGCCACCCTGGCCACACTCCTGACTTCGCCGAAAATACGGAGGATCCTTGAGGCGGGCCGTTTTGGGTGCCATGCCGGAGGCTATGCTTCCGCGTATAGTAGGAGTAGGATTACGTGAGGCAGGCGATACCGGCGCAGGCAAAGGCTGATGGGCTGCGCAGCGCCGACGACGGAATGCAGGAACGCCTCATCGTAGCCCCGCGAAGATGATGGCTGACGGAATGCAGTCTTCGGCCAAGCGGCCTATCAGACTGCTCGCGCCGCAATCGACTGCCGGGCCACCCCACGCTACATCCACACGACTGTGTGAGATCGCATAGCGATCTTCAGACTTTCGACACGCGAAGCCGAGAAAGGCTGGCCGTAAGGCTTTGCAGCGCCTGTTTTGGATCACAATCCCTCCATGGAGCGCCCGGCGAAGGGCTCGTTACCCCTTGTGGGCCGAGACACCTTTGGTGTCTCGGGTGAGGCTTTGCCGAAGTAGAGCCCGGTCAGCTTCAGCTGATCGCCCCAGCTTGGCGTCAATGTGCGCCTTCTCCGGGCATTGGCGTAGAGAATGATCAGCGCTTGGAGATGACCTCGATCGCATCCAAATGAAGCAATCGCGCTACAATAGAAGATGGTGATCGCCCAAATTCACGCGAGATGCCCCGGACGTCAAGCTTGTCGATCTGAAACGCGTGCAATAGACGCTGATCTTCCTCAGCGTTCCATCGATGGCCATGGCGTTCAGCTTTGGACTCATCTGCTTCCACTGGCGCTTCAACTTCAGTCGTTGTAGCGGTGGTCTTGTAGTCTTTGGCGTCTTCTGGGCGTCGCGACGGGCCGGGAACGTCTTCGGCCTCCAACAACCACTGGGGCAGGGTGCCTGCGGCACGGGCGATGAATTTGAGCTCATCCAGACTGATCTGCAGGTTTACGACATTATCGAAGGTCATTGAGATAATGACGCTGCCGTCCGAGATTGTAGCGGCAAGACCACGATGACATTCGTCCCTGGTTTCTTCGACAAGA
>NZ_JBKQXN010000347.1:0-15346 GCF_046762905.1 Yoonia sp. R2-816 | reverse complement strand
TATCGAAACTATGATCGACGGGAAAGAAATCTGGCAGGTAAAGCTCGTGAACTGAACTTCGCCTGACAGACGCCGCCAGAAAAACGGCCAACTGTCAGATCACATCTGAACTACTACAAATAATGTGTCAAAACGGCCCATTGCTGCCTTTGGCCGAGCGTTCAAGATGCTGCAGTCGCAGCCCACATAGCGGACATTGGTAGCAACTGCTCATCGTTCACCCCGATAGGCGATGGGAGAGCGGAAGTAAGATGCAGTCCAGTCGTTGTTGCTCATCGTGCGCAACCAGTACTGCCAACTAGAGGTCTGCGCGACGCATTCCGGAAAAATACGCCCAGAAGCTCAGGATGACCGCGGCTGACGAGATAATCGTCATGACAGTCCCTGGTACGAAGTGCACAAAACCACCCAGGTCCATGAAGACGAAATAGCCAACGTCGGTGATCCAGCCGACCACGGCCGTCATAAAGATGAACACAACCGAATGACGCCAGATCATCACACCGCCTACGACTGTAAAGGCACCAATCCAAAGCAAGTTGAAGCCGTGCTGGTTTAGAACCGCGCCGACCGCAGGGTGGTACTCGCCCGTAAGTAAGGATGGGTCGACCGCATCTGCGATGCCCGCCACGGCCCCTGCCGCGTCTTGCGATATTGTCATGATGCCAGCGAACATGTGGACAAGGCCCCAGATGATCCAAAGCACCGCCGAAATCTTGAGTAGAAGCGTGGTCCGACTGTTCATGTGAGCACCCTTTCGTCTGCACCCGTTTGCGGGTAGATAAGTTGATGTTGTCCACTTTCGGTATTTTGTGGACTTTGTCAACTAAAGTGTTTCCATGCAAGACGCAGAACTGGCCCTCCTGATTGATCGCTTCATGCGACGCATCCACTTCGGCCTTCAATCTAAGGCACATGCTTTCGACACCGAGAATGTCGGCCCAGGTGGAGGCATTGTTCTTCTAACTCTGTCCGATATGGGCTGTCCTAGCCTGCATGAACTGACCAAACAGGTAGCACGCGACAAATCTCAGATGACACGCACCATAAGATCGCTTGAGACGAAGGGGCTAGTTGCACGCAAACGATCGCCTGACGACGCGCGGGTTACTTTCGTGTCGTTGACGCAGGAAGGCGAACAGGTCGTCGATACGCTTAAGCAAGTCGTCTCCGAGACGATCAGTGAAATCCTTAACCCGATCTCAGAAGCGGAAGAAAACGTACTGCGCAATCTGCTGGAGAGAGCTCTTTGTGAAGCGGCGCCGAAATAGCCATCACTACACCGTCGGACAGCACAGATTACTTCGGCCCGAAGCGGACCTTCGGCGCTAAGGTTGAATGCCGCAACTGCAGCCTGTAGTGCCGACATTCGCTGCGATAGCGATGCCTTGCCATATTAAAGCAAAGACTGGCTGGGGTCCATTGCGGGAGAGTGCGGAATCCTACGCTAAGCCAATTTTAGCTCCGCAAAGACAGAAATTCACGTTCGATCGGACAACTTTCCGAACAACTGGTGCAGAAGCTGTTCTGATTTTTCGAGTCCTTCATCGGTGAACCAGACGGAACGGGCTTTTCCAACGGGATCAGATATGAGTCCCTTTTCGTGCAATCTTGCCATGCTGTCCCAGTCAAATCCTTTCCAGGCACGGCTTTCGGCATGTAGACCGAGGCGCAAAAGCGCAAGAGTGGCATCGTCAATTTTGTCTTCGTCGAGTGGAAACGCACCGAATTTACCCGAGATATGCCGTTTGCCTTTCATGCCGCCAGGACCCGTTTGCCGTAGTCGCGAAGATTGCCGTTCGGGTCGACGTATCGGTAGAGCGTGACGGGCTTTACACCAAGTTCTTTGCAAAGCTCCGAGACGGACGTATCGCGATTTGCCATCGCTGACTGTGCCATGCGCACCTGGGCTTTGCTTAGTGCAAATTTGCGTCCGCCCCTCCGACCCCTGGCGCGTGCGGCGGCAAGTCCGGCCATAGTGCGCTCTCGGATCAACTCGGTTTCGAATTCGGCCAATGCGGCAAAAATCCCAAATGACAATCGCCCAGCAGCGGTTGTCGTGTCGATCTGAGCCCCCTGACCAGTCAACACCTTCAGTCCAACACCGCGCTCTGATAGCGCGGTCGTGGTTTTCACCAAATGATTCAGGCTGCGGCCCATCCGGTCCAGTTTCCAGATCACCAGGACATCGCCGTCGCGGAGGGCCTTCAGGCAGGCATCTAGTCCTGGGCGCTTATCTTTCTTCCCTGAAGCGTGATCTGAATAAATTTGATCTTCGTCGACACCGGCTGCAATCAGGGCGTCGCGCTGCAAATCCAGTGATTGGCTTCCGTCCGCTTTCGAGACGCGAGCGTACCCGATCAGCATGTTTCACAAACGTTCGTTTGAGGCAGGTTGAGAAAATCGCTGTTTTCAGCCATCAAACTTGTTCCTTATTCCATTTCACAAACAAAGATACGCAATGGATTCTGAGAAAGCAAAAGAAACATGGCACATCGAACAATCCTGACACCAAAGCAACGAAGCACCCTGTTTGACCTTCCTGTTGATGAACCAGAATTGCTGAAGCACTACACGCTCGCCGATGAAGACCTGGAACACATCCGGCAGCGGCGACGTGCACGCAATCAGTTTGGTTTTGCCCTCCAGCTTTGCGTGTTGCGGTTTCCCGGTCGATCGCTTTCGCCCGGAGAAGTCATACCGGAGGAGATCACCAGTTTTCTGGCCGCTCAGCTTGGGTTGCGCGGCGAAGATCTGGGCAACTATGCCATCCGCGAAGAGACGCGGCACGAGCATATGGCCATCTTGCGCGATACTTTCGGTTATAGAGCATTCTCTGGCCGAGGTGCACGGGATCTGAAAACCTGGTTGGATCGGCAGGCGGAGCTTGCGACTTCGAATGAGGACATTGCGCGCCGGTTTGTCGAGGAGTGCCGAAGGACGCAGACAATTCTGCCAGCTGTCACAACAGTCGAGCGGTTGTGCGCAGATGCATTAGTGGCTGCTGAACGACGGATCGAAACTCGGATTGCACAGCGGTTGGCTGATGATCTATGCGGCCAGTTTGACGCTTTGTTGTCCGAACACATTGATGATCGGCAAACGCGGTTTGTGTGGTTGCGCCAATTCGAGGTTGGCAACAATTCGGCAGGAGCAAACCGTCTACTGGACCGATTGGAGTTTCTACACCGCATCGAACTACCACCGGATTTGATTGCTGGTATCCCAGAACATCGTGTCACCCGCCTCCGGCGCCACGGTGAACGATACTTCGCCGACGGCCTTCGCGATCTGCCCGATGATCGTCGTCTGGCCATTCTAGCTGTCTGTGCTTTGGAATGGCGATCTGCAATTTCAGACGCGATTGTTGAGACCCATGATCGGATCGTCGGGAAGACATGGCGCGAGGGGCAGCGGCTTTGCGCGGCGCGGGTTGAGAATGCCAGATCGGCAGTTCAACAGACCGTTCGATCTTTCCGGGACTTAGCTGCCGCCTTGCTGGAAGCCAAAGAGGATGGCGTTTCGTTGGAGAAAGCGGTCGAAAGCAGTCTGGGTTGGGACCGGCTGCCTGAACTGGTCGCCGTCGCCGCACGATTGTCCGACACTTTGTCGTCGGACCCGATTGCTCATGTTGTTCAGGGTCACAACAGATTCAGGCGCTACGTTCCGCGAATGTTGCGCCTTCTGAACGTGGAAGGTGCCGAGGTCGCAAGGCCCTTGATTGAAGCAACAGTATTGATCCAAACAGGTGCAAAGCATGGCCAACCGAGGGAATTTCTGCGCAGGACATCCAAGTGGCATCGGCATCTGGACAGTCAGGAGCCGGGAGACAAGCGCCTTTGGGAAGTGGCAGCGTGTTTTCATCTGCGGGACGCCTTTCGGTCGGGCGATGTGTGGCTGAGGCAATCTCGGCGCTATGGTGACCTGAAACAGGTGTTGGTCCCGGCAACGGTGGCAGCGGGAAACGCTCGTTTGGCGGTGCCACTTGATCCCGAAACATGGCTGGCAGATCGGCACGCTCAAATGGAGATCGGGCTAAAACAATTATCTAAAGCTGCGAAGAACGGTGCAATACCGGGAGGCGCGATCAAAGATGGCGTTCTGAGCCTGAGCCGTTTGCCGACGAAAACTCCTTCTGACGCAGCTGATCTCTTGTTCGATCTTTACAAGCGTGTTCCCGACACGCGGATCACCGACATCATGCTGGAGGTGGATGAGGCGACCGGGTTCACCGATGCTTTCACACATTTGCGCACCGGCGCACCGTCGAAAGATAAGATCGGCCTCATGAATGTGCTCTTGGCCGAGGGTCTGAATCTTGGGCTGAGCAAGATGGCAGAGGCCAGTAACTCCCACGGATTCTGGGAATTGATGCGCCTATCCCGTTGGCACATTGAAAGCGAGGCACATGGTCGGGCGCTAGCCAGCGTAGTTGACGCCCAAGGCAATCTTCCGATGGCCCGTTTCTGGGGCATGGGTCTGACGGCTTCGAGTGACGGGCAGTTTTTTCCAACCACCCGCCATGGCGAAGCGATGAACCTAATCAATGCGAAATATGGCAACGAGCCGGGCTTGAAAGCCTACACCCATGTCTCAGATCAGTTTGCCCCGTTTGCATCCCAGACCATCCCCGCCACGGTCAGTGAAGCACCTTATATATTGGATGGACTGCTGAACAACGATGTGGGTAAACGGATCAAGGAGCAATATGCCGACACGGGCGGATTCACTGATCACGTCTTTGCTGTCACCTCGATCCTCGGGCATCGGTTCATCCCACGCATTCGAGATCTGCCGTCCAAACGGTTCTACATCTTTGATCCCGGCGGCACTCCGCCCAACCTGAAGGGCATGGTCGGTGGCAAAATCCGGGAGGGGCTGATCGCCTCGAATTGGCCGAATATACTGCGGATCGCCGCGACCATGACTGCCGGAACCATCGCGCCAAGCCAGATTCTACGAAAGCTTGCTTCCTATCCGCGCCAGAATGATCTCGCCGTTGCATTGCGTGAGGTCGGTCGTGTCGAACGCACGCTGTTCATGATGGACTGGGTGCTGAACATCGACATGCAGCGTCGGGCGCAAATCGGACTGAACAAAGGGGAGGCTCATCACGCGCTGAAGAACGCCTTGCGGATCGGGCGACAGGGCGAAATCCGAGATCGAACCGCAGAAGGCCAGCACTACCGCATGGCCGCGCTCAACTTGTTGGCCGCGATTGTGATTTACTGGAACACGGCCCGCTTGGGAGAAGCGGTTGCAGAGCGTCAGAACGATGGGTTGCCGGTTCCTCCAGAACTTCTTGCCCACACCTCCCCGCTCGGCTGGGCCCACATTCTCCTCACCGGCGAATACAAATGGCCGAAGAAGCGGTGATGGTCCCTCAGACCCGCGCAGGCGCGGCATGGTTCTCGCTATGATGCAGCAAATGTCGTAAGAGCGGTCATTAACATCCAATCTGTGAGGCGAAAATCAAACTGCCCTTTCGCCGCAACCCGGATTAACTATCGAGGAGCGGACAAACCGACCATTGTGGCTCTAGGAGTAAATGTCTGCTTTTAGATTAAATGTTTGACCCAGCTTTCGCCTCAAACACCGCTTTGGCCCATTCTTCTGGGCGCTCTTGAGGCAAATTGTGGCCTGCGCCTGCAAAGACACGATAGTCGTAGCTGTTGGTGAACCGTGGCGCGTGGTGGGCCGTTTGCTCTGATACGCCATTGGCGTCTCCGTCAATGCAAATAGTCGTAACCCGAATGTCAGGTTGAGCAGCTAACCTCTGTTCGATGTCTACGTACGCCGGATCACCAGGCACAAGGCCAAACCTATGTCGGTACGAATGAATGACGACGTCGACAAAATCGGGATTATCCAACGAGGGCATGGTCGCATCAAAATCCGCATCGTTAAAGCGCCAGGTAGGTGACCACATTTGCCAAAGCTTGCGGGCAAAGCCCTTCCTGTTCTCCTCTAGGCCTCGTCGACCGCGTTCAGAATGGAAAAAATATTGATACCAAAATGCGGCTTCCATGTCAGGTGACGACGGAGTCATGGCCTTTGCAATGTCTTGAATGTTGTAAGAATTTCCGCTGACCAAAGCGGTCACTCGTTCGGGCCACAAAGCAGCAACAACACAAGCCGCCCGTCCACCCCAATCGTATCCTCCAAGGACAGCCTGTTCAATTTCTAAGCTGTCCATCAGTGCAAGCAAGTCAGCCCCCAACGCGGCTTGTTCGCCTGAGCGTGGGTTGTCTGCAGCGAGGAAAGATGTAGGCCCAAATCCACGTAAATATGGGGCTATTACACGTGCACCTTGTTCTGCCAATATCTTTGTGGATTCCGAATAGGCCAAGGGATCATACGGAAATCCATGCAAGAGGATGCAGGGCCAACCGTCAGTTGGTCCAGATTCAAGATAGCCGGTGTTTAGTACACCAGAATTCACTGACTTGATTTGCATAGAAAGCTTCCCATTCGTTGATCCTACTGCACCAAAGCTCTTTGTACTGCACTTTCGTCCCAGCTGATCCCGAGCCCCGGCCCTCTTGGTGTCAACGCGCCATTTTCAACCAAATACGGCTCTTCTAATAAGGACCCTGCCACATCCAGAAATTCCAGCAGGTGTGCATTGGGTGTAACGCAAAGAACGTGAGCGCTCGCTTCGATAAATAGGTGACTTGAGACCGGAAGCGATGCCGCATTTGCATACGATGCAGCGCGTTGCCATCCTGTTATGCCGCCAATCTTCATTATGTCGAGCATTGCATGGTCGCTGACACCTGCCTGAATCGCGCGGGCCGCATCGTCTGGCATCCACCAGTTCTCGCCTGTTTGAATGGGCGTATCTACGGCAAAGCGAACCGCGTTGTGACCCATAAAGTCTTCTGCGGTGACGGGTTCTTCAACCCAATCAAGTTGGAATCCCTCCTCCTCAAATCGTTTGATCCGCCTGATGGCCTCTGGAACAGTCAGTGATTGATTGTAGTCGATCATCAGTCGGATTTCCGGCCCGATCTGGTTTTTGATGGCATGTACAGTCTCAACATCATGCGCGAGGCTTCCAACACCCACCTTGACCTTGATGGCTTTGAACCCATCCGCCAATGACTGCTCCAGCAGAGGTTCATCACGACCAATCTGAAACACGCCAAGGCTATTGTAGCAAGGAACCGGGATTGGTGACGCGCCCAACATCTGCGCTACTGAAGTTTCATGCGCTTTTGCATGCGCGTCCCAATGCGCCATATCCAAACCGGCCAGTGCCATCGCGATGAATCCCTGCCGTCCCAAGAGCCTGAATGATTGCTCCATTTCAGCCAAGCGGCTGACGGGGTGAACCGATTTTCCGATCAAGCCAGACCCGATATCTTCGATGAGACGCACCATCGGTGCGAGTGCTATCGGTGTGTATGTGAAGATGTAGCTATGACCAATGATGCCTTGATCAGTCATGATGTCGATAAGAACCAAAGGTGCTTTGGGGATGGAAACTGTCGCGGTCGTAATGGGCTGTTTTAGCGGCGCAAGAGCTGGGCGCGCCGTGATTTTTGTGATCTTGGGTGATGGCATCTGAAGCTCCATGCGTTGCGATGGACTACCTTTACGTCGATTTTGCCGTGACGTTTATACACTACTGAGTATACATTCCGTGGATGCCGCGTTCATCAGAAAAAACGATATCCGCTATCCTTGATGCTGGCTTCCGGCTGTTTTTCAAGAGAGGTTTCGCACGTGTCAGCATGGACGATATCGCGTCTGCGGCGGGTGTGACCAAGCGCACTTTATACTATCACTATACAAGCAAAGACGCCTTGGTCGGTGCGGTCTTAGACCAGCAGAATGAGCAATCGATAGCCGCGTTCCGCAACTGGACTGCGCCAAACACTCCTGAACCCGCGTTGTTTATTGCGGGCCTTTTTGCACAGTTGTCAGAATGGTCAGGACAACCTGGCTGGACAGGGTCTGGGTTCACGCGGCTGAGTATGGAACTCGCTGATCTTCCCGGTCATCCAGTTCGCAAAGCCTCTCAGCGGCACAAGTCGGCCCTCGTTCTTTGGCTTTCTGACGAGTTAAGCAGTCGCGGCATCAGCGCCCCAAAGAGAATTGCAGAACAAATCGTTGTTGCGATGGAAGGAGCAGTTGTTCTCACCTTGATCCACGGCGATCCAAAATATTTTTCCTTCGGATGCAACTTAGCTAGCAAAGCACTGACGGGAGAGCTGGAATAATGGCAGCGGTTCGCCGCCTAAAGTGCCGCCGTTCATTGCAATGAGTCCAAATTCGACCAATGCGGACAAACCGGACTTGTGCAGGTGCGGCTATTGCTGACGCAGCATTTACTCGCAACCGCAGCGATGAATGTTTGGCGGTACCGCATTGTTCACCGAAGCACCCGTTCAAACTGGCCAACCGCGGTAGATCTCAAACTTAACTTTCGCCGTACGGTATAAGAATTCATATGTCGCGGGACTTTGCGGACTTGTGCAAACGCGGCTAACCAAAGGCTGTATTTTCACGAATTATCCCCGTGACGGACTGCAAAGTGATCGGGCATCGTGACCGTTCCAATTTCAGCTTCGCCCAGATTCACTGCGTTGATCCGTCTCGTGATCTCCTGCCAATACCTGGTTGCGGGTTGGCTTGGCCCTGACTCTGGGGCGAAGACTGCCCCTTTCCAGGCCTTGTGCGGGGCTGTGATCCGCAGGCCGCCATCCTCTGATTGCGACTTTAGCGCGTTGAACGCCTGCCTCAACCGAAGGTCCCCGATCGCGCGTTCATAATGTGACAACACATAGACGTAGTAAAACAGGTTGTACCTGCGAAACGGGAATTCTGTTTTTAAGAACCGGCTGCCGATCCCGAAGGTGCAAGGGCCAAGGGGCTTTCGGCTGTCCCAGTGGTCCAACAGAAAACCGACGCCGCGATTTAATGCTGCGGTCTCTTTCTTGTTGTTTTTCCGGAACAGCAGGGATCGAGGACCCACATCGTTGTTCCCGGATTGCTGGCATCGGCTTCCTGGGACTTACCTTGCTTGACCGTGGCACAGCGCCAGCCGTCGTCAGCCGCCTGTCTGGGAAATAACCACGCGTAGGCCGCATCTGCGGCGTCCGTCTGGGAAACCCCCAAGCGGCCAAACACGCTCAGGACATTGGCGGTGACGCAGGGCAACTTGGATTTGCGTTTTCCGTAGCTAAATGAGCCGTCATTGTTTTGATAGGTCTCAAGGAAACCAACGGCGTCACTTACGATAGGGATGTCGCCAGCCGTACCACCCAACAGACCGATGGTGTGCATAACATCAATGGTGCTGAACCCTGCGGGCGAATGAATATTGCCGTCTGAGCGCGACCAGAAAGGGCCACCATTCTCATGCTGACGTGCAATGAGTGCATCGATTTCCGGTTTCCAATTCATCAAGATAGCTCCATTATGAGGTGCACGCGACAATCCCAAGCCAGGAGTGGAAAACCTTGCAAGGCTACTCGGGTGGCGGCGCGAATGCGGCGGCGACCTCGTCACCGGTCATCATTTTGGTCTTATCGGCAAACGTGTAGAAGGGCGGTTTGCTGTCGGTGAAGACCTGCAACGTGAACCGTAGCTTTGATTGATCGTCCAACAAGCCAGAGGATATCTGGTAATCATCGGCCCCAACGATGTGGTAAAACAGGTTCGAGCCGCATTCTTTACAGAAACCGCGTTCGGCCCAATCGGATGAACGAGCACAACCGACATGTTCCTCTCCGTCGAAGCGCACGTTTTCACACGTGACTTCCATGAATGGCCCTGCCGACCAACGACGGCACATGTCACAGTGGCAAGCCGTAACCTCCGGATTATTTGCATCTGCCGACACTTTAACTGCCCCACACAGACAAATACCGGTCACACTCTGTTTCTCAGACATGTCCCGTTTCTGTTGCACAACACCTGTTTGCTTTCTCCAAAGACTGCATTGAACAATATCACAGGCAGGCCCATCACTGTTGATCTACATCAACCCTGTGTTCGGCAAGCGGCCCTTCGCCACGAAGGTCAAACTCTTGATCCTACGTCGTTTGACTTGATCCGTGGGCGTTCGCAGCTCAGCAGCCATAGTTCGCATCACTAGCGACGAAACCGCGCTCTGAGCTCTATTACGGAGATTTCGGTTTTGTGCGGCGAGCGCACACATACAAAATCAGCCACCCGCCGCAAAAGCACTGCTGCGCCACAGTGGGGCCGCGGTTACTGGGGGGTTATGCATAATTTTACTTGCAAAGATATCTTTGCATTACTAATTGAGAGTCATGACACAAAAACCATCACATGACCCCGCCCAGCCTCGGGACATCGCCCGGATTGTACCTGACACTACCGCGCTCAAAGCTTTGGCGCATCCTGAGCGCCTTCGAATGCTGGGCTTGCTGCGGGTTGAGGGACCCGCAACGGCAACGGGAATTGCAAAGCGCCTGGGCCTCAATTCCGGGGCCACAAGTTACCATCTACGACAACTCGCCAAACATGGATTTATCGCGGAAGCTGAGGACCTCGGCACCAAGCGCGAACGGTGGTGGCAGGCGCAGCACGACACAACGGTCTTCGACGTTTCTGACCAGTCGGGGGAGGTATTGCAGGCGGGACTTGCGATGAGCCAGGCCGTGATCTCTCAGCATATGGAGTTTTTGCAGAGTGCTCTTGGAGAATACCCAAACCTTCCGACGCCATGGCGCAGGGTTTCGGGCGCTAACGATATCATCATTCCGGTCACTGTGGAACAAGCTCAAACCCTGACAGACAAGCTAATGAACATTCTTATGCAGGCAAGATCTGCACATCCAAGGCAAGACGCACCGCTTTCCAGCGATACCAGGAATTTCATGATAGTAATGCATAGCTTCCCGTTTCCGGAAATCTCTCAGGCTTCTGCCGGGGACGCTGAAGAATGAACCGCTCGATGCGGCCAGTTCTGACCCTGCTGGTGGCCGAGATATTGTCAGTTTCGGGTACCCGCTTATCGATGATTGCCATCCCCTGGCTCGTGCTGAACCTTGCCGGCGACCCGATGATGGCCGGTGTCGCGGCTTTTGCCGAGATGTTGCCTTACGTTGTCTCCAAAGGACTTGGCGGGCCACTTATCGATCGCTTGGGCGCACGTTTCATTGCCATTTCCGGTGAGCTCTTGTCGGTTGTCGTGCTTGCGGTAATTCCGGCGCTCCACGTCATTGGAATGCTACATGTAAACGCCTTGTTGCCCGTTGTGTTTCTGATGGGCCTGTTGCGCGGGCCAACTGATGCGGCCAAGCAGGCACTGGTTCCGGTTGTCGCTGAAGCTGCTGACGCGCCGCTTGAGCGTATAACCGGGATGATGGCAACCGTAGAAAGGCTCGCTGGGACATTGGGGGCGGCAGTAGCCGGTGTGCTCGTTGCGTTGATCGGTGCTGCGCCAGCGTTGGCTGTGAATGCGCTGGCCTTCGGGCTTGCCGCTCTTACAGTGACGCTGGGCATTGCGAAAAGACAGCAGACCGAACCCCAAGCGACAGCGGGCTACATGCGTGATCTGAAAGAGGGGTGGCGATTCCTGACGAAAGACGCGGTGCTTGTCGGTTTCGTGGTCATGATCGCGCTGACAAATCTGTTGGATCAGGCGCTCCTCACTGTGTTGGTACCCGTTTGGGCAATGGAATACGGTGGCGGTCCCAGCGCAATCGGAACACTTATCGCCGTTCAATCAGCCTTTGCTGTGTTGGGTGCCGCGGTTGCAACCCGTTATGCCGAACGAATGCCAAGGCTAAAGATCTATGCGATTGCCTTCCTGACCGGCGGGGCACCACGATTTCTCATTCTCCTGCCGGGATTGCCATTCACGGCGATACTGGCAATTCTTGCCGTTGCCGGGTTTGCTATTGGGTTCATCAATCCGATAATCTCGGCAGTTAGTTTTGAACGAATGCCAAAAGCTCTTGTTGGCCGCGTGAGTTCGTTGATGTCGGCCTTGGCATGGGCGCTCGCGCCATTTGGTGGACTAATTGGTGGTGCAGCAGTCGCATATTTGGGCCTGCCGATCAGTGTTGCTTTCGCAGCAGCACTCTATTTTGCCGTCACGATGGCACCGCTTTTTGCATCCAGTTTTCGTGCGCTCTCAATTCGACCCAAGCCGGTTTCAGCGCAAAAACAAGTCGAAACCTCAGAACTTGGGTCCCAGTTATCCGAACATCACTGACACTCTACCTCTCAGAGCCCAGCACAGGGCTGATACCCAAGGTTGCCACGACCCGTCGTTTGGAACCGAGGCGCGCCGAGGGGGTTCGTTTGTCGAATGGGAAGAACAATCAGGGCAAGCGAACGAAGTCATAGGGATCGTCGTCAGATGCCAGCCATATGCGCATTCGTATCGGTACTGCGGCGTCATCCACTATGAAGCTCAGGCGCCACTCACTGTCCTCCATACGGAAGTCGGTTTGTGACTGGGGCCTGAGGTAGAAACGACCATGGCGTGGGCTTTCGACTTCAAGCTGATCATCGATTTGCCGCACCGTTACGATAAGATCGTCTCGAATATATTGGCCAATCAGCGGCGCCATCTGGGCCTGCGTCAGTAGTGCGTCGGATTGAACAGAATTGGCAGCCTGCGTTGTTTCCAGTATCGGGCTTGGTCGAGGCGGTCCTGTTCTGGCATTGAGTATCTGTCTGAGCACGGTTCTCATGGCGTCATAAGATACGTGTTTGCCCGAATAAGTATCTGCGCGATGAACCATGATGAGTCTCGCTCCGGGCACAACGAAGATCGCATGCCCACCATAGCCATAGGCTGTATACGTTCCGAGTTCGTCCAGTTGTCCAATCTCGGTCCACCACATGTAGCCATAGCCGCCGGTGGCGGAGACAGAGCGCATTTTAGTGCTTTCACGCACCCAATCAGTTGGGATGATCTGCGCATCCTTCCACCAACCCTCATTCAGGAACAGCAATCCGAAACGCGCCATGTCCCGCGCCGACATCCTGAAAATGTAAGCCGGATGCTGCGATATTTCAGGTTGTCGTCGGTAGTGGGTGTGGCGAAGTTCAAAGTCTTGCATTTGCAAGGGGATGGCGAACTGTGACCGAAAGGCTTCGAAGAGGTCATCTCCTGTCTTTCGCATGTATATGGTGCCCAGAGCGTTGAAATCCCAATTGTTATAGTACCAGTAGTTTCCGGGTTCGTGGCTTCCGCGGCTGGGTTGGATCGCGTTGACCGCGCCCGTATTGAGGATCGCTGGCAAGTATATTCCTGACCGCGCCGCCATGAGGTTTGAAACCGTGGCGGATTGCTCTAACGATGTGAGCCCCGCGTTTTCCTCGATCCCAATAGATCCGATTGTCTGATTCAGATCGATATCGCCGGTTGCAACAGCTGGTCCATAAAGTGCACTCAGTAAGCTTTTGCGGATGGAGTGACAATAGAACCGTCGCTCAACCTCGCCCCACTGCGTCAATATTGCGCCATCATATATGACCACAACTGCAGCCGATCCAGCCGACCAGCTGGTTTCACGCGCCTCTGCAAGTCTTCTCGATGACCAACCCGCATCTTCGGGTGTCGCGTAATTTTCCCACATAACATCTGGAAAAACGGGCTCGGAAATGTTGTTCCATTGGTCCCAATCGCTAGTAGACGATGTTTGCGCATAGGAACTCGATGCCGAAACGGACATAAGAACGAAAGAAAGGCTAATCCAGCACTCGCGGACTATTTTTTTTGATGACTTCATCAGGAACTCCAGAGAGTATGCAGTGTGCAAGGGTAACTAGTTGAAATAGGCATTTGGACTGATCGGGACAATAGTCGCTGCCGGCCGGAGTCGATGGGCTGTCGCAGCTATTAAACAGCAGCGACTCGAGACAAGATAACGATTATCACCGTCTTTTTGAGAGATGCATATCGTTAAAGAAACGGATTGTTTTTGCCCTGGGTCGCGTCTGTTGAAGTCAATCTGCAGCGAAAGCTGGGGGGGAAATTGACTGTCATCACTGCAGCTGAATGGCTGGAACGAAGAGCTTTCTGTGTCGCAGGAAATTAATGACCAAATCTATGAGTAAGCTCAGGAGTTTTCTGCACTTACAATAGCTTCCCTGCTAAGGTCCAGATTGTCCGCAACCCGTAAATTGGGTCCCCAAACTTTGCTGCGCAGAGCATGAACGGCTGGTTTTCCTGCTGCATGACAGCACGCCAATCGTTGCAGTAGCAGCATTTTTGCGCTGCGTGAGTGCGCGGCATGAAATCACTACGGCCGGGGTGGGCTCAGAATGATCTTACACCGCATGAGGGACGGACAACCGCTTCGAAATGGCGAACGGCAGCACCGTTCGCCAGGGTTCGTTAGATGTCGATGCGCTCGGCTATGCTCAGAGCATCTTCCAGTTCGACACCAAGATAGCGCACCGTGCTATCGACTTTGGTGTGACCAAGGAGCAGTTGCACCGCGCGAAGGTTGCCAGTCTTACGATAGATCTCGGCAGCCTTTGTTCGGCGGAGCGAGTGTGTACCGTATCCACTCGGCTCCAAACCAATCGACTTCACCCAGTCGCGGACAAGTCGACCGTACTGGCGCGTTGAGATGTGTGGTCGGTCGTGAAACCGGCTTGGGAACATGAACAGGCAAGCATCTCCGGAGATCTGACCCAGTTCAGAACGGTTTCTCGGGTATTTTCCGACAGTTCAAATTGAACGGGCCGCTTGGTTTTGCTCTGGATTACAGAGACACGTTCCCGGACGCGATCGTCTTTGACAAGGTCAGTCACGGTTAGCTTGACCAGATCGCAGCCTCGAAGTTTGCTGTCGATGGCGACGTTGAACAAAGCCAGGTCGCGTAGATTGCCTGCAAGTTCGAGCCGCGCACGGATCGCCCACACTTGTTTTGGCAGCAATGGACGTTTCTGCCCGACAATCCGCCCCTTGTTCCAAGCCTTGCGTTTTGGGGTGACTGCGGGAAGTTGGACTCTTGGCATGATATGCCCTCCGATCCTCCCTCCAAGCCCAATCATCAGCACCGCGCTGACCAGGCGAGTGTACACGCCGAACTGAAGGTCCGTTTTGGGAAGCTAACCAAATAGGCGTCTTCTGCGCGCGCATTGGTCTGCAAGGAGCCCGAAGTTCATGATGCTGTAACTTGCATCAACGTCTGGCTAGAATACTTTGAGACTGATTAAACTACGCGGTGACGCAATGGTGCCAAAGATATCCGAAAAATACTTCCAATCGTTGCTCAGGCAGGCGGATGCTTTGGACGCGGTTTCAACAATCAGTGGGTTCTGGTCCCACCGCGCAGATGAAGCCCGGCCGATGTTTGGCCTGTCGCTACCTGAATACCAATGCCAACTTGTTCTTATTTAT
>NZ_JBKQXN010000346.1:0-56713 GCF_046762905.1 Yoonia sp. R2-816 | reverse complement strand
GTCGATCCAATCTTCAAGCCGATCCGGAAAAAGCGTCGCCTGACTTCGCTCCGCGCCCTCGATATATCCCGACATGCCCGCCTCCAGTCTTTGCCGAAAAGCATACATCATCCGGAGTTTTCACACAGCCTCGGCTGGCACCAGTCATCCGACCAAAACCGTCAGATGTCGACAGCGAGCCCACTTCGATCGATGATGCGCCGCGCACAAAAGTCGGGTTTATTGCGTTTACAACTGCTTGCTGTAACGAAACTGCCCGGCTTAAGAAGTGGGTGTCCAGCCAATTCGACAGGTTCCATGTCCGTCCCTTACTCCCCACCGACACAACAACATGCTTCGCAAAAACGCGGGGCCGTTGTAGAAGTATAGCATGGTGGCCAACCTGTCGGTGGATGAGTAAAGGAGTGCAATACATGCCAAAGACTGCACGTGTCGAGCGCCGCGACAATGTGAGCGCATTTCCCAGAGGGGCGCAGCTCGTAACATTCGTTAACCAAGGTGGCAATTTCTTTGAGCTACCAATTCAAATCGATTTGATATTCGGTGAGGAGCACGTGAGTGACGAAACCGGATTCGGATTTTCTCTACGATTTCGAAAGTGTTTCCTGAGGTTGAAGTTGGACAGGTGCCAGATTATTAACTCAACACCGCGCTATCAGACTACTCTCCCACCCGAAGACTTTGTCCAACTGGTCAAGCGAACAATTCAAAAAAGCCGAGACGCGTCCGGCAAAATTGGTGCCTCTGTAGATGGGCTACTAAGCAAGGTTCTTTCATCAGTTGGCCTTGAGGGCGCTCTCGGTGGTAGTATCGAGAAGACAATGCAAAACCTCGAAATGGACGAATACAAGAGTACCATCAAGTATCGAATTGTTGAACCTACCGCCGGTGACTCTTGGAGGATTGGGCATGAGGTCCTGGGCGACCCTCGAACTTTGGATCAAACACTGTCCGGTCAGTACTTTCGAGATAAGTCAGACAACACCAAAGAAGAAGCGGAAGACGCAACCGCTCTTTGTGCAGTGGGCCCCGACAGCGAATTACAAAAGACTTACGAAGTTGGAGTCATGATCTCCTGCACCTTCAAAGATGGTGTTTATTTGCCCATTGTAGAAAATGAGGACGCCGACCTAATGCCGAACTCATTGGACTGGAGATCTAGCAATAGGTTAAAAATTGAGAAACTAATGATGTTGAAGGCAATTCGCGACGACCAGATTAAGAATGGATGGGATGTTCATGAGGGAGAATTGATAATTTCTCACGCAAAAATTAAGGTTCGAATTTCAGATGCCGAACAAGACAACATGAGAGAAAACCTATGATGGAGCTGGTAAGTAAAAACCTTCCGTTCAAAGTTGCAAAAGAAGTGCGAGAGTCAGAAGGCGGTAATTTGGCGGATTTGATAAGAACTGCCAAGATCAACCCAAAGAAGGATTTTCGATTTGCTGACTTGCAGGGCGTTAGTTTTGCGGGGGTAGATTTAGACGGCGCCGATTTCTTTGGGGCTGACCTGAGCAACGCGAGTTTCTATGGAGCAAGAATTACTGACTCAACGAGCTTCGAGGGTGCAATGGTTGAATCGGTTATTTGGAATGACGATGCGCCGGAAGATTGGCACCTGAAAAAATTGGAGGGAAAGTCCACCCAGCCGCAGGACTCTGCCATTCACGAGAACTTACGAAAAACCTCAACGCGCCCTCTCTCTTCTCTGACTCCACGCGAGGAAAAGGTCTTACGCATGCGCTTCGGTATAGGCATGTCCACCGACCATACACTTGAAGAAGTTGGCCAACAATTTGGTGTAACTAGGGAACGAATTAGGCAGATCGAAGCAAAGGCGCTTCGCAAACTGAAACATCCGAAAAGAAAAGCGACAAAGGCACGTAAAGAATCGAATTGAGAGCGGTAGTGCTTACCATTTCTTGAATGGGACACATGGTTAAGCTTGTCTCACTCTGTACCAGCAAACCGCCATTTGCTCGTCTGCAACGAACGGTAGAAAAGTCCGCTGACCGGCCGATCCTGCCCAGAATTCGAATGGCCGGTTCGGGCTGGATTTTCCTAGGAAACATCCTTTATCCGTGGCATCCACTTGCGCGGCGATGGGCCTGATTTAGGCGGAGAAGTTCATTTTCGTGCAGCGATCGGCGCGGGATATGAATTCGACAATGGATCCACACTCACGTTATCATGGGATCATTGGTCGAACGGCGACACACGCGCGACCAACCCCGGACTAGAAAATTTGTCGATCCGCTACGCGATCAGTTTGAACCAACGACGTTTGTCGCATTATAAGTTATCAACCGTGCAGGCGACTTGATCTGCATATGCGCCTTAGTTTTATCTATCATTAGTACCTCTCGCGGGAGGCTCCACCGGGCCACAAAAAATAGGATGATATCATGGACGGTACACTTGGTCTAATCTGGCTGCTGACGAGTTTGACAGATATGACGTTGAATGATTGCCCCAGCGGTTGCCTTGATACCGAAAAGCAAGAACCACAGGTGCTTTATCAGCTGGGACAACTGCAATCTGATGAATTTCAGAGTGCGAATGAGTTCTACCTTGGCTACGACAGCCATCGTCGACGCGGCCCCTTTCGCCCCACTTACGGCCTTTCGCTGACAACCGATGGGGCTGCATGGTTCGGGATCGGCTGGAAATGGAGCACCCAATACGTCTACGACACCCCATTGTTCATCGAAACCTCGATGATGCCCGGTCTTTATATGCAAGGTGACGGCGCTGATCTTGATGGAACTCTGCAATTTCGATCGGCACTTGGTATTGGCTATACGTTTGACAACGGCAGTAAAGTGACGATCAGCTACGACAGCATGTCCAACGCAGATTTTCGCGATGCAAGCCCAAGCCGCGAAACGCTCGCTATCCGTTGGTCGACCAACTGGGAGGGATAGAGCCATCCTTCAAAAATGCTTGATGATAGAGATACCCGAGCAAGGCGGCCTCGTCTTTCGACAGTCATGATAAGCACACTGGGTCGCTGTTGTCGGTCCAGTCGGCAATCTTCACCTTTAATGCGGACGTTGATCCGGAACGCACGAGGTGGTTGATACGTGCATCCAATGTCTTCTTTGGTCTGGCACCAGTTAATCGCCAAAGTTGTGCAAACGACGGCTCTTCCCGCTAAGCGGCCCCAACCTCACACCTATACCAGCCGCGATGTTTCTACTGCGGCTCTGACGAAGTCCGCGAAAAGCGGGTGGGGGGCGAAGGGTTTGGATTTCAGTTCGGGGTGGAACTGGACGCCGATGAACCAGGGGTGATCTTCCCATTCGACGATTTCGGGCAGTTTGCCGTCGGGTGACATGCCGCAGAATTTCAGCCCGGCCTTTTCCAGCGTATCGCGGTATTTCACGTCGACCTCGTAGCGGTGCCGGTGTCGTTCCTCGATCGAGGTGCTGCCGTAGATCTGCGCCACTTTGGAGCCTTCGGTCAGGGTCGCGCTGTAGGCGCCGAGCCGCATGGTGCCGCCTTTGTCGTCATCGGCCTTGCGCGCCACCTTATGATTGCCCTGCACCCATTCCTTGAGGTGATAAACCACGGGTTCGAAACGCTTTTTACCGGCCTCATGGTCAAATTCCTCTGACCCGGCCTTGTCCATCCCGGCGACGTTGCGCGCGGCCTCGATCACGGCCATCTGCATGCCGAGGCAGATGCCCAGATAGGGGATCTTTTTCTCGCGGGCGAACTGGGCCGCCTTGATTTTGCCTTCGGTGCCGCGTTCGCCAAAGCCGCCGGGCACGAGGATGGCATGGTATCCTTCGAGATAGGGGGCGGCGTCTTCGCGGTCGAAAAGCTCCGCATCGACCCATTCGATCTTGACCTTGACCCGGTTGGCCATGCCGCCATGGGTCAGCGCCTCTGCAATCGATTTATAGGCATCTTCAAGCTGGGTGTATTTGCCGACGATGGCGACCTTGACTTTGCCTTCGGGGTTGTGGATGCGGTCATAGACATCGTGCCAGACATCCAGTTTCGGGGCCGGGGCGGGCGAAATGTCGAACGCATCCAGAACCGCCTGATCCAGACCCTGTTCGTGATAGGCCAGCGGCGCCTCGTAGATGGATTTCAGGTCATAGGCGGCGACCACGGATTCCTTGCGCACGTTGCAGAACAGGGCGATCTTTTCCCGCTCCTTGTCGGGGATCGGCTGTTCGGACCGGCAGACCAGCACGTCGGGCGCGATCCCGATGGATTGCAGTTCCTTGACGGAGTGCTGGGTTGGTTTTGTCTTCAGCTCACCACTGGCCGCCAGATAGGGCAGCAGCGTCAGATGCATGAAAATGCACTGGCCGCGTGGTTTGTCGTGGCTGAACTGGCGGATCGCCTCGAAGAACGGCAGGCCCTCGATGTCGCCGACGGTGCCGCCGATTTCGCAGAGCATGAAATCGACCTCGTCCTCGCCGATCTTCAGGAACTCCTTGATCTCGTTCGTGACGTGGGGGACGACCTGAATGGTCTTGCCCAGATAATCGCCGCGTCGTTCTTTTTCGAGGACATTGGAATAGATCCGCCCGGAACTGACGGAATCGGTCATGCGGGCAGGCACGCCGGTGAAACGTTCGTAATGGCCGAGGTCCAGATCGGTTTCGGCCCCGTCATCGGTCACGAACACCTCACCATGTTCAAAGGGTGACATCGTACCGGGATCGACGTTTAGATAGGGGTCAAGCTTGCGAAGACGCACGGAAAAACCGCGGGCTTGCAAGAGCGCGCCGAGGGCCGCAGAGGCCAGGCCTTTACCAAGGGAAGACACCACGCCGCCGGTGATGAAGATATAACGCGCCATGGCTGGGAACTCCCGTGAAAACGTCCAAAATCTGTGGGAAAGCGAACGGCGAAGTTCGCATCATCACGGGATTTGACTATTACCGGATTCGGGGCGTGCGCGCAACCGGTGACGCAACATCATGTTGCCGAACTTGTCCGTTCGGCAACAGCTTGTGGTTTAGTCGCCAGTTGGAACCAGCGGATCATCATCTGCCGACGGTGGCAGAAGGCTGTCACCCAGATCAGGGGCAGGCACGCCTTCTTCGGTGCCGGTTCCACCCAACCGGTCCACTACGGAGGAGCCTGCGGATTTTTCCGCCGCAATCAGCGTCAGGGCAATGGATGTGCAGATAAAGGCGATGGCCAGAAGCCATGTGAACTTGCCCATCGCTGTTGGCGCGGGCCGTCCCCCCGTGGCGGCACCGCCACCGCCGCCGATGCCAAGACCGCCACCTTCTGACCGCTGCAACAGCACGGTGCCGATCAGGCTGAGCGCCAGGATCAGGTGGATGATGAGGACAACGTTTTCCATGACAGGCCTTTCGGGGCGTTCGCGAACACGCGGTATCTAAAAGCTGCAGGGCTATCCCGCAACCCCTGAATGTCCCTTATTCGTCGATGTCATCCACGTCAGTCTGGCCGGTCAGCTTGCGGCGTACGATGGACCAGCTAAGACCGATGGCCAGAACCACCGACAAGGCTGCAAGTGCGATCCATGTGTTGAGCGTTGGGTCGTCCAGATTGACGATACCCTGATCATAAAGAACCCACAGGACGGTCCCTACCACGGCCAGGATCAGAACCATCCCGAAGATACCGATCGATCGCAATGTGGCGCGCAGATAGATGATGTAGCCCACAAGAAGGACCAGCCCGAACAGCACCGTCATGGACAGGTTTGTTTCGGCATTGGCCGCGCTCCACCGCACGAAGTTCCATTCCGTCGGATTATAGGTGGCCGCCAACAGCACAAAGGCAAAGACCCAGCGAATGACGAAACCCATGATATGCCTCACTTCTTTTTATCTGGCAGGACAATGGCGAGGCCCGCGTGCCCTGTCCAGCCTGCGGGGGGCCAAATTTGCGGTTTCGTCTGAACTGTGGCGGCTATATAGGGGCGTGGGACATCTGTAAGGACATCGCGTATGGCAAATGTAGTGGTCGTTGGCGCCCAGTGGGGCGACGAAGGCAAGGGCAAGATCGTGGATTGGCTATCGGAAAGGGCCGATGTGATCGCGCGCTTTCAGGGCGGCCACAATGCAGGCCATACGCTGGTGATTGATGGTGAGGTCTACAAGCTGCACGCGCTGCCCTCTGGCGTGGTGCGCGGTGGCAAGCTGTCGGTGATCGGCAATGGGGTGGTGCTGGACCCGTGGCATCTGGTCAAGGAAATCGAAACCTTGCGCGGCCAAGGCGTGCAGATCACACCAGATACGCTGATGATCGCCGAAAACACGCCGCTCATCCTGCCATTTCATGGCGAATTGGACCGGGCGCGGGAAAGCCAGAACTCTGTCGCCAAGATCGGGACGACGGGGCGCGGCATCGGCCCATGTTACGAAGACAAGGTGGGCCGCCGGGTGATCCGTGTGGCCGACCTTGCCGATGATGCGACACTGGAATTGCGGCTGGACCGTGCGCTGATCCATCATGATGCGTTGCGTCGTGGGCTGGGGCTGGAACCGATTGACCGTGATGCAGTGCTGGAACAGCTGCGGGGCATCGCACCCGAGGTTCTGCAATACGCAGCGCCAGTCTGGAAAGTGCTGAATGAAAAACGCAAGGCGGGCAAACGGATCCTGTTTGAGGGTGCGCAGGGCGCGCTCCTCGATATTGATTTCGGAACCTATCCGTTTGTGACCTCGTCCAATGTGATCGCCGGTCAGGCGGCCACCGGCGTTGGTGTCGGGCCGGGAACGATTGATTTCGTACTCGGCATCGTCAAGGCCTACACGACCCGCGTGGGCGAGGGGCCGTTCCCCACCGAACTGGAGGATGCGGACGGGCAGCGGCTGGGTGAGCGGGGCCATGAATTTGGCACCACCACGGGCCGCAAGCGGCGCTGCGGCTGGTTTGACGCCTGCCTTGTGCGGCAAACCTGTGCGACCTCTGGCGTGTCCGGCATCTCGCTGACCAAGCTGGATGTGCTGGACGGTTTTGAGACGCTTAAAATCTGTGTTGGTTATGATCTGGACGGGGAAAAGCTGGATTACCTGCCAACCGCCGCGGACCAGCAGGCGCGTTGTGTGCCGATCTATGAAGAGATTGAGGGTTGGTCTGAATCAACCGAAGGGGCGCGCAGCTGGGCGGACCTGCCAGCGCAGGCGATCAAATATGTGCGCCGGATCGAAGAGTTGATCGAATGCCCGGTCGCGCTAGTCTCTACCTCGCCTGAACGCGAGGATACGATCCTCGTCACTGATCCGTTTTCCGACTGAGGATGAATGACCTATAAAGCGCGCAAAAGACTGGCCCTGTTCGTGCTGGTGGTCGGCCTGCCGGCCTATATTGTGCTGGCGGTGACGATCATGTCAGGGGCGTCGCGCTTTCCAAAAGTGATCGAGTTTTTCATCTATGTCGCCCTTGGCATTGGCTGGGCATTTCCGCTGAAATGGGTGTTCAAGGGGATCGGGCAGCCCGATCCGGATGAAAAACCCTGACCAAAATGCGCGGACCTTCGGCTCGCAAGACATGTTTGGTTTGGCGCATGAATGCACGTCATGGCCGACGGTTAAGCGGTGTCAGAAATATCAGCCATCAGATGGTCGCGACTGCACCGTCTTTGCTATGTCCAAACGAGAAAAAGGCGGGGTATTAACCCCGCCCCTTTCACCCTAGCGTCTGCTCGACGGTCAGCCTTGTGCGGCCTTATCATCAGGACGGAACCGTGTGTCTTCGGACACCTGGAAACGCCCGTTATTCAGTTTGATAATTTTGCTTTGCCGCAGCAGACGCCCGAATGAGCGGAGCCCATCCTCGCGGCTGAACTGATCGGCGGAAGCCATCTGAACCTTCTTCATCACCTGCGGACGCGAGAAATCGTCGTCGCCTTCGACAAACGCGATATAGGCGGCGGCGGCCTCAAGCAGATCGGCAAGCTCGGTTGCGCCTTTTGCGCTGGCAAACTCGGCAAAGCCACCTTTCTGACCTTCGCCATCATCTTTTACAGAGGCGATCTGACGCAGGCGGTCTGCGGGATCAGACGGCTCGTCCTCGATGCGCTGCTCGGCCACCAGTTTCAGCGGGGTTGAAACAGAGCGGGCGGCAGGTGCCTCGTCGCTTTCCTCGTCCTCTGATCTGACAGCCTCATCCAGATCTTCACGGAAAGCGTCGCGCGGATCCGTAGTCTCGTTTTGATCGCCCAACTGGCGCGCAGCCTCAGTTGCGGCCACAGCGGCCTTAAGTTGCGCAAACGCATCGCGATGGCGCCGCCCCTCGGGCTCGTTCAGGCGTTCATCGGCTTGCGACATGATCCGCGACATGGCGTCATCGTCGTTTTTGGGCAGATTGTCCCGCTTGGACCGGTTGTCGCGCCGCATGGCGATGTCGTCTTCTGTCTCGCCGTCGTCGGCATCCATGGCGGCATCTTCTGCGCCATCGTCATCATCGACGAGATGTGCGGCGGTATCCTCTGCATCATCACGGTCGAAATCGTCGGCGTGATCGGCCATTTCGTCATCAGCGCTGTCTTCGTCAGACAGGACCAGCGGCTCGGCCTCGTCAGCTTTGAAATCGAAATCATCAACCAGATGATCATCGGTTTGCGGGGCTTTGCCGGTCAGGGCTGACAGGCGGTCAGCAATGCTCCCCGACGCTGCAGGCGCGCCCGCGTCAGGAGCGGCCGTGCGGTTGGCCGGAGGCACGCGCCCGACCAGAGAGCGGATACGCTCCAGCTTGGCGGCAACGCTGTCATCCTGATCAGCAGCGGGCGGGGCCGCAGCGGGATCGTAGAAGGGCGCGTCAGCTGTATCATCATCGGCAACATCATCTTCCGCTACCAGCTCAGCCTCTGCCATGTCGTCATCGGCGTCGTCTGCTTCGGCAGCAACCATCTCGTCTTCGTCAGTGTCGTCATCCGCAGCCAAGGTGTCTTCTTCTTCGACCTCGGTATCTTCGACAATGTCCATGTCTTCTGCCGCGACCTCATCAAGGTCATCTTCGGCGACAGCGTCGTCCAGTTCGGCGGCGTCATCAACCTCTGCATGCTCATCGCTGTCATCGTCAGAGGCTGCGACATCGTCGTAATCATCCAGATCAGCGACATCGTCTTCCAGATCGTCCAGATCGGAGACATCATCATCCAGATCGGAAACATCATCATCCTGATCGTCGAGGTCAGAAGCCTCATCCGTGAGGTCATCCAGATCAGACACATCTTCGTCCATGGGCTGTTCTGCCGGTTTGTCACGACGCAAGCGCAGGCTCGGCCGTTCCTCTTCTTCCGTCGGTTCAGGGCGCTGAATGCGCAGGCTGACCACACCGCTATCGACAACGGCTTCAACTGGGGTTCCGTCATCTTCGACCGTCAGATCTGCCAATTCGTCCAGATCAGGGGCTTGCGGTTCCATATCCATAAAGCGGTCATGACCTGCCAATTCGTGGAAGTAGGACACCACGGTTTTCATCGTTTCGACAGAGTCTTCGAACCCTTCAAGGCGGCACGAAAAAGTGCCATATGAAACGCTCAGAATTTTGTTGGCTTCGCCCATATTTTCCGCTTTCTAGATCTATTAGCCGCAGTTTGCTGGACAGATACTCATTCTTAATCGAGAACAGCATGACGGAACATTCGGGATCATTTTGTGACCGTTTTGAGGAATGTTTGTGAATTGAGGTTAATAACGTGCCCATCAAACAAATTGTTTCTGACGCAGGTATAGTTTGCCTGGTCGGAGGCGCAAGGGTGGATGCGGCAGAGATTCATCAGCTTTCCCCCTTTGTTTCCAAATACATAGCGGTCGATGGCGGTGCTGACAGTCTTTTGCAGGCGGGAATCACCCCTGCCGCAGTGATCGGCGACCTGGATAGTTTGTCTGAACACGCCCGTGCCACATTTGCGGATCTGCTCTGCCACATTCCCGAACAATCCACGACCGATTTCGAAAAGGCGCTGACCCGCGTTTCCGCCGCTGCAATCATCGCGCTGGGCTTTACCGGCGGGCGGATTGATCATGCTCTGGCTGTATTGAACGTGGTCGCCCGGTATCCCGACAAGAACGTGCTGCTTGCTGATGCGAACGATGTCAGCTTCATGGCATCCCAGGGTCGCACGGTGTTGCACCTGCCACACCAGACCCGTGTGTCGTTAATGCCGCTTGGCACCGCGCGGGTCAGCGTCAGCGGTGTGCAGTGGCCCTTTGCCGATCAGGAAATGCATCCAACGGGTTTTATCAGTTCGTCAAACGCCGCGGCGGATGATGCGGTGGTGATCGACGCGGCAGGACCGTTGCTGATCACTGTGCCGCGGTCGCATCTTGCGGCCGCCTTGAAAGCTGTTGTTCCCGCATGATGATGTAAAGGCCCGCACCGACAGTGATACAAATGCCAATGGCAGCGAGCCCGTTTGGTAAATCCGAAAAGATCATCCAGCCGATAGCCGTGCCAAACGGGATTTCAAGATATTGCATCGGCGCAAGGGTCGAGGCGGGGGCAAATCGCAGGCTCCACGTCATGAACAGATGCGCGCTGGTCCCGATCACCCCAAGCGCCAACAGCAGCCAGAGTGTAGATGGGGCGAAGTCAAAAGCGCCCGTACCTCGGGCATCTGGGAACAGCAGCAAGAGCGGCACTAGCATCACGGTCGCCTGAACGCCACTGATCGCCTGCAACCGGATCGGATCAATATCGCGGGCAACCTTGCGTGTCAGCATCATGAACAGTGCAAAAACAAGCGCGACGCCAAGCGGCAACAGGGCAGGGTATCCGACCTCGACAAAATTGGGCTGGATCACCAGAAGCGTCCCGATAAAGCCCACAAGACAGGCCATCATCCGTGGCATGCCGACCTCTTCCCCCATCGCGAAATGCCCCAGAAGCAACATGATGAACGGCATCACAAAGGCGATGGCCAAGGCATCAGCCAAAGGCAGATACCGCAATGCGGTAAACATCAGGCCGATCCCCAGAATGTGCAGACCAGTGCGCATCAGGGTCCAGATCAAAAGATCACGCGGCAGGGTCAGTTTTTGACCGTTCAGCAGAACCAAGGGCAACAGGATCAGCGCCTGCATGACAAAGCGGACCAGCAACAGAATACCAAGGGCGACAATCCCGCCAAGCAGTTTTGCCACAGCATCGCCAAGCGGTGCGAGGACGCAGAACGCGAGCATCAAAAGGACGCCAAGAAAGGGACGGTCACCAGACATTCACGCAGCCTATCGAGAGTGCGTCTTCGGCACAATCGCGCCGACTTTGTTGATAGATTCGAAAAAATCAGAAACTTGTGCTAAGATCGTTTCGCAGAACCGGCGCCCTTATTTCAAGCCGTCTATGCGTTTTACAAAAGATGAAGCACCGGCTTCTGCATTTAAATGTTTGTTTTAAAAAGGTTATTGTTATGATCTCTGAAGATCGCTTGGAAACTCTTCGCAGTGGGGGCCGCTATGTCGATGTGGCCCAGACCGGCGACCCGGATCTTGGGCCGCTGAAACTGCTGCCCGGCACATGGAAAAACACTGACGCCTTCGACGGGCGGGGCTGGAACATGATTGCCCTTCCCTTTGCCCGCGAGGACAACCCGATCAATTACCGGGTGCTGGCCAATCAGTACAACGAAGAGCTGAAGTTCTCGCTGGTGGATAAGGCGGTGCCCAATCGCGGCATCGCCTTTGGCAACCCGTCCGAGAATACCGACCAGTTTGTCGTCACGCTCGACTATGAGCAGATGATCAAACAGAAGGCAGCCGATGATCACCCCAAAAGCGGGCTGGCCGGCCCTGCTGATCTGGCCATTCACCACGAACCGGGCCTGTTTCTGCACATGCTGAACCGGCAGACAGACAACCTTGATATCGCGCGGCTGGGTACCATCCCGCATGGTGACAGTGCGCTGGTTATTGGCGAAAGCAAGGTGATCGACGGCCCACCCACAATCCCTGATGTCAGCGGTCTGCCGATTGGTGTCGCAACCGATCTGAATGGGGTGTACCTGTCGCCCTACAAGGCGTTCAACGACAACCCCTTCAAGGGCACGGTCACCGCACCGGGCTTTCCCGGTTTCAATCCGGTCACCCCGAACGATCTGCTGAAAGGGGCAGTGCCGGGAACGGTCAAGCGCACAACCGTGCTGGAGATGGAGACATCCGTCGAACAGGCGCGGATTTCGAACATTCCCTTCATTGTCAGGCAGGCAAATGCGACCGACATGAAATCCATCTTCTGGATCATGGAAGTGGATGTCGATGGCGAGGAAAAGCTGATCATGCAGTATTCGCAGCTTGTGATGCTTGATTTCTTCCCGCGCCGTGATGGCCAGCCCGGCCTGATCCGCTGGCCGCATGTCAGCATCAACACGATGGAAAAGGTGGCAGAGCCTGACACATCGAAGGCTGAAATGCCATCTGTTTAAAGTGACTTATGCGGCATTCCTCAAGCGAATGCCGCTGGCATGAAGGGTGCTGTCCCAGACCGCTTTGATCGGGTCCAGGGACGGCGCCGAACGCAGCGAAACCTCCCGCGCTGCAAGAAGCGCTGGCAGGCCTGTCAGCGCTTCGATTTTGTCCGGCACGACGGGGCGGTCAGACACCGCCATGCCGACATCATCAAGCGCGGTGAAATGGTCGCCCGGCAGGCTGTAGCGATAGATCGTTGCTTTGCTGATCCGGTCCATCCAATGCTCTTGCACAAACGCCACCCGCCGATGTCCGCTCAGCCAGTGCTGCGCGTCTTGTGTGGTCGTTTGCTCTGTCGCCCAGATCACGATCCGGGGACAGTCGCGGGGGAAGAGGTAGAGGAAATCAAACGCGTCGCTGATCGCCCAGACCAGCGGGCGGTTCAGCCGGGATGGCCTTGGATCGAACCGCCTGATCTTGGGTTCTTCGCTGAAGTGAAAAAACATGCACCGGGCATTAGCAATTCGGCACGTTCACGGCCAGCCCGCCGAGGGCGGTTTCCTTGTATTTCTCGCTCATGTCCACGCCGGTCTGGCGCATGGTTTCGATGGCCACGTCCAGCGAGACAAGATGCTGGCCGTCGCCGCGCATGGCGAGTGATGCGGCGGAGACCGCCTTGATCGCGCCCAGCCCGTTGCGTTCGATGCACGGGACCTGCACCAGCCCTTTGACCGGATCACAGGTCATGCCCAGATGGTGTTCCAGCGCGATTTCGGCGGCATTTTCGATCTGTTCGGGGGTGCCGTCCAGAACGGCGGCCAGCCCGCCCGCCGCCATGGCCGACGCGCTGCCGACCTCAGCCTGACAGCCACACTCGGCACCTGATATCGAGGCGTTGAATTTGATCAACCCGCCGATGGCCGCCGCTGTCAGCAGAAATTCCGGCACGCGGGATGCGGTGGCCCCCGGCACGTGATCCAGCCAGTAGCGGATTGTTGCGGGCACAACGCCCGCCGCGCCGTTGGTAGGGGCCGTCACCACCTGACCGCCAGCGGCGTTTTCCTCGTTCACGGCCATCGCATAGGTCGACATATAGTCGTTGATGGTGTGCGGGGCGGTCAGGTTCATACCGCGTTCAGCCATCAGCGCGTCATAGATCCCCTTGGCCCGGCGTCGCACCTTCAGCCCGCCGGGCAGCGTGCCATCGGTCGTCAACCCCCGGTCGATGCAGGCATTCATCACCTCCCAGATCCGTGCGAGGCCGCGATCCAGATCGGCGTCGGGCATCCGCGACAGTTCGTTCGCCCGTTTCATTCCCGCGATGGTCTTGCCGGATGTGGCTGCCATTTGCAGCATCTCATCGGCGCTGTGAAACGGGAACGGGATCGGCGGGCCGTTATCTGTGTCTTTGCCAGCGGCTAGCTCCGCCTCAGTCAGAACAAAGCCCCCGCCGATGGAATAATAGGTAACTTGCGTGATCACGTCGCCCTGCGCATCCGTCCCGCGCAGGATCAGCCCATTGGCATGACCGGGCAGGGCTGGCCCATAGTCGAATTCCAGATCGTCCTTGGGGTGAAACTTGAGCGTGCCCAACCCTTCAGGACTAACCGTATGGTCGGATGCAATTCGGGTCAGTTCAGCCTCGGCCCTGTCAGCGTCGTAATCATCGGCGCGAAACCCGGCGAGGCCCAGAATAACGGCCCGGTCGGTGGCGTGGCCCACCCCGGTGAATGCCAGGCTGCCATGCAACGAGGCGCGCAGGCCTGCCACCTGGAACGGCTGCGCGCGCAGGTGGTCCAGAAACCGGGCTGCGGCGACCATGGGCCCGATTGTATGGGACGAGGATGGGCCGACACCGACCTTGAACATATCAAAGACAGACAGGAACATCAGACAGCACTTCCTTCGGGCGGATGACAGTGAATAGGGGCGGAAAACGGTTTGGGGCCAAGCCCCTCAGCACTGGCTGCCTTGCGGGCGGCGGACTGAAGTTCGGCGCGTTCCGCAAAGGCCAGCAGACGCGGCCAGCGCTGCAGGGCAAACCAATCCGTCGCCCCGCCATAAAGCGCAAACCAGCGCAGGAGCGGGCCAAGATAGCAGCCCTGCGCGCTGGCGCCATCGGCATCGATCCAATCCGCATGGCTGGCCTGTTCAAGCAGACCCAACTGGTGTGACAGGCGCTGGCGCGTTGTCCGGCGCAATCCTTCGGCATCGCCATCGCAATACTGATCCGGATAGAACAGCATACGCGCGGTGGGATGCAGCGTGTTGGCCAGCCAGAACAACCACTGCACCGCATGGGCGCGTGCCGGATCATCAGGCGCAGGCATCAAACCGCCATAGGTGTCAGACAGCCAGAGCAGGATCGCCCCGGTCTCAAACATCGGGCCCTGCGGGATTTCCAGCACTGGAATCAGGCCATTCGGATTCATAGCCAGATAGGCGGACGATTTCTGCGCCTTTGCCCGGCGGTCCACCAGAACGCTGTCATAGGCCAACCCCAGTTCTTCCAACGCCAGCCGCACGCAAAGCGAGGCGTTGTCCGGGGCATAGTGCAGGCGCAAGGGTCTGGTCATGCCGGGACGCTAGACCATCGCAGATCGCTCGTCCGCCCAAATACGACCATTGCACCCAAAAAGACGGAGATCAGGACACACTGCCGTGAGCCGCCCGTGAGAGGCATTTGAGGTCTCGCACCTCGTGCCCATCTTGCCTATAAGGCATCAGGAACTATCGGAGCTGCCCCATGACCAGTGAATTGTCGCCCATCGACAAGGCAAAATTTGTCGCCGCCAAACAGGCCACGGAATATGTGAAATCGGGTATGAAAGTTGGTCTCGGGACCGGCTCGACCGCCGCGTGGCTGGTGCAATGTCTGGGCGAAATGGTGCGTGACGAAGGGCTGCAGATCAAAGGTGTGCCCACCTCCGTCCGGACGGCCAAACTGGCACGCGAAGTGGGGATCGAGGTGATCACTCTGGACGAAGCGCGCTGGCTGGACGTGACCATCGACGGGGCCGACGAATATGACGATGATCTGAACCTGATCAAAGGCGGCGGCGGCGCGCACCTGCAAGAAAAGATCGTGGCAACCGCCAGTGACCGGATGATCGTAATCGCCGACGCCTCCAAAAAGGTGGACACGCTGGGGGCATTCCCGCTGCCGGTCGAGGTGATCCCATTTGGCATGGGCACAACACAGGCCCTGATCGAGGAAATGCTGATCGGGATGGATGTGCTGGGGCGCACCATCACGCAGCGGATGGCGGGTGACACGCCCTTTGTCAGCGACGAAGGGAACTTCATCTTCGATTTGCATCTCAAGCGGATCGGCGAACCACGCAAGCTCAGCCTGATGCTCAATCAAATCCCGGGGGTAGTGGATAACGGGTTGTTCATCGACACCTGCGACATGGTGATTGTGGGCCATAGCGATGGGCGTGTCACCGTGCGCGACATCCTCAATGATGCCACCGAAGAAGTACGTTTCAATGTGTTGGACGATGACAATATCTTTGCCGACGTGACCGACTAAGAACCAAACATGACCGCGGAGAGTGAAGATATGGCGTTCGACTACGATCTTTTTGTCATTGGCGGTGGCTCCGGCGGTGTTAGGGCCGCGCGTGTGGCCGCAGCGACAGGGGCCAAGGTGGCACTGGCTGAAGAATATCGGATGGGCGGCACCTGCGTGATCCGGGGCTGTGTACCCAAAAAGCTGATGGTCTACGCCAGCGGATATCCCGATATCTTCGACGATGCGCGCGAATACGGCTGGGACGTCAGCCATAACGGGTTTGACTGGGGTCATTTCCGTACCCGGCTGCATAGCGAACTGGACCGGTTGGAAGAAGTGTATCGTGACCTTCTGAACGGCTCTGAGGTCGAAATCTTTGATGGGCGGGCGACGCTGGACGACCCGCACACGGTGCGGATCAATGACAAGACGGTGACCGCCAAGCATATTCTGGTGGCCACCGGCGGGCACCCGGTACGTCCGGACATGCCAAACGCCGATCTGGGGATTGTGTCCAATGATATCTTCTTGATGGAGAAGATGCCGAAATCGGTGCTGATCATCGGTGGTGGCTACATCGCCTGTGAATTTGCCTGCATTCTGCACGGGCTAGGTGTGGAAGTTACACAGTATTATCGGGGCGCTCAGATATTGCGTGGCTTCGATGACGAGGCACGGGGTCTTTTGGCTGACGCCATGACCCAACGCGGTATCAACCTGCATGTCGGGACCAATATCGTTGAAATGGCCCCGGCGGGCGAAGATCACGGCGGACCAACACCCACGGATTCCGATGCCGCTATGGGTGCTTCGGCCAAGCACGCCCAAGATATTGCCAGCAATCCCAAAAGCGACACTGATAAAAAGGCCAAGGGGCCGATCTGGGTGAAATCGACCAACGGCAATGAACAGGTTTTCGATCACGTATTGTTTGCCACAGGGCGGGCACCAAACACCGACGGTATCGGCCTGACGGAAGCCGGGGTTGAGATCGGACGCCGTGGCGAAATCGTGGTGGACGACTATTCGCAGACATCGGTGCCGTCGATTTACGCCATTGGTGATGTGACCAACCGGGTGCAACTGACGCCGGTGGCGATCCGCGAGGGCATGGCCTTTGTTGAAACCGTGTTCAAGGGCAACCCAACCAAGCCGGATCATGACTTGATCCCGTCTGCTGTATTTACCCAGCCTGAACTGGGTACGATTGGCCTGACCGAAGAGGAAGCACGCGATCAGGAACCGATTGAGGTTTACTGCACCTCGTTCAGGCCGATGCAACAGGCCTTTGCCGGGAAATCCGGGCGGGTACTGATGAAGCTGATCGTGTCCAAGGAAAGCCGCAAGGTGCTGGGCTGTCATATCGTCGCAGACCATGCGGGCGAGATGATCCAGCTGGCCGGGATCGCGGTCAAGATGGGCGCGACAAAGGAAGATTTCGACCGTACAGTGGCCGTACACCCGACAATGGCCGAAGAGTTGGTGACCATGAAGGAACCGATGCGGACCGCTTGATTTTGCAAGACTAGGCCACACATGGCACAGGGATAGCCCGACCGACCGGGCGATGAATAAAGGAAGCGAAGACACACGATGGCAGGAAACACTGGGGGCCCTTGGGGCGGCGGCGGCAATAACGGATCAGGGGGCGATGACGACCGCAATCGCGGCGGCCGCAAACCGGGCAATGATGGGCCCGGCATCCCTGAAATCGACGATCTGGTGAACAAGGGGCGCGAACAGCTGCGCGTATTGATGGGCGGCGGTGGATCCGGCGGCAAAAACGGCGGTACAGGCGGTGGCGGTGGTCCGCAGATCACGCGCGGTATGGTGGGGCTTGGTGCCCTGATCGCAGCCGGGTTTTGGGTGTTTGCGTCGCTCTACACGGTCAAACCCGAAGAACAGTCAATCGAACTCCTTTTTGGCAGCTATGTCGAGACCAACGGCGAAGGTCTGAACTTTGCACCCTGGCCCATCGTGACCCGCGAAATCTTGCCGGTGACAACCGAACGCAGCATCGATATCGGGACCAGCCGGTCTGGCCTGGAAGCCGGTTTGATGCTGACGGGCGACGAAAACATCGTCGATATCGATTTTCAGGTGGTCTGGAATATCTCTGATCTGCGCGAGTATCTGTTCAACCTGGCCGATCCGCCACAAACGATTGCGGCCGTGGCTGAATCGGCGATGCGCGAAATCATCGCGCAAAGCGAACTGGCACCGATTCTGAACCGGGATCGTGGTTCGATTGCAGAACGTTTGACCGATGAAATCCAGCTCACGCTTGATTCCTATAACTCGGGCGTGAACATCGTGCGTGTGAACTTTAACAAGGCCGACCCACCCGAACCGGTCATCGCGTCGTTCCGTCAGGTGCAGGACGCCGAACAGGAACGGGATCGTGTGCAGAACGTCGCTGACGCATACGCCAACCGGGTGGTCGCCGAAGCACGTGGTCAGGCCGCCCAAATCCTCGAACAGGCCGAAGGTTACCGCGCCCGCGTGGTCAACGAGGCCGAAGGTGAGGCAAGCCGTTTCTCCGCTGTTCTGGAGGAATACCAAAAGGCACCCGAAGTGACACGCAAACGTCTGTATCTGGAAACGATGGAACGGGTCCTTGGCGGGACTGACATCATTCTGCTTGATGAGAGTGGCGGTGGGGGCCAGGGCGTTGTGCCATATCTGCCCTTGAACGAACTGCGCCGCAATTCAACCGGAGGGTCAAACTGATGAGTAGATCAGCCTTTATCCTGCCTGCCATCGCAGTCATTGTGCTTGGCATCATGTCCTCAGTGTTCATCGTCGACGAACGCAAGAAGGCGCTTGTTCTGCAATTCGGTCAGATCGTGTCCGTACGCGAGGATCCGGGACTTTATTTCAAGGTCCCGCTGATTCAGGAAGTCGTGCGTTACGATGACCGTATCCTCAGCCGCGACCTTGATCCGCTGGAAGTGACACCATCGGATGACCGGCGTCTGGTGGTCGATGCCTTCGCCCGCTACCGGATCGTTGATGTTGAACAGTTCCGCCGCGCCGTCGGTGACGGTGGCGAACAGCGGGCTGCCGAACGTCTGGATGGCATCCTGCGCGACAAGACCCGGAATGTTCTGGGTACTGTGGCCAGCAACGACATCCTGTCCATCGACCGGGCGGCGCTGATGCTGCGTATCCGCAATGACGCTATCGTCGAAGCGCGGGGTCTGGGCCTGCAACTGATCGACGTGCGGCTCAAGCGGACTGACTTGCCTCCCGAAAACCTTAACGCCACTTACGAGCGGATGAAGGCCGAACGGGAACGTGAAGCGGCTGACGAAATCGCGCGCGGTAATGAAGCCGCACAGCGTATTGAGGCAGGCGCCGACCGGACCGTGATCGAACTGGTGTCAGATGCAGAACGGCAGGCGCAGATCACCCAAGGTGAGGCCGACGCCCGCCGGAACGAGATCTTTGCCAATGCCTTTGGTGCCGACCCTGAATTCTTTGAATTCTACCGGTCCATGACGGCCTATGAACGGTCCCTGCAGTCCGGCAATGCAACGATGGTTTTGTCGCCCGATAGCGAATTCTTCAACTATCTGAAGTCGGATCAGGGCAGCGCTGCAAACGAATAACTGCAGGATCAGCAGTCTCAAAAAGGGGCCAGGCATAGCGCTGGCCCCTTTTTTCTTTGAATCTTCTCAAATTATCACAGCCTGGTGACACGGTTTGTGTTGAACAATTTGTGCCCTAGATAGATCATCATGAACAGCACGGGCCACCGACTGGCCCATTTGTAATGTACAAGGAGACTTGCCTGTGAAATCGACGGCAATCGCAATTCAACAAGATCAGGCGCGTACACGGCGGCTTCTGGCAGCACTCTTCGCGGCCGTGACACTCGCTCTTGCGCTGGTGCTCGCGCAGGCGACCGGATCCAACGCGCAGACCCGCCCCGCAACCTTCGCTGATCTGGCCGAGCAGGTCAGCCCATCGGTGGTGAACATCACGACCAGCACTGTTGTGGCAGGTCGGACAGGGCCGCGCGGGATCGTGCCCGAAGGTTCACCTTTCGAGGATTTCTTCAACGATCTTGAACGGGGTCCGGGTGAAGGCGCGCGCCGCTCATCGGCGCTCGGGTCCGGTTTCGTGATCTCAGAGGACGGTTTCATCGTCACCAACAACCACGTGATCGAAGGGGCCGATGAAATCCTGATCGAATTCTACCCCGGCGGCGAACCCGGTGTACCTGCCGAACTTGTCGGCACTGACCCGAATACCGATATTGCCCTGCTGAAGGTCGATCTCGAGGACCTGCCATTTGTAGAATTCGGTGACAGCAATGGCGCCGGTAGCCGGGTCGGTGACTGGGTCATGGCCATGGGTAATCCGCTGGGCCAAGGCTTTTCGGTATCCGCCGGTATCGTGTCAGCACGCAACCGCGCGCTGTCAGGCACCTATGATGACTACATCCAGACCGACGCTGCGATCAACCGCGGTAACTCCGGTGGTCCGCTCTTCAACATGGATGGCGACGTGATCGGCGTGAACACGGCAATCCTGTCGCCCAATGGGGGTTCCATCGGGATTGGCTTTGCCATGTCCTCTGCCGTCGTCACCAATGTGGTCGATCAGCTCAAGGAGTTTGGCGAAACCCGCCGTGGCTGGCTGGGTGTGCGCATCCAGGACGTGACGCCCGACATGGTCGAAGCTATCGAAGGGCTTGATATGGCCCGCGGTGCCCTCGTCACCGATGTGCCCGCTGGCCCCGCCGAAGATGCAGGTATGGTGTCTGGCGATGTCATCCTGAATTTCGACGGGATCGAGATTGAGGATACCCGTGAACTGGTCCGCATCGTTGGAAACTCGCCGGTGGGCAAGGAAGTCCCGGTTGAGGTCCTGCGCGATGGCGATATGGAATCGCTGATCGTGGTTTTGGGCCGCCGGGAAACGTCAGAGGCCGTGGCCTTCCCCGCCTCGACCGAGCAGGAAGAAGACCCAGCATCGGCTGAAGTCCTTGGCTTGACCTTGTCGGAAATCACACCGGAACTATCCGAACAGTTCGGCCTGTCCATTGAGGAAGGTCTTGTGATCACCGGGATCAACGCTGAATCAGAAGCAGCCTCCAAGGGTCTTCTCGAAGGTGATGTGATCACCGAAGCAGGCCAGCAAGCCATCGCCTCGATCGTCGATCTCGAAGCGCAGATCGAAGCTGCGTCAGAGGCTGGCCGGAAATCTCTTCTCCTCCTCGTTCGCCGGGGCGGTGACCCACGTTTCGTGGCGCTGTCGCTCGAGGAGTAAACAGTTTCAGAGTGAGTGAGAGAGCAGGGCGGGCCGCGCAAGTGGCCCGCCCTTTTTCATCGCATTAACGATCGTTCTGCGGCAACCCGTCGGCGATATCATAATAATCGCCCTTCTCGGACACGAAGATATGCATCGCCAGCTTGGTTTGTGCCGGCGTGTCAAACGCGCCCATGGCCACGGCGGTCCAATCGCGAAACACTGGGTCCCAGAACAGGGTGGACCCGCAGATGTCACAAAACCCGCGCCGGACTTTCTCGGATGACTGGTACCATCTGACATGCGCTTCACCGGATATCGTCAGCGTATCTGCCGGTATGTCTACTGACGCCTCGAAATGGCCGGAATGCTTGCGGCAGGCAACACAATGGCAGGCCGATGGTTGCGGCAGATCGCCGGTGACCTGAAATGTCACCGCACCGCATAAACAGCTTCCCCGATGCATGAAAGGCCTCCTTAAGCTGTCGCGACGACCGCCGGTTTGCGCAGATTGATCACCAGCAAGCCTAGCACAATGAAGGCGGCTACAAGATTGATCCAGATTTCAGTTGGCCAGACACAGGCGGCCCCGGCAACGGCAAGGATCAGGCGTTCCAACAACCCGACCGGGCGCTCCAGACAGCCCTGTAGTGCACCGGCCAGCCCATAAATGCCCACGACGCCAAAGGCGAAAATCGTGATCATGGCAGGCCAGTCGCCGGACAGGAACGGGGTATAGGCCATCATGATCGGCACGATATATAGCCCCTTGGCCAGCTTCCAGCTGGCAACACCTGTGGCCATGGCGGGGGCCTTGGCAATCGCCGCGGCGGTAAAGGCCGCCAGCGCGACGGGTGGGGTGACGTTACTGTCCTGGCTCAGCCAGAAAATGATCATATGTGCTGACAGGATCGCTGCGACGGCGACCTCGGCCGGAACAACCATATCCCGCAACGGGGCTGCTACCTCCAACGGTAGACTACGCACGATGGCGGTCGCATCTTCAGCACTGACAGGTCCCGCCAGAACCGACGGGTCCGGCAGGGCCAGCATCAGGATCGGCATGGCACTTGGGTCCAGCGTGCCACTTGCCAATGCGTCGATCACGAACCGGTCCTGGATCATGCCCGCAAGGGCAGGGGCCGATAGCGTGGCCAGCACGATATAGGCCGCCGTCACCGGCAGGCCCATGCCCAGCACCAGACTGGCAATCGCGACCATGATGATCGCGATCAGCAGGTTGCCCCCGGCCCATTCAGCGATCATCAAACTGAACGTATTACCGATCCCCGCCGTGGCGATCACGTTCACCACAAGCCCAACAGCGCAAAGCAGAACAGCGGTCATGATCATGCCTTTGGTGCCCATGACCATCGCCTCGAACACCGCCTTGGGGCCCATTGGGTTCTGGGTCAGCCAGCTGGAGGCAATGACGGCCAGAATGCCGAACACGGCAGCATAAGCAGGGGTAAAGCCCGACACCAGCATCGCGATCAAACCGCCAATGGGGATGACAAAACTGGCCCCGCCCTTGCGAAAGGCCGACCCAAATGTCTCGCCATCGCTTTCCATCGGGGGCAGGCCCAGACGGCGCGCCTCGATCCGGACGAAAAAGACGACGGACAGGAAATAAAGCAGGGCGGGCAGGGCCGCGACGGCGACGATTCTTTCGTAGGGGATCTGGGTAAAGCTCGCCATGACAAAGGCGCCAGCCCCCATGATCGGCGGCATCAACTGGCCGCCCGTGGACGATGCAGCCTCAACCCCGCCGGCAAATTTCGGCGGGAAGCCCGCCTTTTTCATCAGGGGGATCGTAATCACGCCGGTTGAGGCTGTGTTGGCCACGGCGGACCCCGAAATCGTCCCAGTCAGACCAGAGGCGATAACCGCCACTATACCCGGCCCACCGACCATGCGCCCCGCGACGGCGCGGGCCAGATTGATCACGAAATCCCCCGCGCCCGACCGCAGCAGAAAGGCCCCGAAGATGATGAAAAGAAAGACGAAGGTCGATGAAATCCGGGCAATGGTCCCGAACATCGCGTCATCGCCATAGATCGACCGGAACGCGATGGATTCCCAGCTGAGCCCGGGAAACGAAAACACACCGCCCACATATTTGCCCCAGAACCCCACATAGCTAAGCGCAATAATGATCAGCAGCGGGATGACGAGCCCGGTCAGACGGCGCGTCAGTTCGATCGCGCCGATGACACAGATAACCGCTGCGATCCAGTCGGCGGTCGAAAACTTCACGCCCCGGTCATAGATGCCCTGTTCGGCATAGGGCAGGTAGATGGCCGCAGCGGCAATCGCGACGCCAAACGTCAGATCAAAGGCCAGCAGGGCCGGGCTGCGCGTCGCACCGCGCACCAGCGGGTGAAACACAGCCGCGAGAAAGGCAAAACCGGCAAAGTGATAGGCATTACGCTGAAACTCGGAAATGAACGGGTCGAACGCCACATAGATATGACCGACCGCGATCAGAAAACATAACAGGGTCAATGCGGTATCGGGCAGGCCGGTAAAGCTGCGCTGTACCGCCCCGTCGGTGGGGCGTTCGTCGGACATCGGCAAATCCTCGGGGTCAGTTTCGGCCCGCGCGGGATGCGCGGGCCGAAAGGTCAGTTATTCAGCGATCAGACGGTCAGGAATTTCGATCCCGACTTCCTGATAATAGCGGACCGCACCAGGGTGCAGTGGCACGGGCAGACCGGCAATCGCCCGCTCGATCGCCATCGCCTTGGTGGCCGGGTGAATGGCCTGCAGGAAAGGCAGGTTTTCATAGATCGTCTTGGTGATCTGATAGACGTTTTCTTCCGGGATATCAGCATGGGTCGCCAGGAAATTCGGCTGGGCGATTGTGTTGATATCCGCGTCCTGACCGGGATAGGTGCCTGCCGGAATGGTGTAGGGGGTCCAAAGACCACGACCGCCATCCGCCTGCGCCACCTGTTCTTCGGTAAAGTTCAGCATGGTCACGCTGTCACCGGCTGCGGCCATCAACTGGCTGATAGCACCGGTAGGCACGCCCGCTGGTGTCCCGATCCCCTTGACCTGACCGTTCTGCAAGGCTTCGGCTGATGGGCCATAGCCTGCAAAAACCAGTTCATAGTCGTTTTCGATATCAACGCCAAAGCCCGACAGAATGGTCGCGTTGGAGCCGATCGTGCCAGAGTTCTGGCGACCAAGCGCCATGCCTTCCCCCTTCAGCGCGACCATATCCTCGATCGTGCCGGTAGGGGCGGCGTCAGCGGCCACGACAAACTGTTCCACATTCTGCCACAGCATGGTGACCGAACGCAGATGCTCCTGCGGGCCAGCCTCTTCCAATGGGCCGGTGCCGGTAGCAGCATAGTAGCCGAACAGACCCTGCAAAATGGCAAACTGCGCCTCGCCTTCGCGGATCAGACGGACGTTTTCGCCTGATCCGGCAGAACTGATGGCCGACATGCCGATTTTCTGTGACGGTTCCAGCTTGACCTTGATCAGCGTCGACAGGGCCACGCCGACAGGATAATAGGTACCGCCCGTTGATGCGGTCGACAGAATATAGCTGGCCTCTTCGGCCTGTGCCACAGGGGCTGCCAGCACAAGACCTGCCGCAACAGCGGCTGTGAACATTTTCATAATGTTTCCTCCCTCAGGATATACGTTGTCGCCCTTTTCGGACGGACGAGACAACAAAACCGCGATGCTGACCGAAGGACAAGCAGGATCGGGTCCGCGGCGTTAACAATTTGACTTATTTGGCTAATTTGCACGGTCAATGGGCAGGATTCGCAAAAGATGTGCGGATAACCGCACACTGCTAGCGCCAACATGACGATGCGGCGACTCGCCCCACCGAACACAACTGAATTTGCACAGCCCGACGGTCATTTGCGCTGGCCCAACCTCTGCAGGTGAATTAGTAATCCATGGAACGGATTTTCAGTGCGAGGGACCAAGCGAAATGGCCAAGATTACTTACGTCGAACATGGCGGCAAAGAACACGTCGTCGAGGTCGCCAATGGCCTGACCGTCATGGAAGGAGCCCGCGATAATGGCATTCCGGGGATCGAGGCTGACTGCGGTGGTGCCTGCGCCTGTTCGACATGCCATGTCTATGTCGATGACGCCTGGGTGGACAAACTGCCCGCCAAGGACGCGATGGAAGAGGACATGCTGGACTTTGCCTATCAGCCCGACACGACCAAATCGCGCCTGACCTGCCAGTTGAAGGTGACCGACGATCTGGACGGCCTGCGCGTGCAGATGCCGGAAAAGCAGATTTGATGCGCTTGGGGTTTATCGCCTTTTGTGCACTGCTGGTGCCCGCGGCTGTCTCTGCGTGCCGGTCACCGCCGCACATTTCTTCCGATTTCAGGGTGGAAAGTTATGTCAGCTTGCCTGGCTGTTCAGGGCAATGGCCCGCATGTGATGTGATAGGGATAACAGCCGCCTGGTACGAAGTGCCGACGGATCGCTATGCTCATGGTGTGTTGGGCGATGCCATCGAAGGCAGTCGACTGGCGGCATATTATACGCCCGTTTTGGGAGGCGAAGTGATCAGCAGTTGCGGCGACAAACACGCGATACTTGATGACGCGCATGTGTTTGAAGATACGCAACCGCGTCTTGCTGACCTGAACGGTGATGATCAGGCCGAAATCATAGCGGTGCGCAGCCACGTGCAGAAGGGGGCGCAGCTTGCGATCTACGCGGCTGTGCCGGATGAAGTGGAATTGCGACTCATTGCGGCGACACCTTATATCGGCCAACGCAACCGCTGGCTTGCCCCCATCGGGGCCGCTGACCTTGACGGCGATGGCTATATCGAAATCGCCTATATCGACCGTCCGCACTTGGCCAAGACGCTGCGGGTCTGGCGCTTCAAGGATGGTGAGTTGACGGAGGTGACCGCCGCCTCTGGCCTCACCAATCACCGGATCGGCGAGGATTACATCAGCGGGGGTATCCGCGACTGCGGGCAGGGGCCCGAGATGATCACGGCCGATGCCAACTGGACCAATATCATGGCGACCCGGCTTGTGGATGGTCAGTTGCAGGCCCGGATCGTCGGACCGCATGAGGGTCGCCAGTCGTTCGAGGCCGCCCTTAGCTGCTGATCAGCCCGACCACCGTCACCAGCAGAACCATTTCGGTCACCTGCTGCGTGGCCCCCAGAATATCCCCGGTCTGCCCACCTATCTTGGCCTTTGCGACCAGCCCGCAAAACAGCGCGGCCAGACAGGCGGGAAAAATCAGTCCGAAGCCAAAACAAACCACCGCGATGATTGTGGCAAGACCAAAGGCAACAACGCCCGTCATCGTCTCCGGACGGCCCACGCTATGGCTCAGCCCGGTATCACGCGCATGGGGCAGGCCGGACATGACACCGACCATCCCCGCCCGGCTCAGCGCGCCAACAGCGATCAAGACCCCCCAATAAAGCCCGCTTTGCACAATTGCCGCCAGCGCCAGCCATCGGATCAACAGCGCCAGCCCAATCGCCACAACGCCGTAAACACCGATATGGCTGTCCTTCATGATCTCCAGACGTTTCTGTTTGTCCCATCCCCCCCACAGCCCATCAGCCGCATCGGCCAACCCATCCTCATGCATAGCGCCTGTCAGGATGACCGATAAGGCCAATATCAGCGCGGCGACGATCCCTGCAGGCAGGTTCAGCCAGAGCAACAGGGCGGCAAGTGCCGCCATGATTGCCCCGATCAGCGCGCCCACCAAAGGATAGGCCCATGCCGCCCGCGCACCTCGCGCCATGGCCCGGTCCGTATCGACAGGCACGGGCAGGCGGGTCAGCAATCCGACCGCCGCTGCCACGTCGCCCACGGTCATTAGTGATGTGTCGCGATTGTTCACGCGGATGCCCCTTGTGGCCCTTTTCATCGCCGTCCTGATCGTTAGACAGTTCGCAGGATTTACGCAACGAGGACCTGATGCCAGCACCTTTCACGACCCTTGATGACTTCCGCACAGTTCTGGCGCAGGCTCCCGCGCCCGATGCTGTAGCCACTGCAGGTGCGCAGGATCGCAACAGCCAGTTGACCAAACCACCGGGCGCGCTGGGCCGGCTGGAGGATCTGGCGATCTGGTATGCAGGCTGGCGCGGCACGCCGCAGCCACAGATCAAAGCACCGCAGGTGATCATCTTTGCAGGCAATCACGGTGTCTGCGCGCAGGGTGTGTCCGCCTTTCCAGCAGAGGTGACAGCACAGATGGTGGCCAATTTCGAACATGGCGGGGCCGCGATCAATCAACTGTCCAAGGCGTTCGGGGCCAGAATGGATGTTCGTGCCCTGTCGTTGGAAACACCAACTGCCGATTTCACCCAAGGCCCCGCGATGACAGAGGCAGAGGTGATCGACGCCCTGCAAACCGGCTGGGCAGCGGTTGACCCTGACAGCGACCTACTGGTCACTGGCGAAATGGGCATCGGCAACACGACATCAGCCGCCGCCATCGCCACCGCCATTTTGGGCGGCGAGGCGGCCGACTGGACCGGGCGTGGCACCGGGGTGGACGACGCCGGGCTTGCGCACAAGACGGAAGTGGTGGCCCAAGGTGTCGCCCTGCACGCCACCGACGACCCGCTTGAGGTGCTGCGCTGTCTGGGCGGGCGCGAGTTGGCGGCGATGGCCGGGGCCATCGCGGCGGCACGGCAGCACCGGATCCCGGTGATCCTCGACGGTTTCATCTGCACCGCCGCCGCCGCCGTGCTGGTCAAGACACAAGACGGGGCACTGGACCACACGGTCGCCGGGCATCTGAGCGCGGAAGGCGCGCATCAGAAAATGCTGGATGCGCTGGGCAAGGCGCCGCTGCTAAACCTTGGTCTGCGACTAGGCGAAGGGTCCGGTGCGGCGCTGGCCATCGGCGTCCTGAAAGGGGCGGTCGCCTGCCATTCCGGCATGGCCACATTCGCAGAGGCCGGGGTCAGCGACGGCTGACCTTACTTCTTCTTGTTGTCATCCGCTTGCTGACGGGCGGCAAGCGCCGTCTCAAGATCAGTGTTCAACTCTTTGGATCGTTTTACATATTCGGGAACTTCGGCCACCGGCACGCCCGGCTTCCAAAGGGCGGCCAGCTCGCGCAAGGCGGTCCGGTCATGGTGGTAGAATGTCTCTTCCGCCTCTGCCGCTTCAAACTCGGTCAGGCCGAGATTTTCCAGCGCGTACCGGCCCGCACGCAATGAACTGTCAAACATCTCGCGAACGATATCATTGGCACCCGCATCGTATAGCTCATAGACATGCACGCGGTCACGGGCGCGGGCGATGATATGCAGATCAGGGCGGGCCTTGCGAGCATAGGCCACCAGCTTGACCGCCGATTCCTTGTTATCGATGGCCACCACCAGCACCTTGGCGTCTTCGAGGCCAGCAGCATTCAGCAGGTCAGGTCGGGTCGGATCGCCAAAGAAGCCGCGAAAACCGAATTTGCGCATGGTCTGCACGGTGGTCAGGTTGCTGTCGATCACCACCGTCGAAAACCCCGCACTTTGCACTAGGCGGTTCACAATCTGACCAAAGCGACCAATACCCGCGATGATGACGGTGCCTTGTTCGTCCACCTCATCCTCATCGGCCTCTTCGTGATCAACCATGCGACGGCTCAGCTGATCGTAGACGATGAACAGCAAGGGCGTGATCAACATCGACAAAGCCACCACCAGAAGCAGGGTGTTGGATTGGCCCTGACTCAGCACCCCCTGCTGCAGCGAGAATGAGATCAGGACAAAACCGAACTCCCCCGCCTGCGCCAGACCAAGGGTGAACAACCAGCGATCCTTGCCCTTCACCTTGAACAGCAGAGACAGGGCATAAAGGATCACACCCTTGATCAGCATGACGCTCAAGGTCAGCGTCAGGATGTAACCCGGCTCGTCAAAGAGCAGGGAAAAGTTAATGCCCGCACCCACGGTGATAAAGAACAGGCCCAACAACAGCCCCTTGAACGGTTCAAGGTCGCTCTCCAATTCGTGCCGGAATTCTGAGTTGGCCAGAACCACACCCGCCAGAAACGTGCCCAAAGCCGGCGACAGTCCGACCATCCCCATCAAAACGGCGATCGACACGACCATCAGCAAGGCAAGGGCGGTATACATCTCACGCAAGCGGGCATGGTGGATATAGCGAAACACCGGGCGGATCAGATAAATCCCGGCCAGGATGACGGCGATGACCGCGCCGAGGGTCACAAGGGTAACACCCCAACCGGGCAACCCCTCGACAAGGCTCATCGCGCCATGATGGTCGTCTTGATGTGTATCAACGCGCTGAACCGATCCATCCGGGCCCAACTGCATGACCGCAGGAACCGCCAGCAGCGGCAAAACCGCCAGCATCGGGATCACGGCAATGTCCTGCGTCAGCAGCACGGAAAATGTCGCCCGCCCGCCGCCGGTTTGCATCAATCCCTTTTCTGTGAGCGTTTGCAAAACGATAGCCGTCGAAGATAATGCAAAAATCATGCCAACCGCAAAGGAGATGGTCCAGCTGTAACCCATCAGCAGACAGCCACCCATGATGGCGACCGTTGTTACGACAACCTGCAAACCACCCAGCCCGATCAACCTGTCGCGCATGTCCCACAAGGCGCGCGGTTCCAGTTCCAGCCCGATCAGGAACAGCATCATCACCACGCCGAATTCGGCGAAATGCTGGATGTCCTGCGCCTCTGTCCCGACCAGCCCTGTCAGCGGGCCGATGACGATCCCCGCCAGCAGATAGCCCAGCACGGACCCAAGCCCCAGACGTGCGGCCAGTGGCACTGCGATGACCGCAGCACCCAGATAGATCGTGGCCTGAAGCAGAAAGGATTCCATACGCGACGTATCGCAACCTCCAATGTCATAAGCAACGCGCGATTGCGTGTGCCCGCGCTTCATGCGAGGCAGTGATGCAATGGCCATATATTACTCCCCATTTGGTTAATGCCCGCTGATGCCCACCAACCCCCTTTCGCGTGACCTGCGCCGCCTGCTGGCGGCCCAGCTGCCCGCCGATTTTGCCGATTGGCTGGATTTCGTGGCGATCGGGGCGCTGCTAGCCTATGTCTGGCAAGCAGAGCCGTTTGTGTTTGCCCTGCTGGCTGTCAGCATGGGCGCGCCTTACCTGCTGATCGGCCCGTTCGCCGGGGTGCTGGTGGACCGGATGGCGACCCGTCAGGTGCTGATCCTCAGCAACCTCGGCCGGGCGGTCATGACTGCGGCGCTGTTCCTCGCCCCCGACTGGCCGGTTCTGTTGGCCCTCGTGTTCTGCCGCAGCGCAGTTGATACCTTCTACACGCCCGCCAAACAGGCCGCGATCCAGGCGCTGACCGAACCCGACCAGCGCAACCGGGCCAACGGGTTCAGCCATGCGATCAACCAATCCTCCAAAATCGCGGCACCGGCGCTGGGCGGCGTCTTCCTGATCTGGCTCGCGCCGCAGATGGTGTTTCTGATCAATGCGCTGGTGTCGCTGTTGGCGGTGGTGATGATCCTTCGCTTGCCTGCCATTGGTGTAACGAGGGCTGCACCCGACGAAAACATCCTGCACAGCATCCGCGACGGGATGCGGACGGTGCGCGGCAAACCGGTCCTCCGCGCGGCCTTGCTGATGATGGCCGCAGGCTATTTCGCCATGTTCTTCTATGACACGCTGATCGCCCCGCTGACCCGTGATCTGGGGTTTTCGCAAACCGTGCTGGGGCTGAGCCTTGCGGCCGTCGGGGCAGGTGGTGTCGCCGGGGCGCTGGTGCTCGGGACAACCAATCGCGCGCTCAGACCGTTCGTCTGGATTGCCGGCGGCTTCGCCATCGGCGCATCCATGACCGTGATCCTTGGCATGTCAGAGGTCACATCCACGCCTCTCCATGTGATCCTTTACATAGCTCTATTCGGCATCCTCGGTATCGCCTCAGCTATGTCGGTCGTGCCCTTCCGAACCATCATCCAGGATGCTGTCAGCCCCGACCAGATCGGTCGGATCACGGCCCTCAGCGAAGCAATCAACACCTTTGCCCTGCTTACCGCCCCGTTCATCGGCGCGGCCATTGCGGCGACTTTTTCGATTGGGGCGGCCTTCATTGCCGGTGGGCTGGTCATGTGCGGGGCTGCGATCCGCGCGTTGACGTTGCGCGATCAAGGCTAGACTGGCAATGGCGCGTCCGGTTTGACCCGCTCCATCACGATCTGGCTTTGCACCCGGCTGACAGCCGGATGCGGCAGCAAGACCTGCTGAACCAGCAGGTTCAGCGCTGTCAGGTCAGCGCAGTAAACCCGCAGCAGGTAGTCGGCTTCCCCGGTCAGGGTCCAGGCCCCCACAATTTCGGGCCGGGTCCGGGTCAGGCGCACGAAATCCCGCGCGTTCTGTTCGGTATGCGTGGCCATCACAATCTGGATAAAGGCCTGCACCGTCAGCCCGACCTTTTCAGGGTTCAGATAGGCGCGGTAGCCTGCAATGTATCCCTCCGCCTCCAATCGCTGACGGCGGCGCCCGGCTTGCGAGGCTGACATGTTCAGGGTCTCACCGAGATCTTGCGCCGTTAGGGTGGAATCGCGCTGCAGGGCTGCCAGCAATTTCAGGTCGGTCGGATCAAGTTCCATGCGGCATCCACGCGCAAATTTCTATTAACTTGCGCCACACTCGCACATATTTGCTTGTCGAGCTACTAGAATGCGCAAAATAGGCCCCCTCGACGCGTTACAATGCATCAAACGCGAACAGGAGAATATCACATGGGCCCTTTCCCACACGACGCCCCCAAGGCTACGATCACCGCTGAAAATCCCGCAGGCACTGACGGTTTCGAATTCGTCGAATTCGCGCATCCGGAGCCCGAAACGCTTCGCGATCTCTTCAGCAAGATGGGCTACACCCACACAGCCACGCATAAGATCAAAGATATCGAACTTTGGCAGCAAGGCGACATCACCTACATCATCAACAACGAACCGAACAGCCACGCCCGCACCTTTGTCGAGGAACACGGGCCTTGCGCCCCCGCGATGGGCTGGCGGGTTGTCGACGCGCAGCACGCCTTTGACCACGCTGTCAGCAAAGGGGCCACACCCTATGAAGGCGACGGCAAAACCATGGACGTCCCTGCCATCGTCGGCATCGGCGGCAGCCTGATCTACTTCATCGACCAGTATTACGAAGCCAACCCCTATAACGACGAATTCAACTGGGTCGCAGATGCGCACCCAATCGGTGTCGGCTTCCACTACCTCGACCACCTGACCCACAACGTCCACAAGGGGAACATGGACAAATGGTTCGCGTTCTATGGCGATCTGTTCAATTTCCGGGAAATCCGGTTCTTTGACATCGAAGGCAAGTTCACCGGCCTTCTGTCACGCGCGCTGACATCGCCTTGCGGGCGCATCCGTATCCCGATCAACGAAGACCGGGGCGAAACCGGCCAGATCGTCGAATACCTCAAGCGGTACAAGGGCGAAGGCATCCAGCACATCGCTGTCGGGGCGCATGACCTCTACGACGCAACGGATGAGATCGCCGAGCGTGGTATCAAATTCATGCCCAAGCCGCCCAGCAGCTATTACGACCTGAGCTACGACAGGGTTGTTGGCCACGACGAACCGCGCGACCGCATGGAAAAGCACGGCATCCTGATCGACGGCGAAGGCGTGGTGGACGGCGGCGAAACCCGCATCCTGCTGCAGATCTTCTCCAAGACGGTCATCGGGCCGATCTTCTTCGAATTCATCCAGCGCAAGGGCGATGACGGGTTCGGCGAAGGCAACTTCAAGGCGCTGTTCGAAAGCATCGAGGCCGACCAGATCGAACGTGGCGTACTGGAAGCCGGTTAACCCGGCACCTGCAGCGCATAGGTGCGGCCACGCTTCACATAGTTCAATGCGTTGTCGCCGATGGCGGTCACCTGGCCGCCATCCAGCGAACTGCCGATTTCGACGCGCACGAAACTGCCATTGGGCAGGCGCACCAGCGCGCGGCGGTTATTGGGGCGGCCATAAACACCGATCAGATTGATCTCGCGCAGGCCAATCGCCTCTTCCTGCGTGGCCGCCCGGGCGACACCGCCGGGGACAGGGCCAGTATTGCGCGGGATATTCACAGGGGCCGAGGCTTGCTGGGGTGCGGCCTGTTGCGGTTGCTGCTGCTGGGCTGCTGCGGCCGCGGCCTGCCGGTTGGCTTCCTGCTGGCGCGCATTGGCCACTACAGTAGCAAAGTTACGCGGGCGTGTATCAGGGCGGCGCGATGCGCTGACCGCGCGGGGCGTCATGTCGATGAACGGTTCGGCAGCCGCTTCTTCTGCGATACTAGCGATCACGGATGTGATGTCAGGATTGCTGGGTAGATCAGCAGGCGGCGGGGGCGGGACCAGCCCTGACGGCCGGGGCTGCGGTCGCGGACCAATCGGCGTGGTTGACCCCAATGCGGCCTCTTGGGTTTCGACCAGTGGTGCAGCTTCCGCATCAGGCTGTAATCCGGCCAGACCCACGCCGCCCGGCGATGGCGCCGGTTCTGCATCTTCTTCAACCACCTCTGGCAATGCCGCGTTGGCCGGGCGCAGGGGTGGGATCACATCCGGTGTGCCCGCCACGATCACCACATCTTCAGCCGCCGGGGCCAGCAGCGCCATACGGGCCAGATCATCCTCGGTCAATGTCGGGCGCGTGCGCACATTCAGATCGGGCAACCCGGCAAAAACCACGGCCCCTTCCGGTGTGACAGCCCCTTCGGCTGTGGCCAGAACATTGCCATTCTCATCCAGATCGAATGTCGCATCAGGAGGCGGCGGATCGGCAGGTGCGACAAAGGTCAGTTCCGGCTGCAACGCATTGGCATCAGGCGTAACGGGCTGCGCAACCTTGCCGGGGGCAATGGTCACATCCGGCCAGATAATGCCCTCTGCCGTGGTCGTATCCGGCACATCCACAATCCGGGGCGCGCGCTGCCAGACGCCGGTGGCGGCATAAATACGGGCCGCCTCATCCGGGCTCAAGACGCGACCGCGTAGGATCGGCGCACCGACTTCGGCCTGCGCGGCTTCGGTCGGTTCGGCAGGTGCCGGCATCGGTGGCAGCGCGGCTAATGGCGCATCCGGCTCTGCGATGTCAGGGGCGGTCACTGGTGCAGCTGGATCATAGCCAGTCCAGGCCGCAATATCCGCTGCATTCGCCGGATCGGTTGACGGCACGGTCTGGCGCATCACGTCCATCGTGCCGACACGTGGCGCCTCATCCGACAGCGGGGTGGCACTATCGGCGGTGGTTACCGGTGCATCAAGAACGGCAGAGTCAATCGTTTCCACCACAGCGGCAGGTTCACCCTGCATTTCAGCAGGCGCATCGACCGGATCAGCACCCAGCTGCCACCAGGCCAACAACCCGGCCACGGCAAAGCTGGCTGCGATGGCCGTACCCACCAACAGTTTTTTCGGCGGCGCGTTATTGGCGGCTGCCACCGGACGCGCCGGGGCCACCGGCGTTTTTGAGGTCTTGGGCGGCGGAACAAGGGCTGCCGCATCGGCGGCAGGGGCCACCGCCGTGATCGACCCCACAACGCGTCGCCGGGCGCGGCGCTTATATTTGGGCCGGGCGGTATGATATTCGGCAATGATCGGATCGACCGGCATCGGATAGGTCGGATCGCGCAGCACCGGCTGCTTGGCTTTTGCCGGTTCAGCGGCAGGCGGCGTTACAGTTTCGGTCGCCGCCACCTCGGGGGCATCTTTTTCGACCTCTGGTGTGTCCTCGACCGGTGTCTCGGATGTTGGCGTGTCAGTCGCGACTGCGTCGTCTTCCGATGTCTCTTCCTTCGGCGCAGCGGTGTCTTTGACCGGCTCAGCCGCTTCAACATCCGTCAGGCTGCTGAACAGATCCGGCTCCGCCTCTGGCGTATCGGTTTCACTGTCTGCAGGCGCATCATCAACATTTTCCGAAGGCGGCGTTTCGGCCACCGCAGCCTCATCCGCCGGGTCTGCTTCAACGGGCTCCTGATCCACCGCAGCGACGTCAGAAACCGGATCTGCGGTCACATCGGCAGGGCCGTCCGGCGCATTCTCTTCCGATTCCGCCGTCGTCGCGTCGGCGTCTGGAACGCTGGGGGCTGTTTCAGTGGCAGGGGCTGCTGCGTCCTCCTCCGGCACCTCCGGTTCATCAATCGCATCCGATAGAACAAGAACGTCCTTCTCTTCAACAACCGGCTCCGCCGGTGCCTTCTCGGATGGCCCCTTTTCGGGCGATGCAGCCTCTATCTCGGGCTCGGCCTCCGGCTGATCCGGCGCAGCTTCAACAGACACCGCTTCCGCAACTTCGGGCTTTGGTGTCTCAGCCGGGGCATCAGCCTCCTCAACATGGGGGGCCAGCAAGGCGGCCAGATCGGCACCGTCTGAAGGGGGCAATTCCTCCTCAGGGATATCAAAGATCAGCAGGCGCGATTTGATGCGGGTGCCCACGACCATGATCGGCAGGATGTCACGTTCGACCGCACCGTCAGGGCCCAGCACCTCTGGCATCATTGCGGTGGGGCCGAAAAACACCTCGCTTTGAAAAGTGAACGGTTCCGGAATGGCGACAAAGGCGACAGGGTTGAACTTGTGGGCGCGGGCAAAGGCCTCGGCTTCATCCAGGGTCTCGCGGGCGACAGCCGCGATATGGGTGCGGCCACCACGGCGCTCACAATCAATAACCAACTCGTCCAGATCGTACGGCGTTGCGCCATCAAGGGCGGCGTTGATGTGATCCTGCGTGGTCTGCGTTGTGTCCAGAGCCAGGTATTTGATCTGATCCAGCGGGATCACGATCTTGGTGCGCAATCCGCCGGGTTCCAGCGCCAGCGCCTTCTGGCGCAGATCGGCCAGAACCGCATCCAGATTGGGGTCTTCGACATCCGCATCGCCCACGACCCGCCAGCCGCCTGTCACCCGATGCAACAGTTGAATACCTTCGAATGAAAGGGACAAAGCGAAATTGGTGGTCATGTGACGGGTCTAGCATTTTGTTGTTGCGGGCAAAACGCGTTTCGCCTGCGCGGGTTAACATTATAGCAGAAACCCGCCAACGCCAAGGGTTTGGCAGGCCCGAACGGGCCTGCCATTTTGATCAGGGCGCGACGTCAGGCAGTGGCCTTGGCCAGCGCCTGATCCAGATCGGCAATCAGATCGTCAGCGTCCTCGATCCCGATGGACAGACGGACAATCCCCGGACCGGCCCCCGCAGCTTCCTGCTGCTCGGCGGTCAGCTGGCGGTGGGTGGTGCTGGCGGAATGAATTATCAGGCTGCGCGTATCACCCAGATTGGCCACGTGGCTGAATATCTCCAGACTATCGACCAGCTTCACGCAGGCGTCATAACCGCCCTTCACGGCCACCGTAAACAGGGCGCCAGCGCCTTTCGGGCAGATCTTGGGGACCAGCTTGGCATAGGGGGAACTGTCCAGCCCCGCATAGGTCACGTAGTCGGTGCGCGGATCATCCTCCAGCCATTTGGCGATCTTCATCGCATTTTCCACATGGCGATCCATGCGCAGCGACAGGGTCTCGATACCCATCAGCGTGTAATGGGCGGCCTGCGGGTTCATCGTCATGCCCAGATCGCGCAAACCAATGGCGATGCCATGAAAAGTAAACGCCAGCGGGCCAAAGGTCTCAGCAAATTTCAACCCGTGATAAGCCGGTTCCGGCTGGCTGAGCGACGGGAACTTGTCATTCGCGGCCCAGTCAAACTTGCCGCTATCGACAACGCAACCGCCGGTCACCGTCCCATTCCCGGTCAGATACTTGGTCGTCGAATGCACCACCAGTGTCGCCCCATGCTCAATCGGGCGGCACAGATACGGGGTGGCCGACGTATTATCGACAATCAAAGGCACACCCGCCGCATCCGATATAGCCGAGATCGCATCCAGATCAGTGATATGCCCGCCCGGATTGGCAATCGCCTCGCAGAACACCGCGCGGGTGTTGTCATCAATGGCGGCCTTGACCGCCTCATGATCGTCGAAATCCACAAATTTCGCGGACCAGCCAAAGCGCTTGATGGTCTGGGAAAACTGGGTGACTGTGCCGCCATATAACCGGCTCGAGGCGACAACATTCATCCCCGGACCCATCAGCGGAAACAGGGCCATGATCTGGGCCGCGTGACCCGACGAACAGCAGACAGCACCAACACCACCCTCCAGCGTGGCGATGCGCTCCTGCAATGCAGCGACCGTGGGATTTGTCAGGCGGGAATAGATATAGCCGACCTCCTGCAGATTGAACAAAGCAGCAGCGTGATCGGCATCGCGAAACACATACGCCGTCGTCTGATAAATCGGGACCTGCCGTGCCCCTGTCGCGGGATCAGGGCGGGCGCCCGCATGGATCTGCAAAGTGTCAAAGCCGTATGTCGGGCCGTCAGTCATTGGTGGTCTCCCTTTGAAATCTGTCGGGCGAAGGTGTAGGCGGAAAACCGGGGGCACTCAACGGCCCTTGATGAAAAGGACCAGACCATGCCCGTACCGTTCCATTTCGCCTTTCACGTCACCGATCTGGACGCGGCCAGAGAATTCTATTCCGGCGCGCTGGGGGCTGTCGAAGGGCGATCCACCGACACCTGGGTCGATTTCGACTTTTTCGGACATCAACTCAGCCTGCATCTGGGCGAACCCTTCAGCAACGCGCCCACCGGCAAGGTCGGGGATCACATGGTGCCCATGCCGCATTTCGGGGTCGTCCTGCCGCTCGATGATTGGAACGCATTGGCCGGGCGTCTGGAAGAAAGACAAACCGACTTCATCATGGCCCCCTCCGTGCGGTTCAAAGGCGAGGCGGGCGAACAATGGACCATGTTCTTCCGCGACCCCTCCGGCAACCCGATCGAGGTGAAAGGGTTCGCAGAGCAAAGCGGGGTGTTTGCAACCGACGAGTGAATTACTTCGTGATTTCGTGGTAAATACGTGTAAATGCGTGGTTTTTCATACTGCAGACTGGATTCCTATCATCGTTCGATGGCAAAACTATGCTTGATCGCATGACGGTTCTTTGAGCGTTCCATTTATAATAGTGATTTTGATTTCGCAGACGAGCCGATGTGAGGATTGAGTAGGATCAAACCCGCAGACAGGAGATCACTGTGGATACACGTTCTTTGTCGCCAAAGTTGGCCAAACGTAAAGTATTGGAATGGTACCGTGCACGCCGTCTTGACGAAGAGTTGAGAACCCGACGAGGGGTACCATGGCAACGAATGGAACCCGGTCGGTTCGGTCTCTATGATGCCGGAGCAGTTCAGATCGGTCGGTTGCTTTACGTATTTGGCGGGTATCTCAATCTTGGCAAAGTGAATGAAAACTTCGAGATCTACGATTTGGAAGCGGATCGTTGGATCGACACCATTCCACTCGTCGAAGGAATGCCTCAATCACATTTTGCAGCCGCAACTGATGGCAAGCGCTTTATCTACATTGCGTCTGGACAACTAGGCGCGGAATGCAGCCCAGCAGTGCCCGATGTGTTTTCGTTCGATGCAAAGTGCCGTACCTGGCAAAAACTTCCTGACCTACCGCAGGCGCGTTACGCGGGAACCATGCAGATTTGGCGCGGACGGCTGCACTTTGTCGGAGGCGCGGGCGCGGACCGATGGACACCCAAAGGCGACCATTGGAGCATTGCGGTCGATGAGGGAGTAGCGACAGATACGCATTGGCGACCCGAAACTGCCATTCCGACCCCCGGTATGCATCGGGGAAGTGTCTTAGTGGATGACAATCTTTATGTCGTGGGTGGGCAGCAGGGTGACTTCATGGCGATTGAAGGCGATCCGGATTTCCGATGTACTGGACGAACTCAGGAAACCTACCTGTCTGATTGTTTCCGGCTCGATGAACCTTCTGGCGAATGGAGCCGGCTGGCTGATATGCCTATCGCTTCGTCGCACAATGATTTCTCGGTCATTTTTCGCGACGGCCAGATTCTCTCTGTTGGTGGACAGATTTATAAGGACCCAGAGAATTTTGAGTTGCGACTGACAGATGCAATCCAAAGCTACGATGTCGTCAATGACCGTTGGTCGGTCAGCGGCCACCTTCCTTTCAGGCTCAAGCTGCCATCAGTTGGCGTCTGGGACGATCGGATTTGTGTCTTTGGCGGGCAACGTGGAAAGAAGGACACTGATCGTCCCGGGCCAATAGTGAAAGATACGTGGCGCGGGCAGCTCTCGGGCCTTGCCCCGCCTGAATACTCGACCAATGGCGCATTTAGCGGCAAACGTGTATTGATGTTGACGCATGACCTATCCCGAACCGGTGCGCCCTTGCTTCTGTGCGAGACGGCCCAGATGCTCATGCGTCAGGGTGCATGTGTCCAGCTTGCCACCGCATCAGATGACATAAATGGCTACAATCTGGCGGCAGAATTCGACTTGCCTCTGATACCGATAGAGACTGCTCCGACGGTGGCTCAAGAGGTTGACGTCATTATCGCCAACACGGTGGCACCGCCCGTTGCCATTTGGGTGCGCAAGCTGTTGGATCAAAACCCTAATCTGGCGCAGAAACTGGTGTGGTGGGTGCATGAGATCGACGTCGAGCATTTCTTGCCGCATGTCCCGCACCTGCAAGACGCCAAGCTTGTGATCTTCGATAGTCATGCCTGCCGCGACGCTTGGCAGAAAAAGATTGGTAAGTTCAGCGCCGCTGCCGTCGTGCATCCGGGGTTGAGCGATCGCTTTGTCAAAATAGTCGGTGATGATGAAGTTTCGCAGTCGACAAACAAGTGCGATGACAAGTTTCAATATAACAACAGCGCACTGCGAAGGCGCGCCCGGCAGCAGCTGGGCATAGGAGCTGACGAATTCTTGGTTTGTTCGATCGGTACGATAGAACCCCGAAAGGGTCAGAGGCTGTTGTTGCGCACCTTGTCCAACCTTGCACATGATCAAAAGTTACCAATCAAAGTACTGCTGGTGGGTTTTCGGAACAAGCGGCACCGAGCCCGTTTTCTCCGCAAGTTGACGCGTGCAGAGCGCGCTATTGCGCCCAAGAAACTTTTGTTCGTTAAACAAGCCGATATCGCTCAGTTTTACCTGGCAGCGGACGCATTTGTTCTGAACACCCAGGGTATTGACGCGCCACGGGGCGAATGCTTTGGCCGTGTGACGATTGAGGCCATGGCGGCTGGGACGGCGGCGATCGGTACCGAGGCTGGTGGAACGACGGAAATCCTCAAGCATAATAAAACCGGATTACTTTTTCCAATCGGCGTAGATGGGCAGGCCGATTTGGCCAAACATGTCGCTGATCTCATCCGCGACCCTCATCGGCGAGACACGATTGCCAAGGCGGGTCAAAAACACGCTTTGGAGTACTTTAGGCAAAAGCGTTTTCAGTCAGACTTCGAAAATGCGCTCATTCAGCATTTGGCCTCTGACCGCAAACCGCTGAGGTATTCGGCGTAACTAAACCAAAGCGATGGTTGAAACGACTTAACCCACCGCACGCGGCCTTAACCCCACAAATGCCCGACAAAAGGTCCGACGCTTTGCCGACGCAAATCCGACGTGATGCCGACAGCGTTTTTGTCAGGAAATGCAGGCGTTAACCTTTGATTCGTGCAGTGCGGTCGTTGCGACCGTACGGTGGGGGGTGACGCAACACCCTCAGCGCATCCAGAAACCCGCTGCCTTGATCTTGTTTCTTAACGCCTTTTCCTTGCGCGGCAGATTGGTCTGATCAAACAGCGCCCGCACTTTCCGCCCGCGCCCCTGATAGATCATCCGCTTGAACGGGTCATATTGCTTGAGCCATTTCTTGATTTTGTTGGGTGCCGCCACGGCCTCCAACGTGTCAATCACATGATCACTCTCGCGGGCATAAAACAGCGGTAATACCCTGTAGTGGCACGTTATTTCCCCATCCAGCCCGTCCAGTTCCGGCCTGGGCCGTCCGCCACCCAACGTATGGATCACCAGCGGCAGCACCACCTGATCCAGCCAGGGATCGAGCGGTTGGATGACCAGTTCCTCCGGCGGATTGTCCCGCACTGAAACCGCGTATTCGGTGAACAATTGCCCGAATTCCGCAGGGTCCGGGCCAAGAAACCAACCGGCGTTGAAATACAGATATCTTTCCCAATATTCATCGGGTTGCGACAGATCAAGCGAGCTATCGAAATCCAAGGCAAACCGGTCGTACAGCGACTTCCAGATCGCAGTATATCCCGGCCAATAAAGCTCCTCCACCGGCCATGTCCCTTCGCGTTTCATCGAGGCGGTTGGCCGCGAAAAGTCGCATTGCAGGCGGCTCAGATCGCCTGTCACCATGGTATCTGTGTCAAAGAAAACAAAGGGTTGGCCGGCGGGCAGGGCCTTGAGCGCTTCGATCTTGTTGCCATGGGGATAGCTGTCGCCGAAATGGTCTGAGGCAAAAGGCACGACCGTTGCCCCCAGATCGGACAGCACCGATTTGATGTCATCCGACATGCGCGGATCGCGCGCCCATTTCGGCCCCGGCTGCGGTTCGGCAACAAAAAGCTGGCCCGCGAAATCCGGACTATTGGTCCGCAGCGATGCCGCAAAAAGCACGGCTTCATATTGCAGCCGACCGCCCTGACCGACGATCAGAATGTTGAACGGTTCTGCCATATTGCCTTTGTCTCGTGTTAACTTATCCTGCTGTAGCGTTGGCCCGGTTGCGTGACAACTACAGATCAGGCTGACACTGTGCCGCGTTGCGTCACAAAGCGGGGACAGGGCGCGCGGGCAAATGACAGATGCAGATTTTGATTTTCAGCGGATTTTTCAGCTGACAACGGCCCCCCACGCTGTGCTGGATGCGGATTTTCGGATTCTGCTGGTGAATGACGCCTATTGCGCCGGCGTCGGGGTGGGGCGCGAGACTCTGATCGGCGCCCATCTGCTGGAGCTGTTCCCGGGAGATGAAGAGCGTCAAGCGCTTGTTTCAAAAGCCTTTCTGACGGCCCTGTCAGGGCAGGTCGCCTCACTCAAAGAGTTGCACTATGCCATCAGCGACCCAACGGTTCCTGCCGCCCCGAAACAGGACATGTGGTGGACGCTGGATTGTATCCCCATGCAGCCACACCCGACCCATGGACCGGTTTTTCTTGTCAGGGTCGAAAACGTCACCGAAGAAGTACAGGCGCGGGGCAAGCGCGATCTGTTCGCCTCGGAACTGCAGCATCGGATCGGCAATGTCCTGACGCTCGTGCAGATTATTGCCCGCAAGACGGCCCAATCCTCTGATGATCTGACTGCTTTTCGTGCGACTTACGAGAGCCGGATCAGGGCATTGGGCAAGACCCATGCCTTTTTGTCTGGCACCAATTGGGACGGGATGACCGTGCGCCAAGTGCTTGAGCAGCAAATACAATCCGAACTGATTGACCGCGTCGATGCGATCGGGATCAGCGGACCGGACTGGCGCATGTCAGTCCTGCATGCCCAGACTTTTGCCATGGCGGTCCATGAACTGATCTCGAACGCGATGGAACATGGCGCGCTTGCCACTGCGACGGGCAAGGTCGAGATCACATGGGACCGTCCGCAGGATGGCAGCCACAATTTTGTCTGGAAAGAAAGCGGTGTTTCAGGGTTGGTCGCACCTGATGAAACAGGTTTTGGGATGCAGATGCTGACCAAGCTTTTGCCCGGGCAGTTGGGCGGCAAGGCTGTCTGCGCCTTCACACCGACGGGATTTCACTACATGCTGGTGGTGCCGGAGGATGTCATCGTTCCGGTGGGCCAGTAAGGCGCGGTTTCGGCTGCATGAATAGGGGGAGAGTTATGCCAAAGGGCTATGTTATCGGTCATATAACGGTGGAAAATCCGGAAGCTTATCAAGAGTATATCCGCCGCGATACGCCAATGATCGCGGCCTATGGTGGCCGGCCCATCGTCCGTGGCGGCACAGGCGAAGTGGCGGAAGGGCCGGATTTTGCCCGGCATGTGGTGTTCGAGTTTCCGGACTACGAAAGCGCCAAGGCTCTTTATTATTCGCCGGAATATCAGGAGGTTGCGCGGATCAGGCGCGAGAATGCGACCAGCATGATCGTGCTGGTCGAAGGCGTTTAGGGCAGCACGTAAAGCCAGCACCAGACCGTCAGGATCGACAGTCCTGTGCCCATCAGCACCGATGACGCAGCGACCCGTCTTGCCTTGCCGTACATGTTTGCGAACACATAGGCGTTGATTCCCGGCGCCATTGCGGCGGTCAGCATTGCCGACCGCGTTGCATCGATGCCCAGATCATTGAACCGGGCCAGTCCCCAGACGATGGCGGGATGCAAAACGAGAGACACCGCAACCACGTAGAGGATTGTGCGCATGTCGCCCTCTGGCCGGTAGCGGTAGAGCACCCCGCCCAGCCCGAACAGGGCCGCAGGCAGGGCGGCCCGCACCATCAGGTCCAGCGCATCGGTCATGACGCCGGGTACTGGGATGCCGCCGATATTGACGATCAGCCCCAGTGTGATCCCGACGATCAGGGCGTTGCGAAACATCGCCCGCAGCACCTTGCCCGGCAGGCTGGCGATATTGCCGCCGCGATTGCGCGCGACTTCCATAGCCGTGATACCCACAGCGTAGCAGAACGGGGAATGGACGGCGATGATTGCATAATTGGCTTCGAGCGCGGAGGCACCATAGGCCCGTTCGGTGATCGGTAGCCCCAGCAGCAGGGAGTTGGAAAACAGGCAGCAGAAGCCGATCGCGACGCTGTCCTCCCAATCGCGGTGGAAGAGGTATCGGCCCCCGAACAGCCCGGCAAGGAATCCGGCGAGCGCCCCGATATAGAAACTGCCCAGTAATGCCAGATCGAAATTCTGGCCAAGATCGAGGGTCGAGATGGCGCGGAACAGCAGGCAGGGGATGGCGAACCCTTGGGTGAATTTCATTAGCCCGTCGACGCCCGCATCGCTGAAATAGCCTTTCCAGACAGCCAGATAGCCGAAGCCGATGACAAGGAAGACTGGCAGGATGACTTCGATCAGGGCGGCCATGTGTGATCCAAAGGCGCGGCTTGCGCCGCATTACATTCTTGTTTGCCGCCCGACCGCAGGGTTGCGTCTAGATCGGAAAGCTGAGCGTCATGCCGTCATAGGCAGGGTGGATATGATCGGGGGTTTCGGCATTGACGGTGTCGTAGTCCAGATCGTTGTGCATGTTGGTCAGGATGGCCTGTTTCGGTTGGACCTTTTCGATCCATTTCAGCGTTCTGGCCAGGTGTGCATGGGTTGGATGTGGCGCGCGGCGCAGCGCATCGACAATCCAGCAGTCGAGGTTTTGCAGCTTGGCCCAGGCAGGCTCGGGTATCTCCGACACGTCCGGCAGGTAGGCGACATCGCCGACACGGAAACCCAGTGCTTCGATGTTGCCGTGTTCGACCTCGAACGGGGTCAGGGTGATCACGCCGCCCGGGCCGGAAATGGTGATATCGCCTTTGATCGCGTTGAGCTCGCAGATCGGCGGGTAGTCAGACCCTTTGGGTTGCACGAAGGCGTAGCCGAACCGCCCGAGCAGATCGTTGCTGGTGTCGCCATCCGCCCAGACCTGCAGCCTTTCGCGCATGTTGAAGACGATCATCCGCAGATCATCCAGCCCATGTACGTGATCGGCGTGGGAATGGGTGTAGACGACCGCGTTCAGCGTGCCGACCCCGGCATCCAGCAATTGGCTGCGCATGTCCGGGCTGGTGTCGATCAGTACCCGCGTGATCTGATCGCCGTTGGTCCGCGTGATCAGGAGCGAGCAGCGGCGGCGGTGGTTTTTCGGGTTGTTGGGATCGCACGCCCCCCAAAGCTCGCCCAGACGCGGCACGCCGCCTGAAGAACCGCAGCCGAGAATGGTGAAGGTCATCGTGTCCGTCATGCTGCCGCCTTCCAGAACAGACGGTCGAAATTGGCGGTGGTTTGTGCGGCGAAGTCTGCGTAGGGCAAATCAAACAGCGCCGCACCGGCCCGTGCGGTATGTGCGGCATAGGCCGGTTCGTTCCGCCTGCCCCGATGCGGGGGCGGGGCGAGGTAGGGGCTGTCGGTTTCCACGAGGATCCGGTCAAGCGGGGCGGCTGCGAAGATGTCGCGCAAGTCCTGGCTTTTGGGGAAAGCCGCGATGCCGGACATCGACAGATAGAAACCCAGATCGAGCGCTGTGCGGGCCAGTTCGGCCGTGCTGGAAAAGCAGTGCATCACGCAGGTATAAGCGCCGTTTTTGTATTCATCGGTGAGGATCTGCGCCATGTCATCATCAGCGGCGCGCGCATGGATGATCAGCGGAAGCCCCGTTTCGCGTGCGGCTGCGATGTGGATGCGCAGGGATTTCTTTTGGATATCAGCGCTTTCTGCTGTGTAATGATAGTCCAGCCCGCTTTCGCCGATGCCAACGAACTTCGGGTGTTTCGCAAGGGTAATGAGTTCGTCCACGGTGGCGAGCGGTTCGTCAGCCGCGCTCATCGGGTGGGTGCCGGCGGCGTAGTAGACCGGATCGAAGGCTTCTGCGATGGCGCGGACCTGCGGTTCCTGTCGCAGGCGCGTGCAGATCGTGACCATCCGGTCCACCCCGGCATCCAGCGCGCGCTGGATGATGGCCGGGCGTTCATCGTCGAAATCGGGGAAGTCGAGATGGCAGTGGCTATCGACGATTTTGGGGTTGGTCACGGGGCCGCCTTTACGCTGCGGCGACACCTTGCGCCGTCTCTTCGATCTTGAAGATCATATCAAGGATCAGCGCGGCAGGGTCAAGGTTCACCGCCCGTCCGTGGCGCGACCGATTGGACAGGTCCTGCTGCAATTGCGCCCAATGACGCGCGGCGCGGTCATCGGGGGCGAGGCGGGCCAGCAAACGCGCTTCGCCCGGCGCGCCTTGGCTGTGGGGTTCGCCCAATAGCCCTGCATGGGCCGCACGGGACAGGAACAGATCGATCAGGTCGAGCGTCAGGCCGAACCGAATTTCGGCACCGCGTCCGGCGCAGCTGTCGGCCAGTTTGAGCGCGGCGGGCCGGTTGATCTGCGGCAATCCGTCGAGCAGTTTGACGATCTCTGCGTATAGCGGCAGGCCATCGTGGTTCAAAAGTCGGATCGCGTCGCCTGCTGACCCGCCGGCCAGCGTGGCAAGGCTTTCGGAATTTTCCGCCGGATGCCCGGCCTGTTGCAGCGCCTTTTGCAGGTTTTCTGCATTCAGCGTGCTGCTGCGTAGTTCGCGGCATCGTGACCGGATCGTGGGTAACAGACGTGACGGCTGATGGGCGATCAGCAGGATCGTGCAGTTTTCTGGCGGTTCTTCGAGTTCCTTGAGGATGGCGTTGGCGGCGTTCCGGTTCAGCTCATCGGCGGCATCAACGATTACCACCCGACGGCCCCCATCGGTCGCCGACATATGAAAAAAGGATTTGAGCGCACGCACCGCATCAACGGTGATTTCCGTCCGCAGCTTCTTGGTTTTGTCATCCCGCGGACGGCGGATCAGGGCGAGGCGGGGATGCGCGCCGGATTGGATCAGCCGCGCATCCGGGTGATCGGGGTCAACGGCGAGTGTCGGTTCACCGAACAGGCCAGTGTCCGGATCAGCCAATAGGAACGTGGCGATTTTCCAGGCAAGGGTTGCCTTGCCCACGCCGCGCGGGCCGGTGATCAGCCAGCCTGAATGCAGACGACCCGTTGAGAACGCTTCAAGAAAGCCTGCAACCGCCTTGTCCTGTCCGAACAATTGCGCGGTTTCGCGCGGATGCGGCGCGCCTTCGATCCGGTCAGGTTCTGGGATGCTGTCATCGCTCATGCGTAGGCCGCAATTTCTGATGCGATTTGGTCAGGCGTTCGATTGCCGTCAATCAAAACGCATCGTCTGGGGTGTGCGTGAGCCAAGGCCAGGAACCCGTGGCGCAGCGTTTCCTGAAAGGGCAGGCCGAACTCCTCGAATCGGTCTTCGCCGGATTTGCGCGCCAATCCACGCTCAAGCGCGGTTTCAGGGTCCATGTCGATGATAAATGTCAGATCAGGCTCGCGCCCGATCATGAGCGTGTGCAACTGATCGACCATACCGCGCAGATCACCCCGCGTGGCCCCCTGATAGACACGGGTACTGTCGGCAAACCGGTCACAGATCACTGTTTGACCCGCTGCCAGTGCCGGTTCGATTGTTTTTTCCAGATGGTCCCGACGTGCGGCGGTAAAGAGCAGGATTTCGGTTTCAGCCGACCAGCGTTCCGGATCACCGGTCAGGACCAGTTGTCGGATCTCTTCGGCACCCGGGCTGCCGCCCGGTTCACGAGTCAGGACGACCTGATGCCCATGCTTGCGCAGATGCTCTGCAAAAAGGCGGGATTGTGTGGATTTTCCGGAACCGTCGATACCTTCAAACGTAATGAAACGGGGCTTGGTCATGCCTCCTCTGGCACCTCATCCACGGTCGGTTCGGCACCTGGTCCGAACTTGTCCCAAAGGACCAGCGCCGCCGTGCGCAGCCGGGTGGCAAACCCGCCACGGGCCACAGCCGTTTCGGCCACTAGCGGCAGCCGCTTTTCAGGCAGGCCGTCAAGATTGATCACCAACTCACCTAGTTGATCACCCGCCGCAATCGGGGCTTCAATCGGGCCGTTGTAGACAACCTCGGCGTCCACCTCGCCCTCGTTCAGAATGGGGACGAGCAGTGATAGGTCTTCGGCCACTGTCAATCCAACAGTGGGGGTGTCACCCATCCAGACGTCAGCTTCTGCGATGCGGGACCCGGCACGTGCGACTTCTTTTTCGGCAAACTGGCGAAAGGCCCAATTCACCAGCTTTTCGGACTCCTCCGCACGGGCTTCCCGGGTCTCCAGCCCGGTGATGACAAAGATCACGCGGCGATCACCCTGCTTGGCCGACCCCACCAGACCATAGCCGGCCTCTTGCGTGTGGCCGGTCTTCAACCCGTCGGCGCCAATGCCGAGGGTCAACACGGGGTTCCGATTGCGCGAGTTTGATGGAACCCGTCCGTCAAATGCAAATTCTGTTTCGGCGAAGAGCGGATAGAATGTCGGGAAGTCGGTAATGATCCGGTCGGCCAGAATACCCAGATCCTCCATTGACATGCGGTGACCGGCGGCAGGCCAGCCGTTGGAATTGACGAAGGTGGAATTCATCATGCCCATCTGCTGCGCGCGTTGGGTCATCATACGGGCAAACCCTGCCTCGGTCCCGTCAGGCGACAGGGCTTCGGCCAGAACCGCGCTGGCATCATTACCTGACAGAACGATGACACCGCGCAACAGGTCCTCGACACTGACGCGGTCGGTTGTATCCAGAAACATCGACGATCCGCCATAGGCAGCGGCAGCGGAAGAGACCGGCAGCAATTCGTCAATGACAAGGCGCCCGTCGGCAATCGCCTCGAAAGCCATGTAGATGGTCATGAGTTTCGACATGGAGGCGGGGGGGAGGGGCAAATCCTCGTTCTTGGCCAACAGAACGGTACCCGTTGTCTGATCAAAGACATACGCCGCCTCTGCGCGCGTATCAAAGGATTGGGCAAACGCCCCTGTCGCGCTGAGCGCGAGGCCTAGAAGGACGGCACGGAAAGCGTGAAAAGTCATCTGCCTGAACTCCTGTTTTTGCGCGGGATTAGCCTTCGACGACGAAGGCGTCGACATAGCCCAGATCCTTGATCTTTGCCAGAATATCATCGCGCTCTGCGGTGTCGTCAGATGACCCGGACGCGACGCGCCAGACGGTGCGCCCGCCCGCCTCTTGCGCGATGACGGTCGTGGGAACACCCGCATCACGCAGGCGCTGCGCGGCCTGATTTGCATTGTCTTCAACGCTGAAGACACCAATCTGGATCATCGGCCCTTCCATTGCGGCTGGTGCAACGGGGGCGGCTTCGGCTGTATTCTCGGCTTCCGGAGTCGCGGTTGATGCGGCCTCTGTTGCTGCGGCGGCCGTTGCGGCCGCGGCAGGAAGCACGACATCAATAGCTGGCGCTGCGGCCTCTTCGGCGGCATCAATCGCAGCGGCAGCACCAGCCACAGGATCTAGCGGCGTCGCCTCGACATTTACCGGTGTGGCAAGGCTGGCCACAACGGGGTTGTTTTCGGGCACGTCGTCCTCGACCGTGATTTCCTCGCGGCGCAAGGCGACAACATATAGCTCGGTCGGGGCACCCGGCAATATACCCAATGCTTCGGCCACGTCAGACGACACCTGCAAAAGCGGTCCGGGGTTTTCACGTTCGCGACGGAAGAGCGCACCGACAACGGTTTCACCTGTTGCCGTGTTGCGGATCAGCGCGCGTTCGGGATCGACCACATCGGGATGCGCCACCCACGCCCCGCCTAATGACGGGCGACCATCCCAAAGGCCGCGATCCGTAACTTCAAAAAGGTCAGGCCGCTCAACATCCTGTTCAGTCGTCGTAGTCTGGAGCGGAGCGGCACTCGTCGTTGTGCCGGATGCAGCAGCATCGTCGCCGCTGGGGAATGCAAATTCGCCGTTTTCGTCACATGCGGCCAGCCCGAGTGCTGCGGCCAGCACCAGCGACATACGGATTGTCCCCGACCTGCGAAAAGATATGCCCGTCATTCTTTGCCCCTTTACTTACGCCCTGTTTTTGCAGGGTTATTGACTGTTTTTCAGCCTTGATACTTGCGTGACTTTGCGCAAACGGTATCGGTTGTCCTTCCGACATTCCGCAGGCGCACCCCAATTTTGTGGTCACGATAGCGTCGGCCTTGCCTTTTTGAAAGGCTGATGGCTATTTTGTCGGCGGATTTTCCCTCATTTGCGAGGTTAGTTTGGTGGTCGTCGGTCCGCTTCGTTTCGCCCGTGCTGAAGGGCCTTCCTCGCTGCGATCGTCATGACATTGTGGAAGCCGCTGCAAGACGCGAGCTTGCTGTTGATTTTATCACGGACAATCGACCTTTCCGAATCGCAATTTGGACGCTAACACGTCGCGGACGGAGGCTTGGCAGAGTGGTCGAATGCACCGGTCTTGAAAACCGACGAGGGTGAAAGTCCTCCCAGGGTTCGAATCCCTGAGCCTCCGCCACACTTAACCTATTGTTTTTGAACGTTTTTCTGGCGTTCTTTTCTCCCGACGTTTCAAAGCTCATCGGATGCTATTCTTGCACCTGAGACCTGATCTGCTGTGATCTCCGCACTCTTTCGCTCGTATGTCTCAAGTACCCGACGCGCCGGGTCCGTTTTTTGACCATGGGTCAACTGGAGCTGAAGAAGTTTTTTAGTGGTGGTTTACAGCGCGTTGAACAGGACGCGTTGCGCATCCCAATCGGCGGGTAAGTCATTGCTCTTCAGCCATTCGGATGTAAAGCCAAGAGGCTGATGGCCAGTGGTGATCTGTGTGAGAAGATCAGGGGCGAGGAAGGCCAGATTGAGGTTGCGGCTGAGCCTGCCTCGAGAGACGCCATCACGTGCTATGAGCTGTGTGATCGTCTTGCCCGCGATGATCTCGCTGTACCAGAGCCGCGCCTGATGGATGTTGCGCAAGAGCACCGGATCGATATTGGCCCCCGCCTGACCAAGGATGATCCGCGTTTCAACGCCGCGCCGCTTCAGTGTGAATGCGTCGTCCCAGGCCAGATGCGCGTCATCCAGCATCTCTTGGTCAATCCCGAGGATCTGAGCTAATTGGATTACATCAAGTGTTAATCGGATGTGGGCAGCGCCGAGGTCGATGCGTGCAATGAGTTGTAGTGTAGTTGCGGCTGGGTCTTTCGCGTTTGCCGCAACAAACCGTGTTGCGGCAGCTATGGCATCTTGGAGCGTGGCCGCATCGGCCTCTGGCAGCAGGGCTGCGATGAAGGCGGCATCTGCCAGCTTCGCCTGGATCAATGCGGCGATCTCGTTTTCGAGTTTGACAGCAGGCAAGCGCCAGGCATGGGGATGGTCCTTTGCTGCACCGCTCACAAGGCAGCGGGAGATGTAATACCTGATACGGGTCTTGTCCTTGACCGTATGTGTCGGGGTCAGTGTCTCCCCCTGCGCATCATAGATCTTGCCACAGAGGGCTGCGCGTGCGCCACGGTTCTGGCTGCCTCGGCGGCGCGCAGCATCTGTCCTGAGCTGCATTTGCAGGGCCTCCCAGTCATCAGGCGGGATCAAGGCGGGATGCTGTCCTTCATAGATGGCCTTGTGATGCCGGATGCGCCCGGCATAGATCGGGTTGCTGAGGATCTGGTGGATATGGGTACGACTCAATGGATTGCCGCCACGACGTTGTCCTGTTGCCGCGTCCGTCACGATCCGGGTGCAAAGCCCCTCTTCCTTGGCGCATCTGGTGACGGCAACAATAGACCCATGCTCATGATAGAGCGCGACCAGGCGCCTGATCGTTGGGGCTGTCTCGGGATCGATCTTCAGCGTGCGCCCCTCTGCGAGATATCCAAGGGGCACCGATCCGCCCATCCAGAGGCCCTTGCGCTTCGAGGCGGCGATCTTGTCCCGGATCCGCTCCGCCGTCACCTCGCGTTCGAACTGCGCGAAGCTGAGCAGCATGTTGAGTGTCAGCCGCCCCATGCTGGTGGCCGTGTTGAAGGATTGTGTGACCGAGACAAAGCTCGCCTCCACCGCATCCAGTTGATCAACGATCTTGGAGAAATCTGCGAGTGAGCGGGTCAGCCGGTCGATCTTGTAGACGATGATCCGATCAATCTGGCGCTGCGCGATGGCCGCTAACAGGCGCTGCAAGGCCGGGCGCTGCAATGTCCCGCCGGAATAGCCGCCATCATCAAACGGCTCCGCGACCAGCACCCATCCTTCTGCTTTCTGGCTGGCCACATAGGCCTCGCAGGCTTCTCGCTGGGCATCCAGCGAGTTGAAGTCCTGTTCCAGACCCTCGTCGGTCGATTTGCGGGTATAGATCGCGCAGCGGATTTTACGTCGTCTCCCTGTTGTGGCGGGTTGCACTGTCATGGCCGTACCAACCCCGGACGCAGCACCGCCTGCTGGACCGCAGCTTGGCGGGTGCCTTTGCCAAGCCCAAAGAAGCGTGGGCCGGACCAATGGGCACCGGTAATGTGGCGCGCCAGGGCGGAGAGCGAGGTCCATGTTTGTCCCTCCATCACAAAACCCGCCTCTGATACTGTCACGCGATAGGTCTGCCCGTTCCATTGACGGACAAGCTGTGTCCCCGGCGCCAGGCCCGCCTTGGGGGACGCGGCTGTGTCAGACGTTGCCTGTCGCTTCAGATCGCGCAGCACCTGGCGTGTTGGTCCGCCGCATGCGGCGACCTGGGCCTCATAGCGCAGGGCCTTGCGCAAGAACCCGACCGACAGGCTCTTGGGTGGCGGCGCACCATGTACACGGCGCCACCGGGCGAGAAGCTCAGCACGCTCAGCCGTGGCAAGCGCTGCGAGGGTGGTTACGACGGCGGTCTTATCATTGCCCGCCCTCATGCATCATTACCCTGCTTGGCACTCTCAGCAGCCTGTGGGACGATCCGGTAGCTTGCTGGACCACCGCTTTGTGACTTGATGGTCTCGACCACCAGGCCTTCCTTGCGCAACCCGCTGATCGCAGCCCGTACCGAATGGGGTTGCAGTGAGAGCGATGTTGCGAGCCGGGCAGCCGTGACCGGCTTCGCCTTGGACAAGGCCTTGATCAGCAAGCTCTTGCGGGTGGGTTTTGCAGCAGTCTTGCGTCGTGCTGTCGGTTTGTTTGGTTTACGCGCTGGCTCTTGTTGTGCATTGGTCGTCGTCATGCCTGTCTCCTTGATCAAACCGGAGGGCAACTTGCCCCCAGTACTGACCCAAGCCCGACAGACCGGGCGGAGACTCACGCAAAACGCACACACACTACCGCTTCCTGTTCAGCACAAGTCCAGTCGAAAAGGTGGGAAGGTGATCGTTCGCAGGATGTCTCAGCAACGTCGGCGATGCGCAGAAAGCGGACACTGCAAAGTTGCAAAGCATACGTGGCTTCCAAGGCATGCTTGGCCCATTCCTACCGTTCATCGGGGCTGGCTACGCAGCAATGCAGCTTTACCGAACCGGACTTTCGCCGCGAGTGCAAAACCCGATGGTGCCCGAACTCATCCGACTGTTTCTGTTGGCTTCATCGGGCGCGTCAGGGTCCCTGAGGTCGGCTAATGTCGGACCAAGCTGACTTTTGGTTTTGGCGCAGATTTTCCGTCAGACAGATCAATCATGCCTTCCTTAGCATCCATTTGCTCTAGACTTGTGAGAGTATGATTGTTGTGTGAGACTTCGATGACACAAATTTTGGGGGGTACTATGAAATTCTTTAGACCATTGGCATTTGCAATGACTTTAACACCAATCATGGTTCTTGCAGACACGATCAGTGATGCAAACGAGCGTTTCTCGCAATGGCAACCGAACAGCATTCGGCTTGATACAGGCGGGGTATTGCGGGTTATTCTACCTCAGAGCAGAATTACAGACAGTATTTATTACGCGTCGATTCAATCGGGGTTTTGCTTTGGTCCCCTATTAGGGCAAAATATGCCGGAAGTGGAGTCGGTGTTTATTCTCAACGAAAGCGAGACACAGGGGTGGTTATTTGAGGGCGGAACAGCGGCTTGTGAGCATATTAACGACGCACCTGCTAGTGGCGCTAGAACCATTATAGCGGGTCAGACTAGCACTCACACAAATACTGCGAGCGGGCTTTAGCTGCGACTACAAATAGGTTCGTTGCTTGAAGGTGTGTTCTGCAGGACTAGCCGGTCATCTGACAGTTGCCTTTTAGCACCCACTGTAGTTCCTATTGCCACCGCTAGTGATCGTGTAAGTACCGCCCCTTTCCACACAGCCTCTCCGCTGACCGGCCAACCCGCTTTGTAACCCAATGTCCGATTCGGTCTGGCACAAGTCATCTGACCAAAACCGCCTGAAGTCGGCAGCGAGCCCTTAGTGCAGCTGAACACCAGCATTAAATAGGTTGACACGCAAAGGGCCAAGCGCCGATGCTTTGCCTCATTATATTATTGCTATGAGAGAGTAGATTATGTGGGGAAAGTTAAAGAGGATGATTTCGGTTGCTTGGGCGATACCTACCGTTGTCTGGGCGTCGATTCTGTTAACGTTGGTCGTTGTTTTTGGCGCAATGAATACTGCTTACGACGCTATCATATCGGATGTAGAATCAGCCGATGTGTTCCTTGTTCCGGCTTACTTCGGTCATCTAGGGAAAGAATATCTGTTGGCTCTTACTACAATCACAGTGGTATTTGGAGCTTTTTTTAGAAGGTTTCTAAAACGCAATCTGGCCGCTGATCGTACGAGGCGACCACTGAAAACAGTTCCCTGGATGAAGATGATTTTTGCACCTTCTCCCAAATTTGTGAGTCGAGCGATGAATCAGATTATAGCAGAGTACACCGCTAGGTTGGGCGTGAAGGGTACTGCAAGAGCTCGAGTTTCCTCAGAGACATCGCTAATGGTTAGCAAGAATCAAGGATTTATTTATTTATCTATCATTTTTCTACTTGCAATGTGTGTTTTCACGTACAGCTACGCCGGTGGACTTTTACATGAATTCTTTCCAATTACGCTTGGACTGACTGGCATCGTGATTATGCACCGGGGGTTGCAATTGTACCGGGTCTATATGGGCTACTACGGGTTGAACTTGTCTGAAGCCATTGAATTTATGGAGTGGTTGCGCAAAAAAAATATATCAGGTGATGACGATTTTGGTGATAAGGCAGTTGAAAAGCTGAGAACCGAACTCCTAAAAGATTACTCAATGGATAGTAAAGTACTCGGGGGGTAGGCCTTAATGGATAGGGATCAGTTCACCCAAAGCTTATCTTTCGTTACCAAGGCTCTCGGTGGTGCGCATCCAACGCGGCTGTGTGGCGGTTTACTACTAGGGATTATTCTATCTGGTGTGATCTCAGCATTCGCTGAGACATTTCCTCACAATGCGTTACTTGTTGCTTTCGGCGGGGCAAGTGCGGTGTTTTATGTAGCAGTTGGTATATTCATTTTCTTTCTACCTCTATTTTTGCGGCGAACATCTATGTCAGAGAGTAATCGTAATTATCTAGAGCTTATAGATACGGTGACTGACAAGGCCGGCCTTACCAAGAGCGCGAAGCGGGTTTATTGGACGCAACTGCTGGACAAAATGCTGGATGCATTCAAGCCTAAAGGGGAAAATTTGGTCGATACCGAAGAGGCAGTTAATCGGGTCGCAGAAGATTAGAATTCAAGGATTTTCAACTCATGAATCTTTCTCAATACTGCCTGGAATTTTCATTCCATTTCAAATTGCCGCGTCTATATCTAGTCGGCGACGCTGTCAGAGCATCAGGCATAGCGGACGTTCACCCCTGGCCAGCAACTCAACCTGCCGTAAATTCGTGACAATCTCTTATTACTTCGGTCGCTTGTTTGCCATGTGTTTACTCCATTTTTCTCAATATAGCGGAGGGCCACTTCAGTGTGGGAGGATCAGAGGCGTTGGTCCGGATAATGAGGTGGAAGCGCGACAACTTAAGGTGGAGTTTATTCTCACGAAGTTGTATTAGCTAAGCCAACTATGGAACTCTGTAAGAGACTGATTCTATGCATCTTCTCTACTATGACGAAGTGAAATATGACCCGCCGACACAGCCCTGTTTTTGGCTTGGTGCAATCTGTGTGGATGCAGCCGACGTTCCATTAGTTGAGGACGCGGTCAATGATGTCTCCGAATATGCGTTTGGATCGCGTCTGCTAGCCAAAGAAACTGAGTTTCATGGCAAGGAAATATCTGGCGGTAGAGGTAACTTCAAAGGCCGTAAATTTACCAATCGACTTGAAATTCTGACTAGGCTGTTGGCGATCATCGAGCACGAAAAGGTTAAACGCCTCTATATTCGGATCATTCCAGACAACATTACGCACTCGCCTACGCCACCTGAAGAGATTGCTTTCATGTATCTTATCGAGCAGGCCGACTCCCTCTTCAAAAGTTTGGACAGCGTCGGGATGTTATTTGGAGATTATGACGAACCGTTTGTTGGTCCGTCAGTTGCATCGTTGTCTCGCTACCGAGCTGGCGGAACACACTGGAACCGTGGGCGCAACATTGAGAACATTATTGACACGGTTCACTTCGCTAGGTCGCATCACAGCCGCATGATCCAACTCGCAGACGTCTTCTTGTTTTGCATGCAGTTCATGCAGCAGGACAACACTAAAGGTTGGAGAAAAGGGGTTGCCGATGTCATCTCTGCGAGTGGAATCCAGACTTGCGCACGAGTTCGGGTTTGGCCAAGCGAAGCGCAATGGTATCGGTAGAAATGGAGACGACCGACGCCCACAGGAGGCTGGCAAGGTTATGCACCGCTACACTGTCGGTCGTTCCTCTAATGTGGGTGTTCCTCAGCAGTGTGTCAATGTGGTCAATCTGCTTCGACCAAAACGCCAAGGCCGGTTTGGGGACCGCGGAGAGCAAGATGATTGCCTTTGAGTGGCAGCGATTGAATGGCAACTTTGCCGGCTGAACGACTGGATGGATCGGAGACACAAATGTCCGGTTTGGGCTGGCACTAGTCAACCGACCAAAACTGTCAGATGACGGCAGAGAGCCCAGACTCACCGATGCTGCGCCTTGAACAAATGTCCGCTTCTCGGAGCTGCGGCTACAGACGCGCCAAAATCAAGGACAGTTTTGCAA
>NZ_JBKQXN010000345.1:0-362 GCF_046762905.1 Yoonia sp. R2-816 | reverse complement strand
CCGAGGTGAGGGAGCGCACCGGCCCCCCGATTTGGGGGCCCGTGCGCCACAGATTGACGGGTGATGTGGTGCACCGCGCTTTGGACACAACCGCCCAAGACCCCCGCGGCGCCAAGTCGCCCGACCAGACGGCCCCCGGGTGGCGTTTTTGTGGGGGTACTTTGCGCTGCGGGGGTGTTGGTCCGTTGGGACAAACGCGCGGTGCAGAACATCACCCGTCAATCAGTCGCGCACCGGCCCCCCAATCGGGGGGCCGGTGCGCTCCCTCACCTCGGGCATCAAAGCAAGCACGCGACAGGGGGCACTAATGTCATGAGGTCTCTTGTGGTGGTTGAGGTGATGCCGTCGATACCCCATCTTCC
>NZ_JBKQXN010000344.1:0-262 GCF_046762905.1 Yoonia sp. R2-816 | reverse complement strand
ACGAGTGTCTCCAGTCTCATATTAACTGCATCTGGCGGGGGCCTGGCAGTCCGAACGCCGGGTTGATAAGGTGGTCAGTTTTTTCAATGAACCGGTTTCTGTTGTGCCCAAAGGTATGCGCCTGCAGCATCTGCAGCATCTCCGGGCCGGCGCGCTCCACGATGGCGACGCCTGCCAGAAGCGCCGGTCGGCTATGGAGTGGTACAATTGGATGCTTGGGCGAGGGTGGGAACGATCCGTCTCTGGCGATGACGTCATCGAG
>NZ_JBKQXN010000343.1:0-298 GCF_046762905.1 Yoonia sp. R2-816 | reverse complement strand
ACGAGTGTCTCCAGTCTCATATTAACTGCATCTGGCGGGGGCCTGGCAGTCCGAACGCCGGGTTGATAAGGTGGTCAGTTTTTTCAATGAACCGGTTTCTGTTGTGCCCAAAGGTATGCGCCTGCAGCATCTGCAGCATCTGCAGCATCTGCAGCATCTGCAGCATCTGCAGCATCTCCGGGCCGGCGCGCTCCACGATGGCGACGCCTGCCAGAAGCGCCGGTCGGCTATGGAGTGGTACAATTGGATGCTTGGGCGAGGGTGGGAACGATCCGTCTCTGGCGATGACGTCATCGAG
>NZ_JBKQXN010000342.1:0-1243 GCF_046762905.1 Yoonia sp. R2-816 | reverse complement strand
GCGAGTTTACCATCAGACTGGAAGCGGAGCAGCGGGTCAGCGATAATCTCGGTACGGACACGATAAGCGCCTTTGCCCGCTCCACAGCGCTTGTCAATGGTGGCTATGTGGTCACCTGGACAAGTAGTCAGGCCGATGCTGCGGGCTATGAGGTCCATGGCCGCGTGTTTTCCGAAAGTGGTACGCCTATTGGCGAAGAACTGGTGATTAATGCGACGTCCTCCGGAGATCAGTGGCTGTCTTCTGCGGCCGGTCTGAATGATGGCAGTTTCGTGGTGGTGTGGCTGTCGACCGATCAGGATGGTTCAGGCGAGGGCATTTTTGGCCAGCGCTTTGATGAAAGCGGCGTGCCCGTCGGAGACGAGTTTCAGCTCAACACCGAAACTGACGGACATCAGAGCTTACCTGACGTTGCTGCGCTGAACGACGGGGGGTTTGTTGCCGTGTGGTATTCGTACGGTCAGGATGGTGATCAGGGGGGCATCTTTGCGCAGCGCTTTAGCCAGGACGGCACGCCATCGGGATCCGAGTTCCAGGTGAACACGCATACTGCGGGGCAACAGATCTGGCCAACTGTCACCGTGCTTACGGATGGGAGTTTTGTCGTCAGCTGGCAGTCCGCGCTGCAGGATGGAGACCTGTTTGGTATCTATGGTCAGCGTTTCAACGCTGATGGAACCCCCCTTGGCGCGGAGTTCCAAATCAACACGCACACGGCAAGCGAACAAGGCGAGCCTTCAATCACGGCGCTGGAAGACGGGGGATTTGTCGTCACCTGGCAATCCTTTGATCAGGATGGTGCATTCTGGGGTGCCTATGGCCAAAAATACAATGCCGATGGCTCAGCAGCAGGTGGCGAATTCCAGATCAATACCGCCACGGAGTATAACCAGTACTGGGTTTCGGTGTCCGGGTTGCAAGACGGTGGATTTGTAGCAACCTGGACATCTTATGGCCAGGATGGATCTGGTGCCAGTATTCATGGTCAGAAATACGCCGCTGACGGCTCAACAGTCGGCGGCGAGTTCCAGGTGAACACGCAGTGGATCTATCACAACCAGATGTATCCCGATGTCGTCGGCCTGGAAGATGGCGGGTTTGCGATCAGCTGGCATTCGTATGGCCAGGTTAATACGCCTGACGGTTTTGAAATCTATTCTCAGCTCTTTGATGCGGAAGGCAACAAGGTCATCCGGACAATCTTTGACGGCGGTGACGGGGACGACACGCTCAATCTGTCTGC
>NZ_JBKQXN010000341.1:0-4897 GCF_046762905.1 Yoonia sp. R2-816 | reverse complement strand
CTTGCGTGTCAGGCCACTCGTCAGCGCGATCCGCACCGCATCAGCACGGAATTCGTCCGTCCGTTTCAGTCCCATAGTTCGTCTCCTTTGTTGCAATAAATGCTATCAAAGGAGCGGCATCAAACCGCGACACGTCCAAGGCCGAAGTAACGCGGTTGCGCCTGTCCAGACGAGACGCACCTCCACAAACAAACGCTGAGTAAGGGCTAACTTGTCTGGGCCTTAAAATGCGGGCAAGGTGCGCAGACTGCTCCGATCTCTTGAAAGGTCGACAATTTGCCCAATACTATCGATGCAGAAGCCCTTCTAAACTCCGTCCTGGACGCTCTACCTGACGCCGTTATCACAATCACCGAAGAAGGTCTGATAGCGTCATACAGCCATGCGGCCGAGCGCATGCTTGGATATGCAGCCAGCGAGGTCATTGGCCAGAACGTCAAGATGCTGATGCCTGCTCCATATCGCGATGAACATGACGGCTATATGGACCACTACAAGGCCACGCATCAGAAGAAAATCATTGGTATCGGGCGAGAGGTAGAGGCGCAGCGCAAAGACGGAACAGTGTTCCCAATTCATCTGGCCGTTAGCGAGATGTTTGTGCAGGGTCGTCGCATGTTCACGGGCGTCATACGAGACCAAAGCAAGCTTAAGCAGGCGGAAAGCAGAACCCGTCAGTTTGCTCAAATTGTCGAAGACTCCGTCAACGAAATCTATATCTCGGACGCCGAAACCTATCAGATCGTACACGCCAACCGCGCGGCGCGACTTAATCTTGGATACTCGACCGAAGAAGTGTCCAGTCTGAAGCCTTGGGATTTTGTCCACGGACTCGACCGGGCAAACATCGAAAACCTGCTCGATCCATTAAGAGACGATAGCAAAGAATGGCAGGAATTCGAAACAGTTCAAATTCGCAAGGATGGCTCCACGTATCCCGTCCGAACACAATTGCAGCTACTGAAGACGAAACATCAACCTGTTTTTGTTGCCGTTGTTCAAGACTTGACCGAACTAAGAGCGGAGCGCTCACGTAGCGATCAGTTGGGCGCAATATTGGATCGCTCACTCAACGAGATTTACATGTTTGACGCTGACAGCCTGAGATTTGTACAGGCTAACTTTGGAGCGCGAAAAAACATCGGTTACTCCAGTGAAGAATTGCTGGATATCACACCAGTCGACATCAAACCGGAGATGTCAAAAGACCAGTTTGAACAAGTAATTGCCCCTCTCAGGGATGGGAGCAAAAACCTGCTTACGTTCAGCACCATCCATCAGCGGAAAGACGGCACCACCTACCCTGTAGATGTAACGCTTCAGCTGATGCGTTTTAATGAACACTCCCTGTTTGTGGCGATCATCCGGGATGTGACCGAACAGCTCAAGTTGACCGAGGACTTACGACTACGCGAACGGGCAATTGCAGAAATCGACACCGGGGTTCTCATTACCGATGCCAGGCGCGGGGAAAACGCCATCATATACGCAAATGCCGCTATGGCAAAAATGACAGGGTATGAGGCCGAAGAATTGCTTGGCCGAAACCCTCGTTTTCTGCAGGGTGACGACCGTGATCAGCGAGCGTTGGACAATATCCGTTCGGCCATTTCACAGGCAGTGCCGGTACATGAGACACTGCGCAACTACCGCAAAGACGGTTCTCTCTTTTACGTTGAGGTCACGATATCGCCGATCCGCGATGATGCAGGCGAGGTAACGCATTTCATAGGCGTTCAATCCGACGTCACTGCGAAATTAGACATGGAAGAGCGACTTCGCCATTCGCAAAAGATGGATGCAATTGGTCAACTAACGGGTGGTATTGCGCATGATTTCAACAATTTGCTCACAGTGGTCATCGGCAATAATGAACTGCTTGCTGACCGTCTCAGCGATGATGAGTTTGCCGCGTCGTTGCTGGAAGACGCCACAAGCGCCGCTGAAAGCGGGGCGCAGCTAACAGGTCAGCTCCTATCGTTCGCCCGCCAACAGCCGCTTGCATCGGAAGAAATCGATCTCAATGAGCTCGTACGCAACCTTCGAGATATGCTTGACCGTACGCTTGGTGAGACAATCACACTGAATATCAAGCTAGCAGATGAGCTTGGAAAATCCTTCGCTGACCCGACGCAAGTCCACAACGCGTTGCTCAATCTTGCGATAAACGCGCGTGATGCCATGCCCGATGGCGGCGACCTCACAATCGAAACCAGCAATATAGATTTTGATGCGGAAACGGCGCGCGAACGTGATGAACTTGCACCCGGACGATATACTCGATTGTCCGTCAGCGATACCGGCATTGGTATGCCTCAGGAAGTCCAGTCCCGCGTTCTTGAGCCATTCTTCACTACCAAAGAAGTAGGCAAGGGTACAGGTTTGGGACTGAGCATGGTGCATGGCTTTGCCAAGCAGTCCGAAGGTCACCTTGAAATCTACAGTGAACTTGGTCACGGCACGTCCGTAAGCCTGTATCTTCCTGATGCGGCCAAACTGAAAGATGGTACTGCCGAACATGCTCGGGGTGCTCCGCCTGTTGAAAAGGGCGGTGAGACCATTTTGGTGGTGGAAGATGACCCACGCGTCCGAAAGTTGACAATCAACCGGCTAGATAGTCTGGGATACACCGTACGGGAAGCTGAAACCGGGCATCAAGCACTAGAAGTCTTAGCCGAGACCACTGATGTTGATCTTGTCTTCACAGACATGGTGATGCCAGGCGGCATGTCCGGTGCCGATCTGATTTTAGAAGTGCAGAGATTATACCCACATATCAAATGCATCATTACCTCAGGCTATGCGGAAAAGGGCACCTTGCCCAACGACGGAACTTTGTGGTTGCGTAAACCATATCGGCTTCAGGAACTATCTCAGCTGCTTCGTCAACGGTTGGATTGAACTGACAAACTTGGATATCAAAGCAAGTGGGTCGAAGTTCGGGTGATTGAGCGCCATGGCCAACAGCTACTTCCGTCTGCCCTCCGCAATGACAACGGCAACGTGGGACGGGAACGTCGCTGATGACGCTTATTCTTAAAACCGGACCTTCGCTGCGACTGCTCCAATGTCGCAGAAGGGCTCCGTACTTGTTCAAATCAACGAACCACACAAAAGCTGATCACAATGCATTAACTGTGTTTAGCAACGTGAGGCATGGCAGAGGTTAATAATACCAGGGACACACCGGTGGTTATCAGGTCAAGGCCCAACAGAATGCCCAACAAGACAGTGGACGCCTTGGGCAGCACCGCAAAAATCAGAACACTCAGCCCGATACTGATCAGACCCGACATAAAGACCCAGACTGACCCTTTGATACCGCGCATGTTGAACGCGGATACGCTCTGAGAAACGCCGGTGAGGAGCAGGATTGCAGCAATAACGAATGTGAGCGTTGTCAGCCCTGACGCCGGAAAGACCGAAAAGTATAGTCCGGCGCAAAGTGGAAACATGCCAGCAAACAACATCCAGACAAAGGCTGGTGTCCCCCTAAAAGGTAGTGCCAACAGCACTGCAAGCAGACCGCCAAATGTCAGCACGGTACCGATCAGAAAGATTACTGTGTAAGAACTCACAATCGGCATGACGATTACCAAAGTGCCGAGAACGATCATGGCAAGACCAGTCGCGTACAGCCGTCGTCGCCACTGTTTAACAGCAAATCCGGTGGGGGTCTGCATACTGTCGGCGCGTTGATGTTCCATGCGTTACATCCTCGTTATCGAAATGTTTAGCGTGCGATCAGAAACCGAAAGACCGTTATTCGCTCCAGCCGTGCACATGAACGTCGCGTCCCGAGTGCGCTTTCATGATCTTAACAGCGAGGTCTTCCCTTTCCTTGTCGCGCGTTCGGACCCACATCAGGATCCCGCCGTGCCCGATCTGGTTTTCGTAGTATTCCTTGTGGTGCTTTCCCACACGCCTTGCCAGAAGCGTCCCGATGACCGCAGCCGGGCTGCCGCCGATGGCTACTGCGGCAATCGATGCGGCCGCTGTGCTCGCGGGTGTCAACAAGGCCGTCATGGCAATGGCGGATCCCACAAAGAAGAACCCACCCGCGATAGCGCCTTCAAGCTCCCCGATTGCCTCCTCGGACACGAAATTCGCTCTTGGCGCTCTTGGGTCGTCCTCAAGCTCGGACGCGCGCCAATAGGCTTTGCCTAGCTTTTCTTCTAAGGCTTCCTGGCTTCCCAAAAGACTTATGTCCGAGTGGTGAAACCCCACGGAGCGCAAATCATAAAATGCAGCCTGTTGGGCTTCGAACGTATCAAACACCCCGACAGCTTCGGGAATGTTGATGTAAGTCGTTTTGCTTGCTTTTGCTTCGGTCTCGTCGTCCGCCATTCTGGTCTCCATGTAATGCGCAACAGGGCATTCTGGCGTAGATTATGCGTTCAATTGGGATGAACCTATTGAGATGTCTCAATGGACGGCAGTGAAGCGATCCACTGCTACCTGATCAGATAGGGTTCCAAGTAATACGAGTCTATGGTGGCGCGTTTGGCGAAGATTACGAACGTCACGGACCTCAGATTGGCCTGAACATCCAGTTCTAAACGGCAATAAGACGGCGCCCTTCGCCGGGCGCCGTTTTTCTTGTCACGGCTGAGTCCAAAGCGCCTGCAACGCCGCACGCTGAGGCCACCAAAGCTGCTCGGCAATGACCGCTTCCGCGACTTGGGCTGCGCTGCAGCGTAGAACCCGCCGCAAATGCCAAGTAATGCTGCGTGAGCAAAGGTGGAAAATCCAAGTTCTGCTTTGTCCTGTGTGGATGGTCCCTGCAAAGCAAGACTTTTTTCGAAGCAGTTAGCAATTTGTCAGATACGGTCTTGTGTTCGGCCTGTTCGCGCGGTTCTTAGGTCCGCTGGCCTTGATGGTTTCCGCAGATCAAGTC
>NZ_JBKQXN010000340.1:0-320 GCF_046762905.1 Yoonia sp. R2-816 | reverse complement strand
ACCCGCCCGGCGAAGCGGGGAGCCAAGTCCCGACGGGACGGAGGTTGATCTATCTCGTTTTGAAGGGTGGGGATGCGGAGAAAACCGCATACCTCGCGAAAAACATTGGAGACGTCCACCGACGGAAACCATCATGAGGCTCAATTCCCGTGACCTCGCAGAGAACCATGCCCCAGACGGACAGGAAAATGACCCGCTTGACAATGCCGCAAACCGATAACTCTTACTTGATTGATGCCCGAACTGCAGAGTCGGATGCTGTTGGCGGGCAATTGCTTCGGGGTTCGGTCAGAACTACGGTAGGCGCGCAAAAACGCAAC
>NZ_JBKQXN010000339.1:0-292 GCF_046762905.1 Yoonia sp. R2-816 | reverse complement strand
TGGTTACAGTGAGCAACGGCGACACGGTGACGGTCACCGACCACTTCAGAAACCTCTACGCAGACATGGAACTTATCGAGTTTGCTGATAGTATGGTGCTGGACCTGGAGGGGATTGCACAGAAGTCGGTCGAGGATCAGGATGGTGACGGTGATGATCTGGTGCTTGGCAGCAACGGCGATGACACCTTCCTCGGCGGGGTCGGCAACGACACACTGAAGGGCGGGCGTGGTGAGGACACCTACCGTTACAGCCTCGGAGACGGCAACGACACGATTGATGATTTGAGCAA
>NZ_JBKQXN010000338.1:0-335 GCF_046762905.1 Yoonia sp. R2-816 | reverse complement strand
ACGCAAGCTCTAACCCCTGCGCATGAACTTCCCAATGCAGACGGAACAAAGGGCTACTTGCATGACCAGCGCGAGGGCTTAGGGGCAACAAAAGAACAGCGCTGCTGGTTCCACACAACGGGCACTGGCGTGAACGCGAGGGCGGAGGCGGGGGAGGCCGCGGCGGCGGGCGGGCGGCAGGGGGTCTGGCGGGCGGGGCCGGGGGCGGCGGACTCAATAGGGAGTGGGCTACGGGGGGGTGGGGGGTGGGGGGGGGGGGGGCGCGGGGTGGGGGGGGCACCGCAAACACAACAGGGGGGGCACACAAACACCGGCTAAGAAGAAGCGGCAGCAAC
>NZ_JBKQXN010000337.1:0-774 GCF_046762905.1 Yoonia sp. R2-816 | reverse complement strand
AACTGGCAAGGCTGAATCCTTCAATGCAGGCGAGCCATTGGGTATGGGGGCGAATGTCGGAGCGATGAACGACAGCAGGTGCAAAAGGCCAAAGGTTCCCGGTCATTCCAGGTATACCCACTTGCGCGGCATAAGCGAGTGAAAGGTCCCTGCAATCACTATCCGGACGCAGAATGCGCACCTGTGAACGGCCCGTTCCGGCTTCCTGGATACCGAGGTAAACAGTGGCATTCCGGGAGGGGAGCACATCGCACAACATCTGGATTTCGAGGTGATCCTGCGATGCCAGAATGTTCTCGCCAGTAATGTAGGTCTCCCCCTCCTGCAGATGGGTCATGATTGCCATCATTTTCCCGCGCTTCGTCGGCATGATGCTGGCGTTCGTCGCGACCTCTTCCCAATTCTCAGACGATGCCAGCTCGCGCTCGGATCGAGACCCCGACGAAAAGCTCTGCATGGCGAGCCCTACTCCCGCTGCAAGTGCCATCGCAACTGCAAAGCTGCCTGAGTATCGGCGCTTTGAACGGAAACCTTCAATTGCGCCGCAACCAGCGATCACCAATGCAAGCGACCAGATCGTACCGTCAGCAATGAAGAACCCCGTCGCAAGCAAGGGATGCCCCGGAAAAAAAGTGTCAACGGCGGCGTAATATCCGGCCATTGGGGCGGAGCAAAAGTCGTCCAGTTTGTGCCGCGCCTTGGGGCGTGATGCCCTCAAGTAGCAAGCACGTTCCAAGGCGCGTTGGCCGTCAGGTCAACCTGATGGTGTGTTAG
>NZ_JBKQXN010000336.1:0-844 GCF_046762905.1 Yoonia sp. R2-816 | reverse complement strand
TGAAGGCTTTTACAGCATCTTCAAGCGCGGCATGAAGGGTGTGTATCAGCACTGCGGCAAGCAGCACCTGCACCGCTACGCTGCGGAGTTCGACTTCCGTTACAACAACCGCATTGCGAACGGTATTGACGATGCAGAACGTGGCCAAGTTGCTTTGCGACGCGTCGTTGGTAAGCGTTTGACCTATCGGCAGGCTGACTGATAAATCCTAGATATAGTGTGTCGGCAGAGCAATATAGCCTACCATTTGATGAACCGTTTTCTGTAAGCGACTCACCTGAGCTTTGGACGCCGAGAGAAATCTGGGTGAAGTTCAGCCAACGAATGATCCCATTCTTTGGCGAGGACAGAAGGGTTGAGTACAAGACAACGCCAAAGCTAAACTGGGACGATTTGGCATGTTATTTCAGTGCCTATTCGAACAGCCCGGATGGCGGAGTCCTTTGCATTGGCGTTGCGGACAACGGAACTTCTGTTGGCTGCAAGAATCTCTCAGAGGACCAGCTCAACAGGCTAGAAAAGTTCCATATCCAGATGTGTCCAAACTCTAAGCCAGAGATTAAGCGCGTTCCTATAACGGTAGAGGACCAGCAGGACTTTTTGGTGCTGATATACGTCCCATACTGCGGAAGGCTTGTCGAAACCAACAAAGGCGAAGCGTGGATAAGGTTAGGCGACTCAAAGCACAAAATGAGTGAAGAGGTGTAATCGGCGGAGCAATACTCGGCCACGGTAGCGGCGGCGTTGTGTTGTCGCGGGCGGCTTAAAAGTCGGCCACTTTGGCCCTTTCACTTGATGGGAGGGCTTGGGGATATTCACCGTGGAATTATATTTGAAGGTGCGG
>NZ_JBKQXN010000335.1:0-22750 GCF_046762905.1 Yoonia sp. R2-816 | reverse complement strand
TCTGCGACGCATCGGAGCCAGAACATTCACAGAGGTCTTCGAGGCAATCGGATCAATCTGCGATCTCTACGACCCAACAGAGTGTTGGAACTACTTCAAGGCTGCCGGATATGTCTCAAACTAAATTCGAAACGCTTTAGTGGCCATCATGACCACGGACTGCCAAAGGCGCTTCGATGTTATCGGGTCATTCAATTCCGACGCTCCAAATGCCGTGAATTACGTATCGAAAATCACCCAGACGAAACCAAGTATCGTACTGATACCTCAGATGGGACCACCGAATAATTTGACGCCATTTCGATCTGTCAGATCGAAATCTGAACAGAACGTAATCCAACATTCCAAAACTAGTGTCGATCTCATCGACACGGCTGTCAAAAAAGGCCGAATCATTAGACCGCGGGACAGCGCCAATAAAACAGGCTAATGATCCGCTTACCCTCCATTGGGATTTCACCTTCATTGGCTCTATGGATTGTGTCGGCCTTTTCCGGACGGCGGCTCGTGATTTCCAACAAAGAGAAGCAGTCGAGCGCCTCACCATAGCTCAATCCATTGACCCCCCTAGTCAATATTGCTTAGAAATCGAACGAGGTACTTATGCTGAAGCCTTCGCTTTGGACCACCTGGTCGCGAATTTCACTATAGTAACCCACATCGCCGAAGAGGACGCCATCAATCCCGCGTCTCCGACCTACCTCAACCAGAATTGTATCCTTTTCAGTGGGGATGCTGGCTACGGCAAAGATATTGCCACCGCCAATGCGCATGATCTTGGCTGGATCAAGCTCGCCGAGGGCGCGAAGCCAACCGAAGCTGTAGCGGTGAACGACAGCTTCATCGCCGCGGTCTAAAACAAAACCATTTTTGGTTAGAAGTTGCTGCTCCCCAGAAGCCTCAAACGCACGGCCACTTTTCAAGCTAAAAAGACTGGAAACAAAATGCACCGTTTTCCTTTCCGCACTCAACAGTCTCTTACCGCCATGATACTCAAAGCCCGAGGAGCCATAGAAAGTCTCATCACCTGCGGAGGTAGTTACTTGTGTTTCGTTCGGGTTCATCGCCATATCCGCCTGAGCGGCGGACACCCCCAGTCCTAGCGTCAAAACAAAGCTAGTGACAGCCAGCGCTGTTGTCTTCATCAGGGCGCCGTGACGGATACAAATGATTAATTGGCAAACCGCCTGGGCTGCAAGAAAAAGATCGAATTCGTTGCGGATATTGGTAGTTTTTAATCGCAAACTCGGGAAGGCTTTCATGTCAAAATGCACACACATATTTACACATTCTCCTCGCAAGACATCGACCCAATTTGAACCTGGAAAATAGTAGCGCATAAGCTGTACTCCCCTTCCCGCCCCGGGCCCTAAGTCTCTCTATTCAGATTACCCCCCCCTCGAGGGCGAGGGAGGGGTGAGTGGTGGTGGGTGGGCAAAGAGAAGCATCCATCCAACGCCTCCCATACCAAAATTTTAGGACCGGGTTGTCGTATTGCAAAATACCAATATACTATACATTAATAGGCATTAGCTATCATGGAGCCAGGTCACCGACCATAGAGACGATGGCAGACGAGAGGGCGTCAATTCGTGACCAGCCAGTATCGGGTGACCAAACGCGCAGAAGCCAATCTCGGCGACATCGGAGCTTGCGCCCTCAAATAATGAGACTAAACGTAGATGAACCGTACATCCGAGCGTTTTTGATCATTTCGCTTGGATAGCCAGCAGGCCGAAGTTGGCCGCGAGCGCACTGAGGTTGTGCGTGGTGTACGAAGTTATACCGAAGGTTCACACATCGTGCTCTATCAAGAAGTTCGGCCAAAGCTCATTTGCGGCTAATCTATGTTACTTGGGGATCATGCGCCAAGCTGGGCCTAATTGAGGACGGGTCGCCAATAAAGACACTGAAATACATGGTGCGCCGGGGACAAGCAGGTTGATGTCAATCCGTCAGACTTGCAACATCCTGTTCGCTCAATACGTAAGTACGAATCCGGCATCGGCCCAGGGGACATTCTGGAAAAGGAAGCAGCGGAACCTCTGCGGCGGGCATGATCTTGCAATCCATCGCCCTTGTACGTTCACAAGGTGCTTCGTTTACGAAGATGAGCACATGCGGATTCGTGGTGAGGTCATTTCGACAACATGCCTGCTTGATGCGAATATCAAACCGAATCCAGTCGCCCATACGATCCATCAGGGCATTTACGCGATGGTGATGAAGCTTGAAATGGTTTTCGAAGCTATGGGCCGGCTGGCCATCAAGTCTCTTGAAAAACTTGGCCAATGCTCTGGCGCTAATCCTTTCGTCTTTCTCCAAATGCGCTGTCACCATTTTGGCGTAGGGCATCACGTCAACGGTGCACCCACCGATGTTCATCTTTACCTTTCCAAACATCTTGGTTTTGTTACCCCGAAAATCCCTACTGTTCGGTTGACTAATCCCATTCGACGGATCCACTCTATCTTTCCTACCCTTCGTTCCCACGCAGAAATTGTGTCCCGCCCGCATCAAAATGAACGCCAGGGCTGGAAGAATAGCTAGACGCACACTACGTTTCCGGACGATGGTGGCTGGTGGCACGAACTCGGATAACAACTCCCGAAGCATTGACGTTTGCAAAGGTACCTATGTCCATGGAGGATAGCTGCGACGATGTGGACGCTTGGCAATTTCTTTGCGACGAGCGACTTCCCGTTTCACTTGGGCTTGCCGAGCTTCCTAAGGATGAGATCCTTTTCAGGTTTGCCGAAAATGTCCGTTCATCCGACATCTCGCCCACCTCCTACCAGCGAGTGAGGCTGAATACCGCAAATTCGAAACCCGAAACTGCGATGCTCACCAGCAGTATTGGCACTGTTTCCTTCATGACATCGCCTGCCTTGTGTAGTGTTTGGTATCAAGTATACTCTACGACATCCCGCTAAAGCGCCAATTTCCAGTTTCTATTTTATAATAGGTTTTGACTATGTTTCAACGTGTTGGACTCAGCGGATAGTATTCAATTGAGCTCTACGAGCAATGACCGAAGGACAATCACATCCAACGCTCTTCTGCTGGTGTGTGTCTGGCCAATTCTTGAGTGAACCCCCGGACCTCAGGGCGCACAGGCTGGTTTAGGTCAAGCTCGTTTTCGTTTCTTAATTGGGATCTTTGTCGCTCATCCGGGTCACGCTTCTCCTCGCAGTCTTTTTTGGTGTTGCTGATGGCGCCGCTGCATGCATGTGTCGGATTGGCAATGGAGAGCCCCGCTTTCTGACGCGCTTCAAGTTGCGCAGCAGACATTTTCGGCTTCATCCACACACCTCGTCCGGAGGGACGATCCCGTCAGGTAAATTGGTGGGCTACGGCTTCATGTCTGTTCTCCCACCTGTTCTTGACGGAAATTGGTGCCATCGACCCACATCCGATGCAGGATAACAGCAAGTTTGCAGGCGACGGCAACCACAGCGCGGCGTCTGCCCTTTGTTCGCATGAGGCGCAGTCCCCACGACTTGATCTGCGGTGCCCCGATGTTCCGCATGAGCAGTACATTAGACGCCGCACGGAGAGTCGCTCGTACATTTCCATCTCCTGCTTTGGAGATACGGCCCGGGTTGTCGTACTCGCCGGACTGATACCGCCTCGGTGTGAGTCCAAAATGTGCGGCCACTGTTCTAGACTTTTTGAACTTGGTCGGATAATCAATTGCCGATTTGAGGGTCAATGCAGCAATTGGACCGACACCGGGCACGGTCATCATCCGCATGCAAACCTCATCCTGCGACGCGGCCCTTTTCACCCGCCGGTCCAGTTCGAGATAGTGCTGGAATAGAACTGCGCGTTCATCGAGCAGGGGGATTATTGCATGTGCGAGCACGTCATCCATCTCAATCATAGGCCGAACAAGGCGATCAAAGTTGCCGTGTGGTATGGAACGAGGAAGGCGGATGCCAACGATCTTCAGTAAACCTCGCACTTCGTTAGCCAAGTCAATCGTCTTTTTCAGCAATGCTTTTCGTCTGCTGAGCAGTGCCCGCACACCGTGCGCCTCCCGACTCTTCATATGCCCGGGGCTGAACCACCCGGTCCGCAATATCTGCGCAATGCCCCTGGCGTCCGTTTTGTCGGTCTTATTTCGCATAGCTGAAAGTGTGGCGCTGACCTGCCGAGCTTCCATGCAAACCTTGCAGCGCCCATCCACAATGCGTAGCGCACAGGACCGAAGCGACACATCCAAGCCAACGAAGTATTCCATTCTCTGTCTCCCTTTCTCACAGCATCACTGTGATCCTATCGGGAGCTCGACCTCGGTGTAGGGTCTGCCCAATTACGCCTGCTTCCTGCGCATTGCTGCATCAAGCGAGTTCTCAAACACGCCACAAGTGACGACAGATCTGTTGCTTCCTCTCACATTCTGTCATTTAACCTGCTGAGCAAGATTTGGGACAGAATGATATGCAAACCGATTTGAGATCATTGACACGCAAAGAGCTGGAGAAGCTCAAAGCCGATATCGACAAGGCCCTGGCGAAGGTGGCCGCGCGCGATAAGAAGGCCGCACTTGTTGCCGCCGAGCGGGCCGCGAAGAAGCATGGGTTTACGCTTGCCGATATCACCGGCACGGCTGATACACCCGCAAAACCCAGACGCAAGACGGCCAAGAAGCCAGCCGTGCGCGGCAAGCCCAAATACGCCAACCCTGATGACAAGAAGCAGACCTGGACTGGCAAGGGACGCAAACCGGACTGGTTCAACGCAGCACTTGCAGCGGGTAAGACGCCAGAAGATATGGCGCTCTGACCGCTGGTATTGCCGCAGCTTCATTTGGTTGGCTTTCCACGCGCGCAGTTCTTATGCATTCCTTTGTGCGGCACATCAGCTCTCCGACGCTTGCGCAAGACGGTGAAGCTGGCCTCCCGGCTCAATCCGTAGCACCCACCATCCGCTGGCGGATCATGTCCTGCAGCGCCTGCATTTCTTCCTCTTCGTCGATATCGGGATTGTTACAGATACGGATTGCCTCTGGCAGCATGCAGAGTATCTGCTTCATGCGGGTTTCTGACCACATGGTTGCGCCGCGCTTGACGATGTAGCCCGCATCAAGCCAGGCTTGTCGTGTTTCCCTGAGCAATTGCCGCTTGGCCATGACCTCCCGCCGCATCGTGATCAAGACCATGTCCGACGGGCTGATCTGTTCCCGGCGCGGCAGGGTCTCGTCGAGGAACATCGCAACGAGCAGGGCGCCGCTTGCAGGCGTGTCGTCCATGCCCCGCCCCATGACCCGCTGATCAAGGGCGTGCTGCCACAGGCAGGCATCAATGACCAACTGCGTGTTCCGCATCATGACGTATTCATCGTGATTACATGGCCCGATGACACGCACACCGTCACGCGGATCGATGATGATGTCGTCGGGATGCGGAAACGCCAGCGGCTCACACCCATGCTCCTCGATATGTTGGTCATGGAGCGCCTGCTGCGCACGCTTGAACCTCTGCGCCGTGGCGACATCCCTGTTGATATCGTGTTGCTTTTTCTCGGCGCCTAGACGCCGGAGCTCGTTGTACTGCCGGATGCTTTGCGGGCTCCCGTGCAGCGCAGATGCCGTCAACTGATACAGAGTACTCCAAGGACGGTCGCGACGAACAATTCTATCGCCACCTGCCCGAATATCGCCGCCGCCGCAGACCGCGTGGCTACCGCAGGTAAAACCGGACGCATATCTTTGATAACCAAAGCCTATCCCATAGGCCTGAGCACATCTCTGAACGCGAGGAGTTCGGCCACCGGGAATGCGACCTGATGATGCTCCGCAAACAGCATGGGAAGGTGAACGTGATATCGCTCGTTGAGCATGTGAGCTGTTTCACCGTGGTGATGCGCAACGAAGATCGCCAGTCAAAACCAATCATGAAGGCTCTGATCCATGGGCTGGCTCCCCCGCCCGCCGACCCGCGCCGGTCGATCACCTTTGATCGCTGCACCGAGTTCTCGGCTTAGAAACGGCATCAGTGCGGACGCGTGGTTTTGTGATCCACAGGCACCCCACCAGAAAGGCACCGTCGAGAACACGAACAACAGGCCGCGGAGGTATCTGCCCGCTCGACCGAACCGACGGCGCTGACAAATCGATATTTGATGTCGATTTGCCACCGCGTTAACTCCACGCCGTGCAAATGTCTCGACTATCACACGCCCGCCGAGGTCTTCGAAACCAAGCTGTTGGAAATCCAGAACCGATTGGAATAAGGCGACATATCAGAAACTGCACTTCAGCGTAGGTACACAAAGAAGTATAGGCCGCGCGCGCAGCGACCTTAGGTCTTCTTTTGCGTTGTTCTATTGAACGATAGTTTTACCCTCAAAGGGTTTTTTGTTTCAATGCTGCCATCACTGATTCAAACGTAAGGATATCGTTGTTATGACTACCTTTGATACGTCGCTTGGCCTTTACTTTGCTGTTTTTGCGTTTTTCTTGTTGCCTTTGGCTTTCTTCGTTCTTTTAAGGCTTATTTGGAATTTAGGCTCGTTTTTACGTGCTAGGACAGCAGAGGTCGAGGAGACCTTATATCGTGAGTAATATCGGAATACTCGGTTTTCTTCTTCTCGGCTTTTTAGTCTTGATGCTAGTGTTTTTCGGCTACGTTTTTTGGCTTCTGATCAGATGGCTCCGAGGCTTATATTATTGATCATGACCCCCCTGCCCCACTGAACCTCTCAACATAGAAAGGGGTTATCCTAGTTGTTTTGTCCCATGGTTTGATGGTGCGATCTGTTCTTTGGAATGGTAGGAAGCATTGTGGGACAAGTTCGTCATGGGAGCGCCACGACCACGCACGCCGTCAGAGCAGCAATACAGCGATCGCAAGCTACGAACGCGGCGCTAAGCCGGGAACTTGGGATTAATGTCAAAACGGTTGCTAAGTGGCGTAAGCGCGAGACGCTAGAAGATCGCAAGACTGGGCCAACTGAACCCAGTTCTACGGTTCTGAGCACAGATGAGGAAGCAATGGTCGTGGCTTTCCGGCGTCATACACTGCTGCCATTGGATGATTGCCTCTATGCCTTGCAGCCAACGATCCCACATCTGACGCGCTCTTCGTTGCATCGTTGTTTGCAACGACATGGCATATCCCGGTTGCCAGATATGGAGGGCGACAAACCCAAGCGGCAAAAGTTCAAACGCTATCCTATTGGCTACTTCCACATCGATATCGCGGAGCTTCGGACGAATGAAGGCAAGCTGTATCTCTTTGTAGCCATTGATCGAACCAGCAAGTTTGCCGTCGCACAGCCCGTGGACAAAGCAAATCGCAAGACTGCATGGGAATTTCTAGAGGCGGTGTTGGAAGCGGTGCCGTACAAGATCCACACAATATTGACGGACAACGGCATCCAGTTTTGTGAGCAACCACGCAACCGGAACACCGCATATTCTCGGCCCATGCGGTTTGACATGATTTGCGAGGCAAATGGCATTGAGCATCGCCTAACCAAGCCAAACCATCCTTGGACGAATGGCCAGGTCGAGCGCATGAACCGCACAATCAAGGACGCGACCGTCAGACGCTACCACTATGAGAACCACGACCAACTGCGTATCCATCTCGGCGACTTCTTGGATGCCTACAATTATGCGCGTCGCCTCAAAACGCTCAGCGGCCTCACACCTTACGAATACATCTGCAAAATCTGGACTTCTGAGCCAGATCGATTCATCTTAAATCCGATCCACCAGATGCCGGGACTGAACACCTAGCTACTAGATCGAACTTGGCAGTCGCCAATAAGCCGTGTTAGAAAACCTCGGACGAAACGCGAAGTTGTCCGAGGTTACTCATCAGTGGCAAGCGATCCGACACAGAGGCAACGCCTCCTTGAATACCTGCAATCCCATGCGCCAGCGCGCGCACGGGATCTTGAGGATATTGGTGTCTCAGCCGCAACGATCTCACGCTCGGTGCTGTCTGGCGAAGTCCTACGGCTTGGCCGGGGTCTTTACGGCCTGCCTAGCAGCGCGCCCGATGCGCACGAAACTCTCATTGAAGTCGCCAAGCGCGCGCCCAAGGCCGCGATCTGCCTCACGTCGGTCCTAGCCTACCACGGCCTAACCGATCAACTGCCGCGTCGTGTCTGGATCGCGATTGGCGCCAAAGACTGGGAGCCGAAGATCACATATCCAAAGATCCGAACCGTCCGGTTCCGCGAACCCTATTTCTCGGGCGGCATCGAGGAGCGCCTGGTGGGAGGGACAGCGCTCAGGATGTATACCGTTCCCAAGACGCTTGCCGACGCATTCCGGAACCAGCGCCTTGTCGATCGATCCGTCGCTATCGAGGCGCTGAAGGCCGCGGTTGAACAGCGTAAGGCCACACCGTCAGAGATTGCTGAGGCTGCGCAGACCTACGGCGCCTGGAACCAGATGCGCCCCTACCTCGAGGCGGTGACGTCAAATGGCTGACACACCTAAGAACATCGCGGCATCGGTGCGCCAAAGGCTTCTGAACCTTGCGCGAGAGGAAGAGCAGGCCTTCGACATCGTACTGGTGGCCTTTGGCTTGGAGCGACTCATCTACCGCCTGTCCATATCTGCACATCGCGACCGCTTCGTCCTCAAAGGCGGTATGCTTGTAACCCTTTGGACCAAGGACACAGGCCGGTTTACGCGGGACGTGGACTTCCTGTCGTTCGGCGCTGAGGACGAGGAAACCCTGAAGGCCGCCATCGCCGATATTCTGGCAAACGACGCAGAAGACGGCCTGATCTTTGACGACGCCAACCTTACGGCAGCACCGATCAGGGACGATCAGGTCTACGGCGGCATACGCCTGAAGACGACTGCCTTTCTCGAAAAGACGCGGATCCCGATCACGATCGATGTCGGGTTCGGAGACGCGCTAGGAGATCCCGACTACACACTCGACTATGGCTCACTGCTCGACTTTCCGTCCGCATCGGTGCGCGCCTATTCCCCCGAAACGGTTATCGCAGAGAAATTCCAGGCCATCGTGGCACTCGGTATCATCAATGGTCGGATGAAGGATTACTATGACCTTTGGGCACTGCCGAAGGCCGTCGATCTCAATATGGACGAATTGCGGACCAGCATTGAGAAAACCTTTGAGCGACGACAAACGGAAGTGCCGAAGAACCGACCGCCAGGCTTGTCCGAGGTATTCGCCGCCGACACAACAAAGTCTGCTCAGTGGCGCGCCTACTCCGAAGCCACCGAGATCGAAGGCATGAGCCTCGCGGACGTCGTCGATGATATCTGGGCGATGCTTGAACCGATCTGCGCGCGCGTCGGTCGTGCAACCTGAGGAAACCAGAACTCGGCTTGTGTACTCGGACGTGTCAATCGGAAGCTGGCAGACATAGCTGAATTAGTCTCGATGTGATCTGACACCGCCCCCTTCTCAGCAAGCTGAAATGGGGACGGCACATCTCTTGATGGAGATGATGGTTGTCCGTTTTGATGGAGGTGCAAACCAAACCATCAAAGGAAACCACTGTCAATCGGCATTGAACATTGACCCCCTATCGGCATTCAAACCTGACCCCCTTGTCACTTGGCACTTAAATCTGAGACCGCGCCTTCAATGATTTCAGCGGCTTGCGCGAGCACCTAATATGAGACTGGGCAGTTAACTTGAGACTGACGTTTGTAACTTAGCACTTTAACTGAGATTGATACTCCGAAGTTGAATTGATGCCGAACTGCCATGACCGCCCCACTTGCCGACGAGATCGACCATCTGAGCAACCCGGCGTTCGGACTGCCGGACCCCTGCCAGATGCAGCTAACTTGAGACTGAAGGCCTTCTTGGTTTCAAATTAACTGCCCAGTCCTTCAAAAACTACCGCAATCTTACAATTAAGTGCCAAGTGACATTTCCCTTTTTGATTCAGCGTTTTCGCTTTGATTTACCGACGTACAAAGTCGCTATATTTAGGTGAAGGCCGCAGCCCGCTCCCTGCAAATGGCAACCATCGCCTCTGCTCGCTCCTGGATGTCACGGTCCATACCGGGAAGATCAGGCACAGAAACGATGTCTATAGCTTCGGTGAAGCGCTGCAAAAAATGGTCAATCTCTTCGCCTACACCGGTGGTAGCCAAGCCGGCGATCGCCGCCACCTGCATGAAATCACGACGCCGCAAGCGATCATCTTTGCCGTTCAGTTTCAGGGCCATGCGATCATGTTCAAGACTCGGGAACACCCGCGTCGTGACCGCATCATAGAGCGGCGCGAGGCGAATTGTGCTGAAGCGATCCGCAACAGGGCCGGCAGTCTTTAGAAGCGCCAAATTCTTCAGGTGCATATCGCCGTCGCCGATCAACCAAGCGAATAAGGCGCGCTTGATGACCAACTGAATATCTTCCCCGGCAGATGTCGACAGCGGTCGAACTGCACGCGTTATCCTCTCGATTGTTCCATCATACTTCGCATCGGGGGGCAGATCGAGGACCGAACACAGATCCTCCAAAGCAAAGCGGCGTTCATCCTCGGGCGATGTGCGAATATCAAAGCGCTCGACCAGTAAAGCAGGGGGCATGTCATCCGGCATTGCTACCAAAGCAATGTCGGGTGCCGCCAACCCTGAAGCACGGCCAAGAGTCATGGCAAGATACTCGATCACGGGAAGCGCCTGAAATCCGCTAGTTCCCGCCGGCTTCAAAATGTGAGTGAACGGCAAGCCCGCGCTCGGCGACAATTGGCCATCCTGCGCCAAATACATTGGCGCCTTGATCTGAACGCCAGACAGGCGCGGTGTGTCCGGCCTCTCATAAAGGCGCGCCAGCCCGGCCTCGAAATCTGCTTCAAGCTTTCCGCGCCCCGGACCCGCATAGTTTCCGGTAAACACACCGTCGCGGGCATGTCGGGACAACGACACAGACAGCATGTCTACGGGGAGCGATGCGAGCTCAGCTGCGTCTTCGCTGATCGTAATGTTGGACATATATCGTTTGCCCGAGCGCAGAACCGCACGCTCGTCATTGTCTTTGAGAACCTTCTCCAGCCATCCTTCGGGCAACAGTGAGAGGATGAAGGGGGGTAGCCTGCCAGGAACCCGCTGCTGCACGAGCGGCAAATTGAAATTGTCTTGTGGCTGCCAACGCCATTCAAAACCGTCATGACCCAGCTGACCGACGATTTGCCCATGCCAAGCAACCGAGAACGTAAGTGCTGCTTCGTTGCGAACATCCACCGCAACAGCAGAACGCAACAAATATCGCTCTGTCTGCTCCCCCTCGCGGTACCATTTGTTTTCGCGCGCTAGCGCCCAAACCGCATCCGCTGCAGCAGACGGGCTGCCGTATTCTTCAATAAGACGCGCGGCGATCTCGGTCCGCATCCCTTCATCAATCGCGCTGGCGTGCTCGCTGCGTTGCCGAAAGGCTTCAAGAAATCGCTGCCGCATCGACGAGACGGCGACTTTGAACTCCCCTGCCCCGTCATCGACAATGGCAGTCGCGACCGCTGGCTGATCTGGCGCTACGTTCTGGATGATCTCCAGAGACCTGATCCGAGTACGCTGATTTCGTTTCCCGCTTATGAATAAGCGACCATCTCGCGTCGGTGCGAGCAGAGTGGCGCTGGCTGCCGAGAGATACGCCTTTGGATAAAGATAATGTGCAATCCGCACTGCATTCCGCAGAACAATTGCATCGATATCGACATCGGTATCGGTATCGACATAAATGCCGCGCATAAGTTGGACGATTTTCCCCGTCTCAGCTTGGTAGTGAGCGCGGGTCTTGTCGAGATTTTCACCGATGAGATAGAGCATAATTCTAACTTTCGCGCATTTATGATGCGAGATAGTTAGATCGAATCACGTCCTGAGTCAAGAAATTTCAACTATCGCGCATGTGACATGCGTAAAAGTTAAGACTCGACGGACCATACCTGAACACCATTGACACACAACGGCCACTCACCAAGAAAATTTTCGAGCCGATTTTTCGTTTCATGCCTTTTGAAATGAAATTCTTCCTAAAAACTCAAGGTATGCAGCCTAGCCCAAGATTTGATTGCAGGCTGTTTGTAACGAAAGAAACGGACAGGCCAAACGATAACAAATAGTACAAACCTCTCGTGATGCACCGGAACTCACGAACCGCAGCCTACTCCGCACCCACCCCCGCATCGTCCAGCTGCTCGCGATCTGGCAGATCCCGTAGGCTTTGCAAGTCAAAAGCTACAAGGAATTTCTCCGTCGTCACGAACGTATAAGGCGCACCACGCCGCGGACTGCGCGGGCCGGTGGCAATAAGGTCACGCGCATGCAGCCGCCCAATCAAGTCACGGCTGATCTCTTTACCAAAAATGTCCTTCAGCCCATCGCGCGTAATCGGCTGGTTGTAGGCCACGGCAGCCAGAACGGCGACGTCGAACTCGCGCAAATCTAGATCCTGTCCGCCCACATCCGCCGCCGCGCGGATCACAGCAGCATAGGTCGCGCGCGTGCGCAGCATCCAAGCACCAGCAACGGCCGCAACCTCATAGGGCCGGTCGGCCACATCCGCGATGAGATCTTCAATCAACAGATCAACCGAAACCCCCTGCCCCACGACACGGGTCAAGTCTTCGCCCGGTACCGGCGACGCGCTGGCAAACAGAACTGCCTCGATCCGGCGCATCCATTCCCGCCAACGCAGTTCATGCGGCAGGTCTTCCAGCTCGCGGTCGATATCTGCGTCAGGCCGGTCCTTTGCCATATCAGACCCCGTACAGCCGGAACGTGTCCCGCCCGGTCAATTCGCGCACCACGCCCAGACCCACCAACCGATCACAGAACCGGCGCGCGGCGCGGTCACTCATGCCAGTGCGACCAGTCAAAGCGATCGCCGGCGACAGCGCATCTTTCGACAGGAATAACGCGACCGCGTCCGCTGCCCCCTTCGCTCGCAGCTTTGGGATGACGGCCTGCAGGTCAGCCGCCCGGCGGGTCAGATCGGCCGCGACCGGAAGCGCCACACCGATCGAGGAGACCAACGCTTTATGACAAGCCAGCTGCAGGTCCGTACCACGCATGCGCAAATCGCGCGATTTTAAACCGGTCGCCAGAAGCGGCAGAACGTGGGTCCATCCCAAGGATTGCGCCAAGACGGCATCCGCCAGGATCAGCGCCAAGACCTCCTCCCGCGGATGCGTAGTGAGGACCGTTTCCAGAACAGTCGCGGCGCGCATGACCGGCCCACCCCGCCCCATATCCAGCCACGTGGCAATCTGTTCAGCAGTTGCGTAAGGTAAGGCACGCTGCAGCGCCTTCACCGAGATAGGTCTTGCAGTCGCGCGCTGCCATTGCAGATAGATCGCGCCCGCCGGCCCTGCCTGATCGCCCGGCCTCAGCAGATGCACTGCGTCCCGGATCTCCCCAGCCCTTTCGGACCTGCCCAACATACGAATGCACGCCTCTGACGCGGTCAGGCTTAGCCTATCACTTAACAAGGCATGGGGGACGTCGTCACGCCCCACCACAAGATGCAGCGTCGCCAGTGCCGATCCTGACAAAAACGCCACATCTTCAAGGGTTTCGGCGCGCGCAGAGGTGACCCACGGCGGCATCCGGGGTAGTGTATCGGGAGCGTCAGCAAGGTCTGGTTGGGGAAATGCCATGCCGCAACCCTATCTCAGCCCGGCGCTTACTTCCAGAAAATACCACTCAAACCGCCCCACCTTACAGGTCTTTTTTATGTCCAATAAGTTTGCCTTATCGGACGTAAGAAGACTATGCTGAGAAACATGAGCAAAACACCTGAAAATCAGCCGTCGGAGGCCGAGACATCGATCTCAGCGCCCTTTGACGCGCCGGACGAAGCGCCGCGCGACGAGAGAGAACGTGTGGGTGACGATGCGATCGCCTTGCCCGCTCATGTCGCCGGCTCCGGCACGCTTGACCGGCTGGTCGACACCGCCCGCGACTATGCCAAAGCCGCGACCGCCGAGAACACGATCAAGGCCTATGCGGCGGACTGGAAACATTTTGCGCGTTGGTGCAGGCTGAGGGGGACCGAGCCCCTGCCCCCGTCGCCCGAGATGATCGGACTTTATCTGACCGACCTGGCCGCACCGACGAATGGCGCCCCATCGCAGTCGGCGTCCCGACCCCTCTCGGTGAGCACGATTGATCGCCGCCTCTCTGGCCTGACTTGGAACTACGCGCAGCGCGGCTTCACGCTTGATCGCAAAAACCGTCATATCGCAACCGTGCTCGCGGGTATCAAACGCAAGCACGTGCGTCCACAAGTACAGAAGGAAGCGATCCTGCCCGAAGACATCCTCGCCATGGTAGCCACACTCGACTTCGACCTCCGTGGGCTGCGCGATCGCGCCATCTTGCTTCTGGGATATGCGGGCGGCCTGCGCCGTTCCGAGATCGTCAGCCTGGATGTTGGCAAAGACGACACGATTGAGTCGGGTGGGTGGATCGAGATCCTCGACGACGGCGCCGTGCTCACCCTGAATGCCAAAACCGGGTGGCGCGAGGTCGAGATCGGCCGGGGATCCTCGGACCAGACCTGCCCCGTGCATGCGATTGAGCAATGGCTGCACTTTGCAAGGATCGACTTCGGCCCGGTATTCGTTCGCACGACGCGCGATGGCAAAACGGCGCTGGACGCCCGGCTCAGCGACAAACATGTGGCGCGTCTCATCAAGACCACCGTTCTGAAGAGCGGCATCCAGTCAGACCTGCCCGAAAAAGACCGCCTCGCCCTGTTCTCGGGTCATAGCCTGCGCGCTGGTCTGGCCAGCTCTGCAGATGTCGACGAGCGCTACGTCCAGAAGCAGCTCGGGCACGCCTCGGCCGAAATGACCCGCCGCTACCAGCGTCGCCGCGACCGGTTCCGGGTGAACCTGACCAAAGCTGCCGGCCTGTAGGCACGGTAATCTGACAGATAGGCATCACGCCGCCTGCCCGCTCAACCGGCCATAGAAGCTGCGCTCCAAATGCAACTCCCCTGCCCCGGCCTTCTCGACCATACCCCGCAGATATCCGCCCGGAGACGCCACTTCGCCCGCCGCATGCTTGTCAAACACCAGAACAAGCGCCGCCGTCGCGATCTGCGGCCCAAGCCGCTCCTGTGCGAGGTCCCAGGCGTGTTCTGAGATGCCGATCATCGGCCTGAGTTGCCCCGCAACCCGGTGCAGATCGCCCCAATCCTTCAGATACCCGCCCATATAGCGGGCCCAGGACGCGAATTCAGGACAGGCCTGCATCACCGTGGGCAAGTCGAGCGCCGCACCACGTTTTTTGCGCGTTTCGGCCACCCACTCTTCCAACTCCCTATCCACTTGCTTTTCCGGCAGCGCATTGGGCACCACGTCCGCCGCGTTCTCTGTTTCAGAGGACTTACAGGTTACAGGATGAAGTTGGTTTGTAATTAGTATATGAGGGTCGGAAATGACCTCCCTGGGGTTCATTTCTTGAGTCTGTTTAGTGATTTGTGCACTAGTCTCAGAGATGTTTTCCACAATGTCCACTGCCGCAGTTGCTTTGAGATAGGCCGCCTCGACACGCACCTGGAGTTCGCTGAACCAGGCCAAGAGCCGTTCAAGCGTCTCTGAGGCGACATTGCGGCGTGGCAGACGGCCCAGAAGCTCCTCGAAGAGCGCGGTAAACTGCGTCCAAGGGCCTCTCAGCGTCCCGCTGATGGCCGCTTCGATCCGGGCGCGGATCATGCGGCGTGCAACCGTGATCTGGCGCTTGAGCCGCTGGCAGAGCGCGCGCTCGACCTGCAGTGCGGCATGCAACTGTTCAAACTCATCGACTCGGGCTGACAGTGGCGACAGATCAAAGCCATAGGCTTCGACGATAACGCCATCTGCATCCCTACGCCCCCAACGCTTGCCGTTGGGGCTGTCTTTGAAGGAAATCACGCCACTCTCGGCCAGACGTCGTGCGTGGCGTTTGAGGGCCGACAGCGAGAAGCCTGTCTGCTCCATCAGATAGGCGTTCGACGCCCAGACGATCGGACGCTGCCCCTCTTCCCAGTCCTGGGCCTGTGTGAAGGCCCCAAGCGTGTCGAGGAGCATCATGTCACCGGCTTTCAAGCCGATGTGAGCACCCACGCGTTTGACCGCCACGAATGCCCTGCCCTTGTCGACAGCTACCCCAGTGCCCCTGTTGGCCAGTTCCTCCGCTTCCAGAAGTGCACGCGAGACGCGCCGCCATCCATTTGGCGTAGCACGGTTGGTCTGGGACCCATTGGGCCCAGTTGCCCCGTAGGGCGAATTCATCGATTCATCCATACTTATCAAAACGCTACAGATACCCGTTCGCCCAAAGGCGTTTTTTGTTGTGCGGTGATTCGGGGACTGCTAAGATTGAAGTGCGAAGACAATCTGCGCCTTGGATTTTATCTGGGCGTTGCAGCCCTCGGAACTCCGGTTTCGAGGGTTTCTTTTTGCGTTATCCTCCTTGTCTACTCATGTCCTCAATACGGCGGTTAACAGGTGTTAACTGCCCTTACCCTCCGATCCGTTTCGAAATGATCGATAGGATTCTGTGATCAGACGGTCGATGTTTTCATCAAACCAATCTGCAAATGCTGTCGTGTCCCCTGCCCGCTTAATGGTCACCGTCACGGATGACTTTGTGGATTTCACAAGGGCACCATCCACCGGCGCGCGCTGCACAGGACGTGCGTTTTTCGGCCCACGTTTGTTCAAACTGCCAAGCACGGCTTGCAACCGCGCATCTGAACCGGCGTCGTCCGATAGACCATGCAAGACTTTCATTGCGTCGGTCTTTGTCATCGCCCCACCCTCAAACGCTGCGGCAAGTGTCATCCATTTAGGACGCCCTGCCCCATGGGCCGGACCAATCGCCTCACCCACGCGGTCCGGGATCAACCGCGCCACACGTTCCAATTGGGACAATGTGTTCTTGCTGATCGACAAAGCCTGCTGCGCCTGGTCACGCGAATGCCCCTGATCAAGAATGGCTAGCGCAAAACGCGCTCGTTCATAAAAGCTCAGGTCCTGACGGCTGGCATTCTCAAGCCCTTTGGCAATCAAGGCTTCGCTATCGTCCAAGGTACGGATCAGCGCTTTGACAGGCACGCCAAGTTGCTGGCACGCCAGAATACGCCGCCGGCCATAAACGACCTCGAACTTGCCATCGTGTTTGCCCGCTGGTCGCAACAAGACAGGCACTTGTTGGCCGCTTTGTTTAATGCTTTCCACAAGGTCAAGGACATCTTCGTTGGCGCTGTTAACAGCTGTTAACTTCAACCTGTCCTGCGGACCCCAAGGCAGGATCAACGCGGTATCAATCTCTTGAATCCCCCCCAGACCGGCCCTGACCGATCCCACAGTGCCCTTTGGCAATGAGCGATGCGCGCGGTTCTGGCTGATCGGGGCCTCGCCTTCGGTTGCTGCGGAAATCGCCGCCATGATCCCAGTCTTATTCTTGTTCAGTGCCATCAGCTACGCCCCCATGCTTGCTGCACCAAGTTTGCAATATCAGATCCTACTGAATCCATACTGGACCTTGCGCGGTCATAAGTGCTGCGGGTCATGTCGGCACGGGCAACTTCGTAGATCGACATTTTCAGCATCGACGCATCCGCAATGGCGGTACTGCGCAGCGCGGTCGAGGGTATGATCCGTTCCTGAAACAACGCACGCATCAGGGATACAATCTGCTGGCTGGGAATATCGCTTGGGTCGTCACGGGTAATCAGAAAACTGAAGAAGTCATGGTCCATGCGCACGCCAGTATCTTCGATGACACCAAGATAAGCCGATGTCATCTCAATGAACTGCTGGGTCGACGCCAGATCAAGCATGCTTGGCGTCATTGGCACCAACACGGATGTTGCGGCAAACAAACCCGTCAACGTCAAAAAGCCAAGTGCAGGGGGGCTGTCGATGATTACGATGTCATAATTGCCTTCGACAGGCGCAAGCGCATTTGACAGGCGCTCAAAAAACGCAGCTCCACGCCCCGCGTTTACGGCTGTTTCTGTCTCAAACTCGCTCAGGATCAAACGGGCAGGGGCCAGATCAAGGCCGGGGAAATACGTATCAACGATGACATCCGACAAGGGCAGGGGGTCTTCGTAACGCAGCGCGTCATAGATCGTTGGTCCGTCAAATTCCAATTCGGTCTGTAAACCACAAAACCCTGTCAGGCTGCCCTGAGGGTCCAGATCGATGGCCAATACGCGGTAGCCACTTAATGCAAGGTAGTGACAAAGATGGATCGTCGCCGTCGACTTGGCCGAGCCGCCCTTGAAGTTCATCAGTTGGATGACCTGCAGCTTATCGCCTTCGCGGCGTCCGGGTACATACTTGCCAGGACTGCGCGATCCAGCCTCAAGCGCCTGACGCATCGCCCAGATTTCATCCCCCGAATAGGACCGACGACCACCTTTGTTGACAGCAGGCTCTGGCAGGGATCCATCACTGTGGCACTTACGCAGGAATTGCCCGGACACGCCCAACAGATCAGCCGTCTCGGTGGCGCTGAACAGCCGCAAAGACTTGCGTTGATCCGGCGCATAGACTTGCTCTAAATGTGTGGTCAAAGCCGTCTTCAACCGTGCTGCCATTTGTTCGGTGACATCGGATTGGGACGCGGCCGAAATCGGTGCTGTCTGAAACATGGTTGCTCTTTTCCCGCTCAATATTGCTTATTTGCGCAACTTGAAACAGTTAAGCAGTGATTCACGCTGTTAAGTCAAGAAAAATATCAACAGGTAGTGACCGGGCAGCCTGCCCGATCAAGATGTATGACAAGGCAGACGCAGTTAACAGCTGTTAACACCCTCGTCCGTGTCATGAGTGCAGCGGCAGAAGTCCTTGGATGCTGTTTGTGCAGGCCGCGCGAGTGAACATGATGCGACCCGAAAACCTGTTCAAAGGACAAGAGACAGCGGCTGCGGTCTGATCGGACCATCACGGCACACGATGTTCGAAAACCTCAATAGCTTGGAACGGAACTAAGGCCCATCCAAAATCTGGGAGACTAAATGATCATCCATGATCTGGTAAGTCTGGCAGGTAATGTGACAGAGGCCCATGCGCACTATCAACAAGGACCACAGCAACGAAACAGCCGATCCACCGACAGCATACGTGTCAGCTACTTCCTAAAGACGTGCAATTGAACACCTGCGAACTCCAGCTGGTAGAAAGATAGGGCTTAATCCAGACAATCTCTCCATTCCCTACGAAGGCCAGCTTTTGCGGATCAAATCAATTTCTCCGAATTTTGTAGCAGCGCTATTTCCTCGACGGGCAGGGGGCTTATCCGTCTGCCTCTCCGCCTGACAAATTGCAGGCAGGTCGTGTGCCATCGACTTAATGAAATGGCCCCGCCAAGGCGGAGCCATTTGGTTCTTCCCGCGACGAAACCGTTAAAAGCAGCCAGGCACCCATTTGTCGAGCTTGGCTTTCTGCTCCGGCGTCAGGCCCATCAGCTTTTGCGTGGTGGGATCGCTCACCAGCATTTCCATCTTCTCAGCTTTTTCGGCCTTCTTGAGCTTGGCGAAGCCAGCGACGCGGTCGTCACGGGAATCGCAATCAAGGAATTCACACATCAGATCAATAAGATAGGTTGCCGAAACCCGCGCAAAGAAGTTCTCTGCGGTCGGGGTCCAATGCTTTCGGATATCTGCGCCTGCTTCGTCCGCGATCAAATTGAAGAATGCTGGATCGCCAGCTTGGTAGGGCAGGGTGCGTGTGATCGCCTCAGTGATTTTGGCGTTACGAGTCTTCTTCCCGCTCTCACGGAAGGTGACAAACGCCGCGGAGAGATTCTCTACACGCGTTCCTTGCTGCCAGGATTCACTCACGTCCATCCCGTGATCTAAGCGCGGCTCGCGGGAGAATCCATCTTCAACGCTTGGCGCATTGGTCGGGCGGTCTAGTCGGATGCCAAAGACGCTCTCAAAACTGCCTGAGACGTCCGATAGACCAAAACCCAACAGGTCCAAGACAAGTTCTGGCTTCGCCAGCAGGGCAGCTTGGACCGACGCAAGTCGGATCGCCTGCATGTCGGTGATGAGTTTCTGCGAGTAGGGGGATTTCGGCGTATCCGTTTTTGACGTTTGCGGCGCTTGCAGAACGCCTGCTTCAACGGCTGCTTTTTTGTCTTCGGGTCGTACCAAGCCTGCGGTTACTTCCAATTTGCCGGAACCATTTACAAGAATGATACAGCCTGCGTGGGCTCTTTGATCTGTAGAATAGTCACCGTCGAGGATGGCCTGCAATGTGGACAGCCGTGCCTCTCCCGCTTCATCCAGCACGCCGCCGTTGGCCAGTTCCGCCAATTCGTCATATTCCTCGGCCTCCGCCTCGGTCAGTTCGCCTTCGATGGGGTAAATACGGGCCAGTTTCATTTGATCGAGATCATAGTAGTTCAACCAAGCCTCGCTGCGGGTCTCGGCCCATGCCCAACCTTGCGCCTCAATGAGATCAGCACATGCAGTGTCTAGCTTCTCGGCAAAGAGTTGATCCAGAAGGGCAGGGGAGGCGAGGAAGACCTCTTCAGAAAACAGATCGCGCGTGACCGCACCGCCCTCGGCCTCATAGGCGTCGACTCCGACAAACCTAGCGCGGCGGTCGCTGGCCCTGATTGCATCGGGATGCAGCGCGTTCTTGATTGCACTCTCGGAGATGGCTTGTCCCTTCACTTGGTCCAGAATGCTTAAGGTGAGTGCCTCATCATCAGAGAGCGTGAAAGCCTTGGCGGTGCCAAGACTGATTTCACCATCTGCCAGTGCGTCCAACACCGGCGCGGGCAGGCCCGCAAGGGCCAGACGCTGATAGACACGCGCTTCGGTCACAGCAAAGGCCAGAGCGATTTCGGGGGCAGTGGCCCCGCGCGACTTCATGCGTCCGAAGGCGCGGATTTCATCGGCGGGGGTCATATCCTCACGCGCCGCATTCTCTGCACTGGCCCAATCCTCGGCCTCGGCGGCGTCAGCAGCAAGCTTGACAGGTACAGTCGCGAAAGGGTGGTCTTTGGACCGCTCCGCAATCACTTTTATGGCCCGAAGGCGACACCCGCCTGCTACAATCCCCACCTTTCCGTCCTCATCCATGAGGCCTGCAAGGTTATGAATGAGGCCAAAGCGCTCAATGCTGTCAGCGAGGTTTGCGATATGGGCATCGGAAACGGCCCTGCGTGGGTTGAGATCGGAGATGGAAAGCATCTCCAGTGGGATTTGCAGGATCACGACGCTGGCGTCGTCTGTCTTGATCGATTGTTGCTTGGTCATGGTTCTGTTCCTTTCAAAGGCTGTCTTGAATGCTCAGAGCGCCACTGAGGCGTCGCGCGACTAGTTTTGTTGGAAAGCGCTAGTGAAGGGAGCCATAGCTTCTTGTTGCCTTGCCTCCGACCGGACGGCAGGAGACCACTTTCCGATCCCTTTTGGGATCGTAGGACGGCACAGCCGTCTTTTCTCTTTTTTGGATTGTGCTCAGCCTGGACGCGGGAGAGGGGAAGTGGGGCTGGACGGTTAGACACAGAGGGAGCCGGTGAAAGATGACCCGTGCTGATTCAGGCTGGTGGACACCCGCAGGGCCGGAACGCAGAGGAGGACCGCGCTCGCGCGGTTGGGAGCCAGAATGAATCTGCTAAGGAAAATCGTCGGCCGCCCGACGATCCGAAAACAAGCAAAGCCGCCCATTGGGTGGCGTCGCGCATCACGAGTGCTTTATTTTTCCAATAGCACCCAGCTTCATACAAGGTCTGTCAAACTATCCGTCACCCTTTATGGGCAGATCGACGGTGTTTCTTTCCGCATGAGCCAAATGGGTTGTCGGGACTCAGTGAGACAAGACCACCCATATTGGATCAGCGAGAAAGGAGCATCTGAGTTCTGCACGTAGTCCGGTTTACCGGACGTAGTATAGGGCAGGGTTCCCCGGCATTTGCTGGGGCATTGACCTTCGCCGCAATGCAGAACTGATGCAAGTTGGGCTCAATGTCGACCTCGGAGGCAGCGCAGCAACCGTAGTTGGCAACACGCCAGACACATCGAGTACGGCCCAAAACTGACATTGGTCACGTCGTGATGCGCTGTAGTGCAAGTTACGGAGGCGTCAAAGGTATTGCTGATCGAACAGTCTGGAAGCGATTCCGGGCTGGAGGTTTAAGAAGGAGCGTAGCTGAGAAGACGGGTATCCCGAACAGCGTCACTTCAGCCGTTCTGCCATTGATAGTGACTTCACCAATTGCGAACTCTGGTGTCCATTGAAGATGGTCGATCAGAACCCCCACTTCGTTTTTTTCTGTACCGAAATCGTCTTCTAGGGTAATTTCTATTGTTTGCGTATGAGCTGGGTAGGAGTGCAACCAAAGGAGAAGCGCTCCTTCATTTGTCTCGAGGACTGATCCAATCTTTATAGTTTCGTCGCTGTTGGGTTTGGAGACAGACGCATTGCCTGCAAGCCGTATGGTTGCGTTCGGAATGATGTCAGCTGTGTTCTGCGTTGTCATAGCCTACTCCTGCTGAGCGATTGAAATGTCATGATGGAAGTCTGCTTCTGCCGACGCGACTAGAGTGGATCCCAAGTTGGACGACCGGGCTCGCTCTCCTTAATCAACAGCACTTGTAGCCCCATAATCAGTGCGGTTGTCCAAACTGACAGCGACTGAAACTGTAATCGGCGGAGCAATACTCGGCCACGGTAGCGGCGGCGTTGTGTTGTCGCGGGCGGCTTAAAAGTCGGCCACTTTGGCCCTTTCACTTGATGGGAGGGCTTGGGGATATTCACCGTGGAATTATATTTGAAGGTGCGG
>NZ_JBKQXN010000334.1:0-22940 GCF_046762905.1 Yoonia sp. R2-816 | reverse complement strand
ATGTGTTGCGGCAGAACACCCATCGAAACTATGATCGACGGGAAAGAAATCTGGCGGGAAAAGTTCGTGAACTGAACTTCACCTGACAGACGCCGCCTGAAAAACGGCCAACTGTCAGATCACATCTGAACCACTACACCTGATCATCTTTGTCTCGTCGAACTTTGTGAATGTCGGAAATCTTGTCTTCAACATGATTTTCAGCCGTTGGATGGGGCCTGAATTGTTCGGCGACCTCGCAGTTGTTCTGACGATTAAACTTGCCTTGCTCGGTGTTCTTGGCGCGCTCAGCTCTGCGGTGAGTCAACAGGTCGCGGCGCAGGATGCCAAAGACGCAGGCCAAACCGAGCAGGCCTTAGCGCGTATCAATCGTATCTGTTTCGGGGCGCTCTGGTTCGCGCTGCCGGTTATCGCGGTCATGCTCTATTTCGGATCGGTTGGGACGCGCCTTGATCTTGGGTCGCCCTATTTGCTGTTCATCCTGCTCGGGTCAGTGCCGTTCTGCGCGCCGCTCAACATCCTGCGTGGCGTCGCGCTTGGTCGTATGGACAGCGCAAAAATTGTGCTCTCTGCAAATGTCGAAATGGCTGTGCGCCTTGGGTTTGGCATTCTGGCTTGGCAGATCGGGTTCGGGATCGAAGGCGTCGTGGCCGCTATTGGGGTGTCGATCATCGCTGGATGGGTCGTACTGATCGACGTTTTGCCCGCGCCGCAGACGCCAAAGACCCAAGTGCGCCCCCTTGCAGCCACCCTTGGCCTTGCCGCACTTCCATTTGCATTGTTGCAAATTGCACAGGTCGCCGCACTTGATGGCGATATTTTCCTCGCCACCCGCTATCTGAGCGATACTGAAACGGGCTACGTCGCCGCGCTATCGCTGTTCCAACGCATTCAATTCTTTGCTTGTTTCGCATTGGCAAGCGTCCTTTTGCCATCTGTGGTCATCGCCATCCGCGAAGGACAGTCATATCGTTCAAGCGTGTGCATGATCGCTGTTCTGCTGGCGTGCGTGTCTTATGCGGTACTCTCTCTTTGCATCCTCTGCCCAGAGTTCCTTTTGACCGCATTGGTGGGCCCCGAGTATGTCGCGGCGTCAGACCTCCTTGCCTGGGCGGCAGCCGCGGCGGTCTTTTTCACGATCAACTACCTGATTGCTACGTTCCTTATGGCGCAAGGCCGGCGGTCGGGTGTCGTAACTGTTGTTGCCGGATCAGCCCTCCAAATCGGGGTCATGGTCGCTGTGACATCAACACCAACGGGCGATCTGGCAGCAATGCTTTCAGCGAAACTCTTTTGCCAAGTCGGTATCACTCTTGCCCTTGCTTTCCAACTTTGGACAACCTCTCACCTCAACCCTTTCAGAAAGGAAACCTCATGAAACACAGCGTCCTTAAGCCCGCAGATCGCGTCGAAACCGCAGCCGTTGTCGCGACATTGACCAATCAAACTTGCGATCAACCTGAAAATATCCGCCCCTGGGGCCACTATGAACAACTTGCCATCGGACCGCGCTTTCAGGTCAAATCAATCGTTGTCAATCCGGGTGGGAAACTATCGCTGCAAAGTCATTTTCACCGCTCGGAACATTGGATCGTCGTCGAGGGAAGCGCAATCGTCACGAAAGGAAGCAGCTCCAAGCTACTCACTGAAAATGAGGCAATCTACATCGCCGTCGGAGAAATGCACCGACTTGAGAACCCGGGCAAAGTGTCGATGCGTTTGATCGAAATACAAACGGGTATGTATTTTGGCGAAGATGACATACTGCGGTATGATGACGATTATGGGCGCTGTTGATGATGCCGTTGGCAATTTTCAATGAACAGCTCCACATGACGTGGGACGCAAAGCGAAACTTCGAAATGCCCTTAACTGCTCTGAAAGTCTCTAGTTTGGCGGTTTACACCAAAAAATCAAAAGTCTTTGATTTCAGAGTTTCATAGCTTTCCTTTTGAGATGGAAATGAAACCGTCATCTCCTTGGTATTGGGCTTGACCCTGGCTCACAGCGCAGTTCGGCGACTTCATTGCAAAGCTACCGACTGACGAAAGCTCTGAGTTCAGTATTTATTTAATTGAAACGAGGGGCGAGATTGCGCCAAGGTGCGCAAACTCGCATACCCATTGTTCTTTAGTAGCGGCGAAAGTCAGCTCTGACGGGCCGCGTCGCAGCAATCTAGACCGAACGGCAACGGCAGGTCTGGGCCGTCCTCATGGGCGCGATCTGGACGTGAGAACAAGATGCTGCGGCCGCTCCGACGGCGGCAGAGAGCCCAGACTAACCGATGCTGCGGCGTCGACGAATGGCGGCTTTTCGGAAGTGGAGATGCGGCGTTTGGGCGTCCTTTAGGCCGACCGGAATTCGAGCGCTTCAATAGTACTGTTTTAGGTACTATATATGAATTTTCTGCCTTCTTGTGAAATCATACCAAATGTCTAGTTTCCAGCGAGTTCGCGGGAAGAGATCGCCCATGTGATCCGTCCGCTTCTCTCAAACACGAAGGAAAGACACAGATCATGTTACTTGAAGGAAAAAACGCATTGGTGTTCGGAGCAGGTGGTTATCTGGGCAAGCACATTGCCGAAAGGTTCGAACTGGAAGGGGCAACCGTTTTCAGGTCTTCCACCAGCGCAATACCGGACCAGCCAACGCTGACTGCGATTGATGCGACGGATGAAAGCGCGGTTGACGCTTACATTGATGGAGTTGCCGGTGAAGCTGGATCAATCGACATTGTGGTGAACATGTCCGGTGTTGAGCCTGTGCTTTACAAGCACGGTAAGCCAGCAAACGAGGTTTCACTTGAGCAGTTCATGATGCCAATCGCCGTCGATACGGCGGCCCAATTCATCACGGCGAAATCCGCGTTTCGTCATATGTCGAAACAGGGGAACGGCGTAATCATCATGAACACATCGACCTTGGCCAAAGTCGGGTCTCCATGGTCACCGGCACTGACAGCCTCACATGCGGCAACCGAGGGATTGATGCGCTCACTATCCCATGAGTACGGCCCGGCAGGCGTCCGGGTTCTCGGAGTCAGATCGGAAGCCATGCCGGATTCACCGACAATCGAGTATACGTTCTCGACCATGGGCGCGAATATGGGGCTGGGTTTTGGCGAAATGAAGGATTTCATCGAGAAAAACAAAACGGCGCTCAAGAAACTTCCAGAAGCCAAAGACACAGCGGCTGTCTTTGCCTTCGCTGCATCGGATATGGCGCAGTTCATGGCAGGGACGATGCTGAACAACTCAGCAGGTCACATTGTAGATTAAACCCTTTAGGCAGGCGGTTTAGCCGTCTGCCTTGAGCCACCAATTGTGCATGGCGTGAAACATCTCTTCCAAGTCCAAGGCCCGCTGCGTGGCTGTGTATTCGACTTTTGGCGGGACTTCCGCATAGACCTTTCGTGTAATCAGCCCATCACCCTCCAGCGCCCGCAACTGATTGGTAAGCATGGTCTGAGTGACCCCTGGGATCATACGTCTTAGCTCATTAAACCGCTTGGTTCCTTTGAAGATCAGGATTTGCAGAATGATGAGCTTCCACTTCCCGCCGATCAGCTTTGCAATATCCGGCATGGGGCAGAGGTCGGCCAACTCAGGGTGTTGTTCTAGAGCCTCTGCTTCAGATGTCGTGACCATGCCTCAACTCCACTAATAGTATCAATTTAGATACTATATTCGAAAAAACTGCCTTCTTGCAATAGAATACCTAACCCGTATCTCTGGCCCAAAGCGGCCATTGTGGTTCGCGATCCACACTCTGTTTGGAGACTTCAAATGACAAAACTACAAAAAATCGCATTCGTTGGTGCCTTCCTGATCACAGCCTGTATTGCGGTGTTTTGGCACGTTGTTCTGTTTGAACAACAGTTCCTTGGCTTGGGTGTTTATACCCGCATGGATGAGCCACTTTACTTCTATGGGGTAACGGCTTGGGCCTTGGAAGCTCTCGCCCTCGTTCTCGTCTATTTCCTTACAGACTGGCGAAATGGATCAATGCTTGATGCCCTGAAGGTAGCCTGGCTTATGGGGCTGTTTGCTGCGGCTTCATCTCTGTTTGGCGTGGCTGCGAAAGTCAGGATCGACGATTTGATCCTTTGGTTCTTGCTGACAGGTGGTTTCATCGTTCTCCACACAACCCTTCTGGGTCTGTGGTTGGGCTTTGTCTCAATCAGAGCGCGTGGCGAAGAGCAGCGGAACTGAAAGAATTTCCTCCCAAGTGCCCAAAATAAGCTACACTGGACTTAGCAAGTTACAACTTGACCAGGCGCTCCTCGACAGGCGACGATTGAACGATCGATGAGTTCGTCGCCCCGAAGGGCACAATCCGATCAATCACCGCTTCCATTTCTGCAACATCGTGGACATGGGCCCGTGCGACGAAGCAATCCTCACCTGAGACGCGATCACAGGCGATGATCTGAGGCGTTTCCTGAATCGCCTCGATCATATTCCTCATTTCGCCCGGCATCGGGCGCGCCCGGATCAGGATCGTGAGACCGTAACCAAGACGGGCCGGGTCGATCCGTGCGCCATAGCCGGTGATGATCCCAGCATCTTCAAGCCGCCGGACGCGATCTGCGACACTTGGTGCAGACAGGCCCACGCGACGGGATAATTCAGCACGGGGAGTGCGCGAGTCCGCGCACAGCTCACGCAGGATCGCGGCGTCTATGGAGTCAAGTCCGGTTTCATCAGATCGAAGGTATTTAGGGTGCATTTCCTTCTTTCTTGTCTTTGAAAGTGTTGCAGGCATACTTGATCTCCATATCATATCGTTACCTCACCTTGCACCATGTATGCATGACAAATCAAACCCCCGCAAACCTCACCCCCAGAACCATGTCGCGCATTTCAGAGGTCGTTCCTCCACATGTTTGGTTCGGTGTCTCTGCCGTTTCCCACTATCTCGGTCCGGCTTTCGCGGTTCTGCTCTTCCCGGTGGTAGGTGTGCTTGGCGTTGCCTAGTTCCGCATTGCGTCGGCCGCCCTTGTCTTCGCGCCAATCACAAAGCCCTGGCGCACGTTCAAGGAGTCCACCAACGGCGAACGCATCCGGCTCCTGGTTCTCGGAGGCTGTTTGGCCGTGATGAACGGTTCATTTTATCTCGCACTTGATCGGCTTCCGATTGCTTTGGTCGCGGCTATCGAATTCGTGGGCACCATCGGAATTGCGCTGTGGGGGCTGCGGACGGGGCGCAATTATCTTGCCTTTGTTGTCGCAATCATTGGTGTTGCGCTTTTAATTGACGTGAGATCCCTCGTTGCTGCAGACGAGGCTGCGCTCACATCCGACCTCGTGGGCTTGTTCTGGGCGATTCTGAATGGTTCTCTGTTCGTCCTTTACATCATCCTCGGTCACAAGATCTCTGAGGGCGGCGCCTCCAGTGGTGTGGAGCGCCTCGGCGCAGCGATGACGGCGGCATTCATCTTCGTCATGCCAATCGGGTTCTTGCAGGCGCTTGAGGCCTTCGGCGCACCTTTGCTGGTGCTGGCAGGGATCGGTGTCGGCATCTGTTCTTCGGTGATTCCCTATGTCTGCGATCAACTCGCTATGTCGCGCCTACCACGCGCCAGTTTCGCCTTCCTCCTAGCCTTGCTACCTGCAACGGCAACGATTATCGGCGTCATTGTCCTTCGCCAGATACCAAGCACCATCGACGTGACTGGCGTGGTGCTTGTAATGATCGGGGTAGCCGTTCACAAACCCGCCCCGATACCGGTTCCGACGGCTGAGACAAGTGATGCCGGCTAACCGGCCTTTTCCACACACCTGCTGTGCGACGAACTGCCAATGAAGACGCAAGATGCGGACGGAGCTACAAATCGATATCTCTGGGGGAATGCCCGGCTTTGTATTCCTAGTTCTGCAACGCTGCGTCCGATGCGTGTGTATCTCTCTATTGGTAAAATGCAGGGGCCTGACGCAACCCTGCCCATTGTTCGCTATCATGCCCATAGACGACCAGCGCAGCACCTTCGCGTGAGGCGACATCTGCAATCTTCTGGGTGCTGGCTCGAATGCGTTTTTCGTCGTCCATGTCCGTTACAAACATCTCGCGGGTCTTAGCATCAGCCATTGAGCTGTGCATGATGGCATCCGCCGCGAGTATGACCGTCCCGGTTTCCGGCAGACGAACAAGGACAGACTGGTGGCCTGGGACGTGCCCGCTCGTCTCCAACAGTTCTAATCCTGGGACAAGTTCAACGTCCCCATCGACCATTCGGTAGCGAAGCGAGGGATGGTCCCAAATGTCACGATTGGCCGCAAAGCGTTCGTGTCCGTTCTTGGCAAGTTCATACTGTTCACGCTGAACAATCAGCTCTGCGTTGATGAATAGATCATGGTTACCCGAATGATCGTCATCCAAATGCGAGCACACGAGGTAGTCAATGTCTGAGGGCTCTAGTCCGATCGACGCGAGGCGAGCGACGACGGTTTCTTCCGGCCTTATCCTGACTGTCATTCCCGGTGGGTTCTGCGGGTCATTGACGAAGGATCGCGGAAACCCCGTATCGACGAGGACGTTGATCCCGCCGTCCATCTGAATGAGATAGCCCGCAACGGGTACATCACCGGGCTGTATAGTTCCGAGATTCAGTAGATATAATCGCATTAGCCCGATCCTATTTAGTTGTTCCGTCCCGTCACTTTAGCAGCGCAACTAAGTGATTGTTAAAGCAGTAGTGTGTGGTCATTAAAGCCGTTCTGTTTCTCACTGTGCTGATACATGCTGTCGATCAGAGGACATCTAGAACTGGTCGCAGTTCCCAACATTCAGCGGGAGATCACTATTTCAGGTTCCGGCGATCAGCACTTTTTGCGCAGCACAGGCGGCGGTGCGGTGTTGAAACGCCTCTCGGTAGGCCTTGTCCTGGTAAAGATCGAGAAAAGCCTGCTGATTTGGGTAAGCTCCGATGGCAACAAGATCCCAATCTTCGTCCGCACCGATCAGGGATGCCTCAAAAGGGGCGACGAGCAAGAATTTTCCGCCCACACGCTCCATCGTTGGAATGCTGACGGCCGCATATTTGTCGAAAGCTTCGTTGCCGGAAATACTTGCATCTTCCCCAGCATAACTCGCGGTCTCGCGAAACTTGAAAAAGTTGATCAAGGTGACACCCTCGTCCGGCGCGCGCTCCAATATCCGCGCCCATTGCTCCGGTCTAGGAACGGCTCCATCAGAGCCATCTCCGTACCAGGATACTAGGGCATTCTTAGCGGCATCAGCTTTCATCAATCGGTTCCTTTTTTGATGGATCAGAAGGGTTCGGACCAATTACCGCTGCCAATCGGTCGAGCACCTGTTCCCAAAACTCTTGTTGGTTCGTACTAGGCACTGAGAATGTCGTGCCGGCATCGTCGGCTTCACACATGTGGCTTGCCCGTTCCGGTATCGAGATAGGCCTTAAGACTATCGACAAAAAACATGTCCCAACCCGCCTCGCAGATGTCGAAGCACAAAAGATCAGGGGTCAAGCCATCATGAACGAAGTGAATTTCGGTCCCGTCTTCGGTTTCCTTGATGTCCCAGATCGCCCGTGTGCCGAGCCATTCGGTTTCGATTTCCTTGGGTTTTCCCTCATGGATGTGTAGCGCCTCGACGCACTCCAGTTCGATGCGATGTGGGTCCAGAGATATGGCTTTGAAGGTCCAATACCCATTCCGTTCGCTGAAGCCGAACTTGGCGACATCGCCCGGATTTTGGAACATCCCGGCCTCGCTTGTCCACCATTGCGTGTACCCAGTTGTTAGCGCGGCATAGACGTCCGCACTGGCGGCAGTCGTCTGGATGGTTCTTTCGTAGCTATTTTGAGACATAACATGTCCTTTTCAGTTGGAAGCCGCCCAGTGAGGCGGCACGGTTGCTGCGTAGTCCGGCAAGGCTGTAATGCGGTCACGCCAGCGGGCGAGGTTTGGAAATTCCTGGTCAAAGTTATCGAAGCCCAAGGCCGACATGGAGGCTGGCTTGGTTTCAATCGCGCGCATAATCCGCCCGATTTCAGGGAAAGCGACGGCATCAGCGGCACTTGGGGTTTCTCCGCACAAGAACGCGCTGTCCGACAGGTCGCGCTCCAATTCGGCCAATTCGATCTTGAGCAAGTCGCTTGCCAGTTCAAGGCCCGGTGCATCTTCCTTTGGCGCTTTCGGGGCTCCATCGGGGCCGCCAAAAACCGGGAATACGACATGACTCGTAGATTTCAGTAGATAATCGCTGTGCCTGGTCGCACAGGTCCAAACAGCGGATATCTCATTCTCGGTTTTCCCAAAGAGGGGGTTTCCGGGAAACTGCTCATCGAGCCATCCAAGGATTGATAAGGACTCCCACCGAAAAACGCCGTCATACTCCAGAACGGGAACCTTCCCATGTGGGTTGATTTGCAGGAAAGAATCTTGCTTGTGCTCTTTTTCCGATCCGCTGAGGTAAACCACCTTGTAGTCGAGCCCCTTGAAGGCCAGCCCTAGCAGGACACGCCAGCCCATCGGTGAGCCGCTGATATTGTAAACTGTGATGGTCATTTCACTACCCTCCGATCAAAGGCTGCTCCATCCGCCATCCAGCGTCATGATCTCGCCGGTCATGAAGGAGGAGTCGTCGGACGCCAGAAACAGCACCGCTTTCGCGACTTCCTCGGCCTGACCAATGCGTCCCATAGGTATGGTTGTTGTAAGTTGTTCCATCAGCCCTTGAAGCTCTTCATCACTCATGCCCAGTTTGCCCATGCTCGGTGTCTCAATCGGTCCCGGCGCGACAGCGTTAACGCGAATGCCCTTGGGCAATAGTTCGGCAGCGAAAACGCGGGTGAGTGATACAAGAGCGCCCTTGGTAGCTGAATATGCGCTAGTCGTCGGAACCCCTAATCCCGCGAGGTTGGACGCATTAATGACCACCGTTGCGCCACCTGAGAGTATGGGAACAAGTTTTTGAAGCGTGAAAAACGGACCTTTGAGGTTTGTCCGATAGAGAAGATCGAACTGATCCTCAGTGACGGCCTCAATGGAGGCTGGCAGTGTGATACCGGCATTTAGGAACACGGTATCAAGCGATCCGTAATCATCCGCCAACGCGGCAACCATGTTGTCGACCTGTGCCAAGTCAGCCTGGTCACACTGCAGAGCTAACACGTCACCATCCAACGCTTCACTCGCATGATTAAGCCGTGCTGGGTTCTGCCCAGTGATCACCAGCCGTGCGCCCTCAGAGATAAAGCGCTGTGCGGTCGCGAACCCAATACCCGTCGTGCCGCCAGTGATCAGGGCAGTTTTGTTTTCCAGTTTGCTCATTTGGTGCTTCCTGTTCGGTCATTTTTTGCTGTGTTGGGACTGAATTAGGGGTACCGGTATTCTGTGGCAAGAAGGCAGAGTTTCCGGCTATAGTATGCTTTTTGATACTGTTGAGTTGGCCTAGCGTAAGTACGAATATGCGTACCCGCTTTCAAATTTCTGCCTTCTTGCATAAGCAGGCCCGCTCGTTAGGTCTCTTTCACAAAAAGGAGACTCAAATGACACTCACCCTGACAACAATCAGCGGTTCGCCGCGCGGATGGCGCGTCCTGCTTGGCCTCGCCTTCAAAGGGCTGACCGTAGAAATCAACGAACTCAAACTATCTGAGAACGAGCATAAGGCGGAGCCGTTCATATCGCTCAATCCGCGCGGAACAGTGCCGGTGCTGGAAAGCGATGGCATTGTTATCCGGGACTCGATGGCAATCTTGGCTTGGTTGGATCGAAAGTTTCCACAGAAGCCTTTGTTTGGTTCGACCGATCTGGAGGCCGCCGAAATTTGGCAGGCGACTATGGAATCCCGCCAGTACTTGCGACAGGCAACGGCCGATTTCCTCACACCGATTTTCTTTCAAGGCGCGTCCTTAGACGACAAAGGCACGCCCAAATGGGAAACGCTCCTGGCAGCGTCAGATGTAATGCAGAGTGAGATGCGGTTTCTTGATACCAAGCTCAGCGATGGACGCGACTTCCTTGTCGGCGACAATCCGTCCGCCGCCGATGCGGTGTCGTGGACGGAAATCAGACTTGTGCAACGGGCGTCGGAAACTAAACCGGACCTGATGACCGAGCTGGGTTTCGCAGAGCTTGCAAACACATTTGACCGTCTGGAAGCTTGGAAGCAGCGTGTTTTTGAACGCCGCGGCGTCGAAGCGACGATGCCCGGTCACTGGTAATACCCTTCTTAGGATCACCCCAATGCAACTATCCAATTCCGAACTTGTATTCGATCACATCGCAGTTGTCGCACGCTCACTTGAAGAAGGCGCGAGCTACATCGGTGAAAAGTTGGGAATTGAGATGCCGCCCGGTGGCTCACATCCAATAATGGGGACGCACAATCTGCTCCTATCATTGGGGTCAGACTGCTTTCTGGAAGTCATTGCCATTGATCCGAAATCCGCTGCTCCCAATCGATCACGCTGGTTCGGTCTCGATGGATTCGACGCAGAACCGCGTATCGGCGCGTGGATACTTGGGGCCGGCGATATCCGCAGTTCATTAGACGGCATGCAGGAAACAGCTGGCCCCATCATCGAAATGACGCGCAGCGATCTGACTTGGCTGATGTCGGTGCGCGAGGACGGAGCAGTGCCACTCTCCGGTGCGTTTCCCAAAGTGCTTCAATGGCCCGAAGGACCACATGTGGCTTCTAAGATGGGGCAGCGGGGGTGTAGCTTCGCATCACTGACGGTTGAGAGCCCGAACGCTGACGACATCAATACTTGGCTGGATGGAAAGCTGGATGACCCACGCATCAAGATTGGCTACGGTGAAACTCGCCTGACGGCAGTGATTGAAACGCCGTCAGGTCCGAAAGTGCTATGCTAGTCTCGTGAAGGCGTTTGAGCCGCTCCTAACACCATCGGTTGTTGTTGGCTCGCCCGCAACGGGGCGGGCGCCGAGTTAGCTGAACGCCTTGATACCGTTGCCAGTGATCGTGTAGCTGTTGGACGGCAAAGCCTCGGGTCGACCCAAGAGCTCGACCACATGATCTGCGATGCCTTTGGCGGTAAGCGCGTTGTCCCATTGCGACCAGAATTGATCCAGTGGTTTTCCAACCGCTGCCGCATAGGCAGTCGCTGCCGCCAGACCCTTCTCCGTTCCCTGCACCAATTGCTTTGGGATAATTGACAAACACCGCAAACCCAAGTCTAGGTTGTCGGCCTCGCGCTGTGCATATTCGGTAAGGAAGTGCTGCATCCGTTTTGCACCGGCGTAGCCGCCTGACAGGCGTGATCCGCTCAAACCAGCCCCGCTCGAAAAACTGACGATCGTCCCTCCTTTGGGCATAGGCTGGTTCAATGCCGCGGACATGAAGCCGTGCGCAATCTTCATGTCTGTATTCCAGGCCGTGCTGAACTCGTCCCATGCCTGAGTTTGAAACGGCACCATGCGGGGCGTTGCACCGGCGCTGAGAACCAATAGATCAGGACGCAATGCGGCAAGCAGATCATCCGCTACGCCGTTTTCCGAAGCATCCTTTGTGATGGTGTGGATGCCCGGGGCCTTCTCCCTCAGGCGCTTCAGATCGTTTTCGGATCGCGCAACGACATGTGTTTTGGCGCCTTGGCCAAACAGGGCAAGGGCCATCTCTAGGCCCACCCCCTTGCTGCCGCCAATAATCAGTGCTGTGTCATATGTTCTATTCATTTCCTGGTCCTTTTCCTGCTGATTTTTGACGCCTCATTGAGCGGGTGGGACGTAGCCAAACGCGGCGAGCATTTCGGAGTCCCGGCTGAAAATCTCCGCGTTGCCCTTGATGCCGTGACCATCAACCAACCTGTTGAAGAAACTGAACAGGCATACAATTGCGATGACATCTTTCAACACGTCTTCCGAATGCCCTGCAGCCAGAACGGCCTGCCGGTCAGCCTCCACGACTTTGGAAGGCGAAACTGTTAGTTTGCGGGCTAAGGTAAAAATGGGTTTCAGCTCATCTTCAATGCTGGCTAGGTCGTCGCTGAACAACAGATTTGCAAGAATCGACGGATCGATTCCAAATCGTTTTGCGACATCCGCATGTAGGCCATGACAGAACGCACATTCATTCAAACTGGAGACGTAAGCGGCCAGTAGTTCTCGTGTCTTGTGGGGCAAAACACCGTCGCTGCGCATGGCATCTTGTGCGAATGCCAGAATCGGAGCGTAGCGATCAGGGTCTGAAAAGAGGATGTCGCCGATGCTGGAATCGGCTCCAAGGTTTGCAAATACTGTCATGATCTTATCCTAAGTGTGTGACGGAAAGGGACTGATGATCCCCAATGTCGAAAACACCTAAGTGCATGCATAACTATTTGAAAGAAGGACAATTTTTCTAACTTAGTATCTACTTCGATACTCAGTTCGCCTGGTCATACCGTTTGCGCTTAATGGGTCGGGCAGGATTCCCAACGACAACCTGTCCGGGACTGACATCTCTGGTAACAACACTGCCTGCGCCGACTACAGCGCCTTCGCCAATTGTAACGCCGGCAAGGATGATCGCGCCGCCGCCTACCCAAACCCGCTTGCCAATATGAACAGGGCGGGCAATCTCCAACCCATTAACGCTGCGCTTGATCGGGTCCTGATGATGTTCGGCACAGTAAATTTGCACATTCGGGCCAAGTTGGCACTGGTCTTCGATGGTGACCGTCGCGCAATCCAATATTGTGCAGCCCGCATTCAGAAAGACCTGATCGCCGAGTCGAATATTGATCCCGTACGCACAGTGGAATGGAGCCTCAATGATGGCCGATCCCGCGCTGATGAGGTTGCGCAGCTTCGAACCAATCGCGCCGCGATCTTCTGGAGCGAGGAAATTGTGCTCATGCACCGCCGAACGCGCAGTGACACGAAGCGCTTCAAGCTCATCGTCAAGGCACGTGTACCACTCGCCTGCCATCATCTTTTGCCGTTCTGTCTTTTGCATCGACTTTCCTAACGTGTCGTCAGTAGCGACCAATTTTCTGCACTCGGTCTGGGACGCCCGGCCAAAGGCTAGGTTAGCGAACAGCCGGAAGAAGGGATGCTCAATCTACGTCGCGGAGTTGGGCGAGCCAAACGGTTTGTTCGTTACAATTCTGATCCTCTATGATGTGATCCATCAACTCAAAACCATGCTGATCTAACAGCTCTTGGTATTCGCTCGGGTCCAGACTTGAATGGTAGAGAGCCTCACCTTCAAATTCACCCATTGCTTCACCTCAGGCCGGTCCGCTCGTAAACGTCAAAGCCGTGCCGGGAGCTGCGTGCTGTCTGAAAATAGGAAACATCCGGCGCTGATCATCCGGAGTTAGTTGAAAGGTGCTGTTCCAGGCCAGTAGGCCATGAAATTGAGTGCGCAGATCAAGACCGCGCATGTCTGCGCTTATCCAAGTAGCTGATGGCAGACTATCGCGTGCGATTTCCAGAAGTTCGGGAGAAGCGTCCACTCCGGTTAAGGGGCACCCACACTCCAGCAGATATCGATCGATTGGTTCTCCGGACCCGCATCCGATGTCCAGAACGGATGGTGTGTCCGACTGCAGCTCAATAAACTTATCGAGGCATTGGCGCTCCACCAATTTCTTCCCTCGCTGCCGGGTCCATGCAGGTGCATGACAGCGATACAAATCGATGAATTTGTCGGCGTCTGAGGGCATGTTCAATTCTAACCGGTGGTTTGACGGCGGCACATAAGTGGGAGCAGTTTCCGCCGACTGAACCTGACCCGCAACAGGTGTTCGTGCCTTGTCTTTCCGTCGGCGTGGCTTCAGGTTCAGAATACAACGTGCTTCTTGGATATCAGCAGTCTGGCTTGCCAATTATGAAAATACTATCATCTCACAAACACCGACGCGGCTTGATCGCCGACTGTGCTGAGAGTGGAGATTAACACATGCTGAAAGGAACTTGCCACTGTGGCGAAGCTGGCTGGACCCTTGATACGATGCCAAAGTCAGTTACGGCCTGCAATTGCACAATTTGCCGGAGATACGGCGTCCTATGGGCCTACGGATTCTTTGGCGATGACATTCAGACGACCGGAAAAACCAGTACCTATCAACGCCGCGATAGCGGGGATATCAATTTTCATTTCTGCGCAACTTGTGGGTGCGTGACGCATTTTGTCGTGTGTTCCGAGGATCAAAGCGGGCGCAAGCGGACGGCCGTCAATCTTCGGATGTCTGACCTCTCTCCAATTGGCCAGATTCCAATCCGCCACTTTGAGGGGCACGACAGCTTCAAGGAACTTCCAGGTGATGGCCGGACCGTGACGGACATGTGGTTTTGAAGCATTTCTCGAAGGCTAGCATTGACGCATTGGAGATCAAAAGCCGCAAGGTCCTGCACAGCAGACGGTAACCTACTGCGATCCCAATTCTGTTTCGCGGCCACAGTAGGCAAGTACTCAATCTTACCACCGGCGGTTTCGCCAATTTCTGCCGATCATTCATATCTGAAGCGGTCATTGGCGCAACTGCAGCGAAATGGTTCTTTGTCCCGCGATTTGTGAGTTCGCCATGGCTCGGTAAGTGCAGTTGCAGCGAATGGCGGCTCTTACGGGCCGCACCGCAGCATCTTGACCCAATGGCCAAGGTCCGCGATGGGCCGTCAATCCCATCCTCGACGAATGTCAGTGCGGTGGCATTCAGGACAATGCACGGCATTAGTCGGTCGATTTTCGCGGCGAGCCTCGCGGCTCTGATTTTCGTCAAGCACTTCGGTTTCGAAGCGGTGGCCACAATTTTTGCAACGGAAGCGGACGCGTTCAGTCATATGTGATGCCCGCATTGTCGACGAACTCGCTCCAGAGCACTTCCGCCGCCTGCTCTGGCGCCATCCGCTCGTCAGCTCTGCCGAAGATGTTCATCGTCTGGATCAGGAACTGTTCGTAGTCATCGACCGAGACGTTGAAGCCGCCGTTGGCGGTATTGTCGCCAGCGTCTTCGTTGAAAGAGTAGTAGATGTCACTCAAAGCAACCTGAGAATTGCGGCAGTGCACTGTGATATGGGCAGTCCCGTGCCGCTGGCCGCCGTTCACTACCGTTGCCCCGAATGAGGTCGCACTCCTTTCTATGAAACGACCCCGCAATCCGTCTATTGAATCGATCTCCTCGATCGCGCGCCTGAAGTAATCCTTGATTGTGGCAAAGGCAGCATCTCGGAAGTCGCTGCGGTCGATCTCGTCGAATTCTCGTTTCGCGCGATAGCGGGTCATTGCGGGGCGCGCGGCAACTGGTTCAGGCGCGGTTTTCGCCGTAGCTGCAGGCGCGCGCTCTGCTTCGATGATCCGGCGCAACTCTTGTACGACGTTCAGGTAGGCAGTGTTTGGGTTGGTCCATTCGCTTATCGCCTTGCCATCTGTCGGCACGGCTTTGAGCTGGCGCAACTCACCCATCGCCTTCCAGTCGCATTCGTCCACGATGATGGGCACCACGCGAGCATTCCCAGCGGCGTGTCGTTCAAGCGCTCGCTTCATTTCTCGCTCGACACAGTAATCGGACGCGATGAAATCAGGGCTAACCATGAGCAGAAATAGGTTAGCAGCTTCCAATTCTCGTTCGATCTCGGCGTCCAGTTCACTGCCAGCCAGGATGTCCCGATCGTACCAAGTCTCGATATGCCCATCCCTCGTAAGGTTCTTAAGGTGAACGTGCAGCCTCTCAAGCGCGGCATTGTCGTGATGGGAATAGGAAATGAATGCGCGCATCAGCTCAACTCATAATGTTTCTTGTTTGTTCGCAATATATTTCTGTCACTATTGGGCCGCAACACGGCAAAGGGATTTGAGCTATAAAGTCCGATGGTTGCTCTGACGGACTGTGTTGCAGTGCTTTGGGTGTCTTCAGGAAGCCAAGGGCAAATCGTGCGCAGTCTATGAATAACCAACTCAAAAGTCCCATCCTATGCAGCTCCAGATATTGTGTCTGTTAATGCCTTGTGGTGAACTGGTGCCACGACTTCTATCATTTCAAGCAGATGTTTGACGTTCGTTTGCGTCTCACCGACCAAAGCCGGGTCGAGCCCAGATAGCGTCGGATGGGAAAGGTCGTTCGTGTACTTGTACAGTGATGCCTTCTTGGCTTCATCGTACTTTAAGTTTTCCAGCTTCTTGTAAAAGCTTTTTCCCGTTGAGTGCTGTTCGAGGAAAGTCTCAAGCACCTTTCTGGCAATGTTTGGGATTGGATAGGCGTTCGATACAGTGCCATCAGATTCAAATTCCGTCAGGATTTTGAACAGATAAGTGAACTCATTCTTGTTCTCTAGGAGAATCTTTTCCAGCGGCTTAAGGTCGGTTTCTCGCTGTGTTCCGCCAGTGGTGGTGCAATGCAACATCCAGCATGTTGTGTTCTTTCTCATATGTGGATTCCAAACCCAATCCAAAAGCAGTTTCAAGAATTCGAAATTGTGAGTCAGAAGAAATACCTGCCGTGCATCTTTCACGGCATTCTTTAGAAATGAAAACGCTTGGTACACCGAACTGGAGTCGAGACTGGAAATGGGATCGTCGATCACAACAATGCCTTCAGCAAGATCGAAGTCCTGATCCTGGAGCCCAACAACAAAATAGAGGAACGTGATAGCTGTCTTTTCGCCTTCGCTCAGACGTTTGGCGGCCCTTCCAAACCGCATAATGCGATAACCTTCGCCTTCGGGTTCAAATCGAAGATCATCACGACCGAGGAAGGAGGCAAGTTTCTTTGATAGGTCTTCCGCGGCCTGATGCGAATTGGCGATCTTTAGCCTGTTTTCTGCAATACGCTTTTTGAGCGCTTCAATCCCCAGCGTACCTTTGTCGATGTCACCTTGTGTTAACAGTTCTATGGCTGCGTCGATCGCTTCAATTTCGACATCGACATCGGCGACTTGTTTCACAATTCGGCTGAGAAAGTGTTTTTCGATCTTATCTCGTGTTACCTGCAGTCGTTGATCGAATTTGTCTGTTTCAGCGTTGTGCTGTTCAATCAGATCGTTGGTCACTTGAAATGCGTCGAGATGCGGTTTCGTGTCAAATTCCGATAGTTCGACTTTGTAGCTTTCCGTTCTACTGGCCAATTTCGTGTTGAGGAGCTTGCTCAATTCCAACAAATGATTGAGGAGTGACAACTTAAGCGATGCGAACCGTTCCTTCACCGTCGAAAACGGTTCTTGTAACTCTGTATAGAAACTCGATTTTTCCGGCAGCGCGAAATTTTGCAGATTTTGGCGCATGGCCTCCAGATCTTGCAACGACTGATCAAGTTCTTTCTTCAACTTCCGATCGGAATCGTTGAAGTGCGACGCAAGTGCTTGTGCTCGTTTCTGCGGTATTTCCTGTCGGCAAAATTCGCAGGTGTTACCTTTAGTATGATCGTGAATCGAAACGCCTTGTTCCACCCATCGAGCGATCTCCGGAGATTCTACAAGTCGTTGGATTGCGATCGATGTGGCGCTCGTTTGAACGATTTCCGAAACATATTTTTCGAGAGTCTGAAGCGCGATGAAATAGGGTGCGTCTGATTGGTCGCCAATCTGGAGGTTTATGTTGCCAAGAGAAATGGTCGTCTGCTTGTCCATCGCAGGCTGTTTCATCGATTTTGATGCTGTTGCCAAATCTTCGGTGCTCAAGACCTGTGGATCCGTTAGAGCTGCGAAAGCTGCTTCCGCATTATTTTTGCGGTAGGTACGAGTTGTCGTTCTTGTGGTGTGCTCAGTAATCTCACTCGCGATTTCGGTAAAGATTTTGCCTCGTCTCTTGTCGAGCTGGCCACGCTCAGTCAGCTTTGTAGCATGTAATGACTCAGCTTGTTGTAGGGTTTTCTCATCGCTTTCCACGATACCAACAAGTGTTTTATTCTCCTCGCCGATGACGAATATCGGATGCAGCGTTCCCTCGAGTTCGCCGATATTGGCCTCAACGTATTCAGAATTGAACACGCGGATGTTTCTTGTGTACGGTTTCCCTTGCGTAAAGGGACCTTCTTCGGTGGAGATTTTGTACTTCAGGTCGTCGAAGCCAGCCGCCGTCCCGGTATTCAGATCATGGAAGAAGCGCGACAATGTCGTCTTCCCCGATCCGTTCAGCCCATAGATCAGATTGAATTTTGCGAATGGTACCATGCCTGGAGGCTTCGCATACTTGGCGAAGACACCTAGGTTTTCTATCTTGTCGAAGTGCCTAATCATTTTCTGCCCCTAGAATTTTCTTAGATCAATTTTGGCTGGTCCCACCTCGATTGATGTCTCGTCAGACTTCCATTCAATCATATTGAACCCATTGCCTCTAAGCGTACGAAATCCCGCTGTTGGCAACTGAAATGCTCGACTACATCGACAGCCTTGTTGATAATCTTGCCGGTTGCGCCAAAAGCCCGGTGGAAAAAATTCGTCATAAAAATACCTCTGGTTGTGAGGCTAGTGGACGGAATGCTTTGGATCAAGGCAGCCAGAAAGAATTCGGCATGGCAGTGCGATGCAAAAGATCCCTTGCATTGTTGACGATGCCGCGTAGCAACTCATTAGACTTTACTGGACAGCTCCGCACGAGCCCCCTGAAATTGCTGGTTTGCAGGCATATACTTAAAGTTCTACGGTGGTATGCAAGAGATATTGGGGGCTACTTAGTGCGATTTCTTCATACAGCCGATTTACACCTTGCAAAGCCCTTTGGTCGGTTTGACGCTGACACACAGGCTGCGCTTCGCATGGCGCGGCTTGACGCGTTAAGGCGTCTCGGAGAGGCAGCGTGTGCTGGCAAAGCTGAGTTTATCTTGATTGCTGGAGATACCTTCGACGCAGAAGCGCCACCCTCCAAGGTTGTCCGGCGTGCGCTAGACGTCATGGGCGAATTCGCGGACCTGCTGTGGGTCCTCTTGCCAGGCAATCACGACAGCCTTGCTGCTGTTGATCTTTGGGAGCGGATAGAGCGCGACAAGCCTGACAACGTTGTGCTCGCGTTGACACCTGACGTAATCGAAATCGGAGATCATGTCGCGATCCTGCCGGCCCCGCCCACAGTGCGGAACCCCGGCATAGACCTCACGGACTGGATGACGGATGCATCGACAGGTGAGCGTTTCAGGATCGGTTTGGCACATGGCGGCATTCTAGATTTTGGCAGCGAAGAGGGGACAGTTGCGGTCATTCGACCGGATCGGGCAGAACTATCCAATCTTGACTACTTGGCACTCGGCGATTGGCACGGCCAAAAATCAATCACGCCACGCACGTGGTATTCCGGCAGTCCTGAGGCAGACAGCTTCAAAGGGCATTCCCAAGCGGGAGCGCTGCTTGTCGAGATTGCAGCACCAGGTAACGTCCCGCAGGTGACACCTGTCCCCATCGGGCAATTCGATTGGCGGCTACTGGCGCTCGACTTCTTTGCGGGCACGGACCATGTCCAACAGTTGATAGAAGCGCTTCCGGCTTCGGATCGGGACAAATCGCTGGTTCGGTTTGAGGCGTCAGGGCGACTTGGTCTGCTCGAACAAAGCCAGCTTCGGGATACGTGTAACCGGATCGCGGACGACTTTCATTATTTCGAGATGATCCTAGATGGATTGGGTATCGAACAGGTCGTCGATGATCTTGATTTGATTGCAACGGGAGGCGCGTTGCGGGCGGCTGCGGACAGCTTGTTTGAAGCGACGGACCTTCAGGGGCGGACAGCTGAGGATGTCCAGATCGCTCAGATCGCTTTGACGCATCTGTTTCATGTCGCCCAACAGGAGCCATCCCAATGAAGCTGCGCCAGCTTGAGTTGACGAATGTACGTCGTTTCGGCGGGCAAAAAGCGCAGCTGGGACCTTTTGGTGATGGTTTGACGACCATCACGGCAGAGAACGAGGCTGGAAAGTCGACATTCCTCGACGCGTTACATGCCTTGTTCTTTGTGCCACACGGATCATCCTCGCAAGAGGTGAAGAACCTGCAACCCTATTCGGGAGGGGCCGCGTGCGTTGCGGCTGTTGTGGAAATAGACGGAAAGGATTTTCGTGTTGAGAAGTCCTTCTTGGCACAGAAGTCGGCAAAAGTAATCGATTGCTCAAGTGGACAAGTCATCAAGCAACAAGGCGATGCTGAAGCTTGGATTGAGGACAACATCAACAAGATGAACAAAGGGCCTGCGGGTCTTCTTTGGGTACGGCAGGGGGCAACCCATGTTGATCCAGAAGGCAAAGACAAAGATGCCAGCAACGTGGCTGCCCGTCGCGACCTGATGTCCAGCGTGCGCGGTCAGATCGACGCAGTCACAGGTGGGCGGCGCATGGACAAGATCGTCGAACAATGCCGCAAAGAACTCGATGCCCTGGCCACCAAAGGTCTTAAAGCGAAGGCTGGAAGCTCTTGGAAAGCCGTTGAAGACAAGGTTGATGAATTGCTCCAACGCAAAGAGCGGCTTGAAGCGGACGTTAGAGTTCTGTCGCAAGCCCTTGCTGTAAAACGACAGGCAAAATTGCGCTTGCAGGAATTGCATGATCCACAAAAACAGGACGCGCGTGCTCAACAACTCGCCTCAGCGGCAGAAGCTTATCAAGATGCAAAGCAGCATGATCGCAGCGTCACGGACGCCGATAGAGCGCTCCAGCTGATTGTAGCTGAAAAAAACCAGCTGATCCGCCAAATAAAAGACATTACCGACACACAGGATCGCCGTCAGCAGCTCGTTGATGAGATCACGCAGAAAGAGGCGAAGACCTCTGATCTTCGGACTGCGCAAAGCAAGTCAGACAAAACGCTAGCGGACGCAAAGGCGGTGATCGCGCAGAAAGAAGTGAAGCGACGCGATCTGGTTCAATCTCTGAGTGCTGCACGCGCGACCGAAAAATCCCGCCGCAAGTGGGACCGTCTGCGCGCGCTTGCCGATCTCGCCCGCCAGCGTTTGGCGCCACAGAAAAAGCTGCACGATGCGGATGTGATTTTGGGACGTACTGAAATTACACAGATTGACCTTGATCACCTTGTTGATCTTGGTCGGCGTATCAGCGTCGCACATGAGCAGCGTCGCGCACAATTTGCCAGCTTCTCAGTCCAGCCATCAGCAGCAGGCACCGTTGAATGCGACGATGTGGCGCTTGAACCTGCAAAGGAAACGCTGATTGACCGTCCCATCGCGCTGAAACTCGCAGGATTTGGGGCCATCAAGCTCTCTCCGGCGGCGGGGGCGGGAAAGGGTATTGAGGATCCAGACGCGTTAGCAGTAGACCAAGATGCAGCCCTTCAAGCGTTTGGTGTTCAAACAGTGCAAGATGCCCGCAGTGCCTTCAATACACGTCAAAGTGCGGCGAACGACAAGGCTGTGGCCTTAGCGGAAATCAGAGGGCTAGCGCCTGATGGTGTCGAGGCATTGAATGAGGAATGGCAGGCACTCTGCAAAGACCTTGGGCATGCGCCGGATGATCAGCTCCCAGACCCAGCTAGCCCGCAACCTGCGGACCTTTCTGCTGAGCAGATCGAAGCACAGATAACAGGCCTTGATGATGATCTAGAGGACCTCAGGTCCAACATCCAAGTGCTTCAGACGGCCGCCACGCAGGCTGCAAATGATGTTGCCGAGGCCAGTGGTGTGCTGAACCATCTTCTGGAGGAACAGACCTTGTTGGCAAAACCGCAAGGTGAAGACGCCGCCCTTGCTTCACTTCAAGCTTCCCGTGACGAAGAGATTGCGAAAGAAGAGGAGGCTGCACAGACTCTCGCGGAGCTTAAGCTAAAGGCGCCCGATCTGGACGTGGCGAGGTCCACCCACGAGCGCCTGCTCAGCGCCGAGAAAGCAGATCGCGACGAGATCAACAAACTGGAACGCGAACTTGCACGGTTGGACGGGGCGATCGAAACACAGTCCGAAGGTGCGGTTGAAGAAAAGCTCGCCGAGGTCGTAGACCAGCTTGAAAAGGCATTGGAGCGCGCCAAGCGATTTGAGCTGCAAGCGAAGGCCTTGAACATGCTCATCGCGCATCTTGATGAAGCACGAAGAGATGCACAGGAAACCTATTTCGAACCAATCCGCAACGAACTGCGCCCACTGTTGGTGCAACTTCATGCTGGGGCTGATTTTGAGCTGGACCCTGATAAGATGCTTGTTGGCAAGATCATCCGCAATGGTGTTGAGGACGACATCAACGTTCTATCAGGCGGTGCCTATGAGCAGATTGCGATCCTGACTAGACTGGCCTTCGCAAAACTATTCGCGAAGCAGGGTAGGCCGGTGCCACTCATCCTTGATGACGCCCTAGTTCATACGGATGACGAACGAATTTCGACGATGTTCAACATGCTGTCTCACGCCGCGAAGGATCAGCAGATCATTGTGCTGAGTTGTCGCACCAGAGCGTTTTCTGACCTGGGCGGCACTAGAGCGTCCATTGAAACTGAAGCAATCTAAAAGGTTAGAAACTTGTTAGCTCGTTTTCGATCTGGAGATCAGTTCAAGGGGTTACTATCTGCTGGATAATGGACCTCATGAGCCTCGTTGAAATCTGTTTGCCCATGTCCGTCGCAGCCACAGGTTGGGTTGGTGCTCTAACATACACTTGTGTGGGGCCCACTTAGCGTTACGGTTTGTGTTTCCGAATGTATGGACGAAGACGGGACTTGAATGATTAGCCTGCCAAAATGGCTGCTTGCGCACCCTAGAAAGCTGCCCAACGCCTCCGATCCTTTGGGGGTGCCATTGGAACGAACGCCTGCTTCCCATTCGGTAGGAACGAACTGTCACTTGGCACTTAATTGTAAGATTGCGGTAGTTTTTGAAGGACTGGGCAGTTAATTTGAAACCAAGTGGGCCTTCAGTCTCAAGTTAGCTGCATCTGGCAGGGGTCCGGCAGTCCGAACGCCGGGTTGCTCAGATGGTCGATCTCGTCGGCAAGTGGGGCGGTCATGGCAGTTCGGCATCAATTCAACTTCGGAGCATCAATCTCAGTTAAAGTGCTAAGTTACAAACGTCAGTCTCAAGTTAACTGCCCAGTCTCATATTAGGTGCTC
>NZ_JBKQXN010000333.1:0-921 GCF_046762905.1 Yoonia sp. R2-816 | reverse complement strand
GTCGATCCAATCTTCAAGCCGATCCGGAAAAAGCGTCGCCTGACTTCGCTCCGCGCCCTCGATATATCCCGACATGCCCGCCTCCAGTCTTTGCCGAAAAGCATACATCATCCGGAGTTTTCACACAGCCTCGGCTGGCACAAGTCATCCGACCAAAACCATAAGATGTCGGTGGTGAGCCCAAACTATAATACATTGAGACCTCTGATTTATCCGTACTTTCTGAGTGCTTCGGACACTGACATTGTTGGCACGCGAAGCCGTCCATTCCCGTTCGGCTCGGCAGCTTCCATGTCGAGATTGAATATCTCGAACTGGTGATCTGACTCTTCGTCCAGCCCAGTCACGATGACATCAAAGGTATAGGAAGGTTCTTCGGCAATGAACCAATGCACGTTGTCATCGTCTTCACCGATCGAAGACAGATCACCCGCGCCAATCAGCCTATCCGCGGTTGGCTGTATGATAAGCGAACGCGCGTTACGCATTACCTGATCATACTGACGAAGCCGGAATGCTCCGGTTAGCGGAAGATGCGCTGATACCATGTTTGCATGGCCGTGCGGTATGATGGAACGACCGGTATCTACAGCGAATATCTTTGGTAAGAAATTCAAGGTCCTGGTCTCGTCGAACCCGAAATCGACGCGTGCTGTTGTCACACCCAGTTCCGCAAATTCGATCTTCGATGCAAGACCGTCAAAGTCTACCCCGGCCATGAGGTCGGTTTCCGGCACCGAGGACAACAATTCACCTATTCCCGTGCGCCAATCCGCGACGGTGTCAACGGCGGCGTAAAACCCTGCCACTGTGGCGGAGCAAAAGTCGGCCACTTGGTGGCGCGCCTTGGGGCGTGATGCCCTCAAATAGCAAGCACGTTCCAAGGCGCGTTGGCCGTTAGGCCAATCAGATGATGATTAG
>NZ_JBKQXN010000332.1:0-264 GCF_046762905.1 Yoonia sp. R2-816 | reverse complement strand
TTGGTTCGGGAGGAGTGTGAGGAGCTGCTCACTGCCATTGACGATCTTACGATCCGGATTGACACGAAGACGACCAAGCTGAGAAAGCCATCTCAGCAGTCAGAGATATCCCGGCGGCTTCAAACGATACCCGGCGTTGGTCCACTCACTGCCATGGCGGTAGAGGCCTTCGCACCGTCCATGGATATCTTTAGATGTGGACGAGACTTTGCCGCATGGCTCGGACTGGTGCCCAAGCAGCATTCATCGGGGGGCAAAGAGCGG
>NZ_JBKQXN010000331.1:0-13187 GCF_046762905.1 Yoonia sp. R2-816 | reverse complement strand
TCGCGGTTTCAACCTTGCCGATCCACACCCAGCCAACCCCATCATGAGCCCGCGAGCTCGAAGAGAACCAAGGCAACCTCAGACGTCAGAAAAACACAAAAGTGAAAACGAACATTGACAGATTAGAGAACACAATCGGCTGGCACCAGTCCTTAGCTTCAAGCCGTTCGAATGGCAGTAGCGCCGGACATAGCTGCGATCCCCCCCATCTGCTCAGGCCGTTTTGACAAAGTGAACGTCTGATAGGCGCAGGCACTGCTATAGCGGATGTCTATCCAAAAATAGAGCATCGATATTTTCTCATACGGCGATCTGGTTTTAAAGGTGAATTAGGTAAAGCCGCGCAGCAGAACCCAATCAGTAAAACTTTGGAACGTTGGCCAGGAACGTAGAGCCAAATGCCCGCTCATCACCGGCGCGTTCAGCATCAGAGCGAAATCAACGTCAACAGCCCACCAGCTTGAATTGGATAAAGAAATGGCCGTAATGAACAATGCACCCGTTCTGGCAATTGCATTGCCTCATCAGTCTTCAGCAGAAGATCAATCTGTGAGCTTTGCATTACCGGCGAATGCGTTCACGGATATGGATGGCGATGTGCTGACCTTAAGCGCGACGCTTGCGGATGGCACGGCCCTGCCAGGCTGGCTGGTGTTTGATGCGGCTGCGGGGAGCTTCTCGGGCACACCGCCCCAGGACTTCAATGGAACAGTCAATGTGATGGTGACGGCCAGCGACGGGTCTCTTTCGACCAGCAGTTCCTTTGTGCTTGATGTTACCCCAGTCAATGATGCACCTGTCGCGGCTGATGATACTGTTGATCCGAGTGAGTTCCTGGTCAATGAATTCACCGATGGCTCTCAAAGCGACCCGAGTGTTACCGCTCTCGCCAATGGCCATTTCGTCGTCACATGGTCGTCCAATGACCAGGAGCAAGGGGATACTGAACTTACTGCCATCAAGGCCCGTATTCTCAATGAGAATGGTGTCGAGATTGTCAGTGAATTCCTGGTCAATGAATTTACCAATGAAGCGCAACGATACCCGAGCGTTACAGCCCTCGCCAATGGTGGTTTTGTTGTCACCTGGGAGTCTGATGGCCAGCAGCAAAGCGCTACGTCCAGTAGTGTCATCAAGGCCCGCGTTTTTGATGTGAATGGCGATGAGATTGTCAGCGAGTTCCTGGTCAATGAATTCACCAATAACTTGCAACTCAACCCAGGTGTTACAGCGCTCGCCAATGGCCATTTCGTCGTCACATGGTCGTCTCTGGACCCGCAGCAAGGGAATCCGTCCAATTCTGCCATCAAGGCCCGTATTTTCAATGAGAATGGCGATGAGGTCGTCAGTGAGTTCGTGGTCAATGAATACACCTATAGCTGGCAACTTCACCCGAGTATTACAGCGCTCGCCAATGGCGATTTCATCGTAACATGGCGTTCTCACGGGGACATCAAGGCCCGTATTTTTGATACGGATGGTAACGAGATTGTCAGTGAGTTCCCGGTCAATGAAGTTACCAATGACGTGCAAAGCCGGCCGAGCGTGACAGCACTTGCCAATGGCCATTTCGTCGTCACCTGGGAGTCAAATGACGGGCAGCAAGGCGATACTGAACTTACTGCCATCAAGGCCCGCATTTTCGGTGCAAATGGCGATGAGATTGTCAGTGAATTCCTGGTCAATGAATTCACCAATGGCTTTCAAGATGACCCGAGTGTGACAGCCCTCACCAATGGCAATTTTGTTGTCACCTGGTTGTCTGAAGACGGGCAGCAAGGGGATACTGAACTTACTGCCATCAAGGCCCGCATTTTCGATGCAAATGGCGATGAGATCGTCAGTGAATTCCTGGTCAATGAATTCACCTATGGCTGGCAAGATGACCCGAGTGTGACAGCACTTGCCAATGGTGGTTTTGTTGTCACCTGGGAGTCTGAAGACGGGCAGCAGGGCGATACGTCTGGTACTGCCATCAAGGCCCGCGTTTTTGATGCGAACGGTGTTGCGCAAAGTCCCACTCCGATCACCGAAGATGCTGTCACCTTGATTGATACCGCCACGCTTCTGGCCAACGACAGCGATGTCGATGGGGATGCGCTCACGGTGATGGATGTGTCCCCCACAAGTACGCATGGGGCCATCCTGACGCTGAACTCCGACGGCACGATAAGCTATGATCCAACCGGTGCAGAGGCTGTTCAGGCCCTGGCAGAGGGTCAGACCCTGACGGATACCTTCACCTATACCGTTGAGGACGGTAATGGCGGGGAGAGCACCGCAAGTGTTTCAGTGGTTGTGCACGGAGCCAACGATGCGCCTGTTGTGGCGATTGTATTGCCTGATCGCTCTTCCGAAGAAGATGAACCCGTGAGCTTTGTTTTGCCGGCCAATGCATTCACGGATGTGGATGGGGATGCGCTGACCTTGAGTGCGACGCTTGCGGATGGGACAACCCTGCCGGACTGGCTGGTGTTTGATGCGGTTGCAGGGAGCTTCTCGGGCACACCGCCGCAGGACTTCAACGGCATTTTGAGTGTTACGGTGACGGCCAGCGATGGGTCCCTTTCAGAAAGCGGCACCTTTGCGCTTGATATTACTCCTGTCAACGACGCACCTGTCGCGGTCGATGATGTTGCGCAAAGTCCCACTCCGATCACCGAAGATGCTGTCACCTTGATTGATACCGCCACGCTTCTGGCCAACGACAGCGATGTCGATGGGGATGCGCTCACGGTGATAGCGGTTAATGCGAAAAGTACGCATGGGGCGGCCCTGACGCGGAACTCCGACGGCACGATCAGCTATGATCCCACCGGCGCAGCTGATGTTCAGGCCCTGGCAGAGGGCCAGACACTTATCGACACATTTACTTATGCGACCGATGACGGCAATGGCGGTGTGGGCGTCGCAACCGTGTTCGTCGTTGTGCACGGAACCAATGATGCACCTGTTGTGGCAATTGTATTGCCTGATCAGGCTTCCGCGGAAGATGAGGCCGTGAGCTTTGCGCTGCCAGCCAATGCATTCACGGATGTGGATGGTGATGCGCTGACCCTGAGTGCAACGCTGGTTGGGGGTGAGGCACTCCCGGACTGGCTGGTGTTTGATGCGGTTGCAGGCAGTTTCTCGGGCACACCGCCCCAGGACTTCAATGGCACATTGAGTGTCACGGTAACGGCCAGCGATGGGTCCCTGTCAGCCAGCGACACCTTCGCGCTTGAGATCACACCTGTCAATGATGCACCTGTCGCGGTTGATGATATTGTTGGCACGAGTGAATTCCGCGTCAATGAATTTACAGATGGCAAGCAAGAGTCATCGAGCGTTACAGCCCTCACCAATGGCCATTTTGTTGTCTCCTGGGAGTCTGATGACCAGCAGCAAGGCGATGCGTCTGGTTCTGCCATTAAGGCCCGCATTCTTGATGCGAGTGGAGCTGAGATTGTCAGCGAATTCCTGGTCAATGAGATTACCGATGACTGGCAAAACAGCCCGAGCGTTACAGCGCTCTCCAACGGCGATTTCGTCGTCACCTGGCAGTCTTCTGACGGGCAACAAGGCGATATTTCCAGTACTGCCGTCAAGGCCCGCATCTTTGATGCGAATGGCGGTGAGATCGCCAGTGAGTTCCTGGTCAATGAGTTTACCGATGGCGGTCAGGCGTTCTCGAGTGTGACAGCCCTTGCCAATGGGAGTTTTGTCGTCACCTGGACGTCTAATGACCGGCAGCAAGGCGATGCGTCTGGTTCTGCGATCAAGGCCCGTATTTTCGATGAGAACGGTGTTGAGATTGTAAATGAATTTCTGGTCAATGAGTTCACTGATGGCAAGCAAGAGTCATCGAGTGTGACAGCCCTCACCAATGGCCGTTTTGTTGTCACCTGGGAGTCTGATGACCAGCAGCAAGGCGATACGTCTGGGGGTGCCGTCAAGGCCCGCATTCTTGATGCGAGTGGAGCTGAGATTATCAGCGAATTCCTGGTCAATGAATACACCGCTAACACTCAAGGGAGCCCGAGCGTCACAGCGCTCGCCAATGGCCATTTCATCGTCACATGGATGTCTAACGACGGGCAGCAAGGTGATACTGATTGGGCCATCAAGGCCCGTATTTTCGATGAGAACGGTGTTGAGATTGTAAATGAATTCCTGGTCAATGAGTTTACCAATAACGGCCAACACGACCCGAGTGTTACCGCCCTCGCCAATGGCAATTTCATCGTCACCTGGCACTCTTATGACGGGTTGCAAGGTGATGCTTCTTTGTCTGCCATCAAGGCCCGCATCTTTGATGCGGATGGTAACGAGATCGTCAGTGAATTCCTGGTCAATGAATTTAACCACCTCTTTCAAGGCAACGCGAGTGTGACAGCCCTCGCCAATGGCGATTTTGTCGTCACCTGGCAGTCCGATGACGGGCAGCAAGGCGATACGTCCGGTTCTGCGATCAAGGCCCGCATTTTTGATTCCAACGGTGTTACTCAAAACGCTGATATCATCACGGAAGATGCTGTGACCCTAATTGATACGGCCACCCTCCTTGCCAACGACAGCGATGTTGACGGGGATGAGCTCACGATGACAGGTGTGTCTGCCACGAGTGCGTATGGGGCAACCCTGACGCTGAACACCGACGGGACGATCAGCTATGATCCAACCGGTGCAGACGCTGTTCAGGCTTTGGCAGCTGGCCAGGCACTGACGGACACATTCACCTATACGGTCGAGGACGGCAATGGCGGTGAGAGCACTGCAAGTGTTTCAGTCGTTGTGCACGGAGCCAACGATGCGCCTGTTGCGGCAATTGCGTTGCCTGATCAGTCTTCCGCAGAAGATGAGGCCGTGAGCTTTGCACTGCCAGCCAGTGCATTCACGGATGTGGATGGCGATGTGCTGACCTTAAGCGCGACGCTGGTTGATGGTTCGGCGTTGCCGGGCTGGTTGGTGTTTGATGCTGCTTCGGGGAGTTTCTCAGGCACACCACCTCAGGACTTCAATGGCATGTTGAGTGTCACGGTGACGGCCAGCGATGGATCTCTTTCAGCAAGCAGTGCCTTTGCGCTTGAGATTACACCTGTCAATGATGCACCTGTCGCAGTGGATGATGTTGTTGACCAGAGCGAATTCCTGGTCAATGAGTTCACCGATGGCAGTCAAAGCGCCCCGAGCGTCACAGAACTTGCTAACGGGCATTTCGTCGTCGCCTGGACGTCTCATGCGCAGCAGCACGGCGACATGCCCGATTGGGCTGTCAAGGCGCGTATTTTTGATGCGGATGGCGCTGAGATCGTCAGTGCGTTCCTCGTCAATGAATTCAACAATGGTGCTCAACCGAGCGTTACAGCCCTCGCCAATGGGCAGTTTGTCGTCACCTGGGTGTCTGAAGGCGGGCAGCCAGGTAACACGTCCGATTGGGCCATCAAGGCCCGTGTTTTTGATGCGACTGGCGGTGAGATCGTCAGTGAGTTCCTGGTCAATGAATTCAATAATGACTGGCAGCTCAACCCGAGCGTCACAGAACTTGCCAATGGCCATTTTGTCATCACCTGGCAGTCTGGAGAAGGGCAGCGGGTTGATACGTCTGATTATGCCATCAAGGCGCGTATTTTTGATGCGAATGGCGTTGAGGTCACCAGTGAATTCCTAGCCAATGAGTTTACCAATGACAGTCAAATCAGCCCGAGCGTTACGGCCCTCGCCAATGGCGGTTTTGTCATCGCCTGGATGTCTCATGACCAGCAACTAGGCGATGTGCCTGGTGGAGCCATCAAAGCGCGTGTTTTTAACGCGGACGGCGTTGAGATCGTCAGCGAGTTCCTGGTTAGCGAGTTTAGTAATGACTGGCAAAGCACTCCGAGCGTTACGGCCCTCGCCAATGATCATTTTGTTGTCACCTGGATGTCTGATGAGCAGCAGCAAGGTGATACGCCCGATTGGGCTGTCAAGGCCCGTATTTTTGACGCGAATGGAAATGAGGTCGCCAGCGAATTCCTGGTCAATGAGTTTACCAATGACAGTCAAATCAGCCCGAGCGTTACAGCCCTCGCCAATGGCGAATTCGTTGTTACCTGGGTGACTGGAGACGAGCAGCAAGGGGATGCTTCCAGCTCTGCCATCAAGGCCCGCATCTTTGATGCGGATGGTAACGAGATCGTCAGTGAATTCCTGGTCAATGAATTCACTAATGACACTCAAACCGAGCCAAGTGTTACAGCCCTCGCCAGTGGCCATTTCGTCGTCACCTGGCAATCTAGAGACGGGCAGCAAGGCGATACTTCTGATTGGGCCATCAAGGCCCGTATATTCGATGCAAACGGTGTTGCTCAAAGCTCCAACATCATCACCGAAGACGCTGTGACCCTGATTAAGACCGCCGCGCTCCTCGCCAATGACAGCGATGTCGACGGGGATGTGCTCACGGTGACAGCGGTGTCTGCCACGAGCATGCATGGGGCCGCCTTGGTGCTGAACACCGATGGGACGATCAGCTATGATCCAAGAGACGCAGAAGCTGTTCGGGATCTGGCCGAGGGGGAGACCCTGACGGATACCTTCACCTATACAGTCAGCGACGGCAATGGCGGGGAGAGCACCGCAACAGTCTCCCTTGAGGTCATTGGAGCCAATGATCCACCTATTGGGCCACCTGTATTGCCCGATAACTCTTCCGCAGAAGATGAGGCTGTGAACTTTACACTGCCAGTGAATGCATTTGGCGATCCGAATGGCGATGCGCTAACCTTGAGCGCGACGCTTGCGGACGGTTCGGCTCTGCCGGACTGGCTGGTGTTTGATGCGGATACGGAGAGTTTCTCGGGCACACCGCCCCAGGACTTCAACGGCATATTGAACATAAAGGTGACGGCGAGCGATGGCTCACTTGCAACAAGCAGCACCTTTGCGCTTGAGATTACGCCGGTCAATGATGCCCCTGTCGCGGCTGATGATTTTATTGGCGCAAGTGAACTCCGCGTGAATGAATTTACCAACACCATACAAAATGCTCCAAGTATTGCCGCACTGGCCAATGGCAATTTTGTCGTCACCTGGACGTCTGATGCTGGGCAGCAAGGGGATGCTTTTTCTTCTGCGATCAAGGCGCGTATTCTTGACACGAATGGTGTTGAGATCGTCGGCGAGTTCCTGGTCAATGAGTTTACCGATAGCCGGCAATTGATTCCGAGTGTGACAGCGTTGGAAAATGGTAATTTTGTCGTAACCTGGTCGTCTATTGACCGACAGCAAGGCGATCCATCTGACTATGCTGTCAAGGCGCGTGTTTTCGATGCGAACGGCGGTGAGATCACCAGTGAGTTCCTGGTCAATGAATTTACCGATGGCGATCAAGCGTTCTCGAGTGCGATAGCGCTTGCCAATGGCCATTTTGTCGTCATCTGGGAGTCTGAAGACCAGCAGCAAGGCGATACGTCTCCAACGGCCATCAAGGCGCGTATTTTCGATGCAGAGGGTGTTGAGATCATCAGTGAGTTCCTGGTCAATGAATTTACCGATTACGATCAGCGGAACCCAAGTGTGACAGCGCTGGAAAATGGTAATTTTGTCGTCACCTGGCACTCTTATGCCGTGCAGCAAGGCGATCCATCTGGTTATGCTGTCAAGGCGCGAATTTTCGATGCGAATGGCGATGAGATTGTCAGTGAGTTCCTGGTCAATGAATTTACCAATGACTCTCAATGGAATTCGAGTGTTACAGAACTGGTCGATGGCCATTTTGTCGTCACCTGGGAGTCTGGTTACGGGCAGCAGGGCGACACCGAAGGTTCTGCCATCAAGGCCCGTATTTTTGACGCGAATGGTGATGAGATCGTCAGTGAGTTCCTGGTCAATGAATTTACTGATGGCAATCAGGATACCCCAAATGTTACGGCCCTCGCCAATGGCCATTTTGTCGTCACCTGGGCGTCTGATGATGGGCAGCAAGGTGATGATGGCTGGGCCATCAAGGCGCGTATTTTTGACGCGAATGGCGATGAGGTTGTCAGTGAATTCCTCGTCAATGAGTTTACCAATGACATTCAAGGCACTCCAAATGTGACAGCGCTCGACAATGGTGATTTTGTCGTCACCTGGCATTCTCTTGACGGGCAGCAAGGCGACACTGATTGGGCCATCAAGGCGCGTATTTTCGATGCAAACGGTGTTGCGCAAGGTCCCACGCCGATCGACGAAGATGTTGTGACTTCGATTGAGACCGCCACCCTCTTGGCCAATGACAGTGATGTTGAAGGGGATGCACTGACGGTAACAGCGGTCTCTGCCGCGAGTACGCATGGGGCCGCCCTTACGCTGAATACCAACGGGACCATCAGCTATGATCCAGCCGGCGCAGATGCTGTTCAGGCTCTGGCAGAGGGCCAGACCCTGACGGATACGTTCACCTACACGGTCGAGGACGGCAATGGCGGGGAGAGCACCGCAAGTGTTTCAATCATTGTGCACGGAACCAACGATGCGCCTGTTCTGGCGATTGTATTGCCCAATCAGGCTTCCTCGGAAGATGAGGCCGTGAGCTTTGCACTGCCGGCCAATGCATTCACGGATGTAGAGGGTGATGCGCTGACCTTGAGTGCCACGCTGGCTGGGGGTGTGGCCCTGCCGGGCTGGCTGGCATTTGATGCGGCTGCGGGGAGCTTCTCGGGCACACCGCCCCAGGACTTCAATGGCCATTTGGCCGTTACGGTGACCGCCAGCGACGGGTCTCTTTCAGCAAGCGGCACCTTTGCGCTTGAGATTACACCTGTCAACGATGCACCACCTGTCGCTGCTGATGATGTTATTGGCACGAGTGAATTCCTTGTCAATGATCTTATCAATAGCACCCAAAACGGTCCGGGCGTTGCAGAACTCGCCAATGGTAACATCGTCGAAACTTGGACGCATGAAGTTAATGAACAGATAACTACTGATCCGCTTTATATAAACAATCATGACGTCAAGGCACGTATTGTAGATGCAGATGGCGTTGAGATCGTCAGTGAATTCACCGTCAATCAGTTTTCCGGGGGCAGTCAATGGGGCTCTAATGTTACAGCACTCACCAATGGCAATTTCGTCGTAACCTGGGATTATTCTAATCAATTAATTGGAGACGGATCAACGGCACGTGTTTTTGATGCGAATGGCGTCGCGATCGTCGATGAGTTCACCATTGGTTATTCCAATTATGCAGGTCACCCAAGTGTTACAGAGCTAGCCAATGGCAATTTCGTCGTAAGCTGGTCAATATACGATCCAGGTTATCCCGGTCATAATACCAATTTCCGTGTTTACGACGCGAATGGTGGGGAGATCAGTGAGTTCAATGCCAATAATAATGCTGCTGGCTTGCCTGCCGCTAGTGTCACAGCCCTTGCCAATGGTAATTTCGTCGTAATCTGGGAGTCTCATAGCCCCCAAGACGGTGCTTACGGTACTGCCATCAAGGCCCGTATTTTCGATGCGAACGGCGGGGAGATCGCCAGTGAATTCCTGGTCAATGCAATCACCGATGGCGCTCAAAGAAACCCGAAGGTTACAGCGCTCGTCAATGGCGATTTTGTGGTCACTTGGGAGTATAATGACCAACAGTACGGCTGGACCTCTCCTTGGGCCATCGAGGCCCGTATTTTCGATGCAGACGGTGTTACTCAAAGTTCCGATGTTATCTCGGAAGATGTTGTGACCCTGATTGATACAGCCACCCTTCTTGCCAATGACAGCGATGTCGACGGGGATGCGCTCACCGTGACTGGTGTTTCTGCGACAAGTGCGCATGGGGCCGCCTTGACCCTGAACACCGACGGGACCATCAGCTATGATCCAACCAGCGCAGATGCTGTTCAGGTTCTGTCAGAGGGCCAGACACTTATCGACACATTTACCTATGTGGTCGATGACGGCAATGGCGGTGTGAGCGTCGCAACCGTTTCAGTTGTTGTTTACGGAAGAAACGAAGCGATCGTTGGCACTGATGGTAATGACACCCTATACGGCGGCAATGGCATTGACAGCCTGTATGGCGAGGCAGGCGATGACACCCTAAATGGTGGCGCCGGTAATGACACCCTATACGGCGGCGCGGGCAATGACGACCTGGAGGGCGACGGTGGCAACGACACCTTGAACGGCGGGGATGGCAATGACGACTTGGAGGGCAACTCTGGAGATGACATTTTGCAGGGCGGAGCTGGCAATGATGTTCTGGAGGGCGGCTCCGGAAATGACACTCTGAACGGCGATACTGGCAATGATGTTCTGGAGGGCGAAGGCGGAAATGACGAGCTGTGGGGCGGCTCCGGAAGCGACGAGTTTGTTTTTCGCTACAGTTTTGGAAACGACACGATAAGAGACTTCGAAGATGGCCTTGACCTTATCAGAGTGGATTTCGGAGGTGTATCCTACTCTGATTTGACCATCACATCGAGCGGTTCAGACACAGAAGTCTCTTTGTCCGGGCACGGTACGATTACCCTAGAGAATTTCAACATAGCAAACCTGACTGAAGAGGACTTTCTCTTCTTCTGAGATAGTGCGGTGCGGCTCCTCTCAAATGCAGGCTTAGGCGCCTTCACTATGGCATATTGCGACGCCGGCTAGCGCAGAGCCGCCCACCCCATTGGCCTAGCGGCGCTCTTTTATGAAAACTATCAAGTCAGATCAAGAATGGAAGAAATACAATGGCATTCAACAAAATTAAGGTTATTGCCTTCACTGTTTCAATCACATTACCCAATATGTCCGCTGCGGCACCCGAGGAGGATAATTCAGAGTCGAGAAAGGTAGACCTGCTGGAAGCGCTTGGATCTGTTAGATGTGCGGCTTCAGAATTGACGCTCGCGCCAAGTGATCCTGACGATAATCGCCTTACATTGGCAGTTAGGCGTGCGCAGGAGTATATAGAGGAAGCACGTAAGACGTATCCCGGATCGGGGGAAAACACCACCAGACTTCACTGACTTGGTTATAAAACTCACCAAAGTGCAGCAGATCCAGCCCGAACGGCGAGCCGAGATTGAAGCCCATCAGAGTGAATGTCTCAGATTACACTCGAAGTAGTTTTGGGTCTTTCACGTTGTTTCAGTTGCAGAAATAGCCTACAGCTATTCAAGTTCCGCTATTGTTCCTCATAACGCCCAAATGTGCACGTTCGGTCCAGTTGGGCCAGGTTCGCTTGTTTGGTTCAGTGTCGGCGTGTAAGCTATTGTTAATAAGGCGGATTTACTTGCCTGATCGCAGGAAGCATGACTAGGTGGCAGGCTCACAGGCTAATGACTGACCAAAAAGATAACAAACAAGCGTTTGCCTTTAAAGAACCCTCCCGGACTCTGAATGATCTCAGACACTTGGGTCTCGAAGAATCTGCGGGGTTTTGCGTTCGGGATGTCAACGAGGGCGTATGCCCTATGTTCATGAAGAAGACTTTGGAGAACACCAGTTCTGTTATCCTCATGTCAATGCGCCGGGCCATGCAGCTGAACGACTTCGAAACACTGCAGCACCTTGATGAAATGTATGACAGAGTTGAGCAGTTGGTGGGCGACATTGACGCTTTGCTTCCGGATTGACTTTTAAGCCATCCACTTTACCTTTAAGCGTAAGCCAAGTTTTACATAGGCTTACGATGAAAAAAACTGCACCTGAACTGCCCGCCCACGCCATAATAAAGAACGCGCTTAGACAGAACGGGCTAAAGCTCTTTGAAGTCGCGGAAAATTTGGGTGAATCCCCCTCTAAGGTGTCCTTGGCAATCCATTGTACAAGCGGCGTAGGACCAAAGCCAATTGAGACCCGGAAGAAAATAGCCAGATTTCTTGGGCTAGATCCTTATGAGGTTTGGGATGCTTCGTTCTTAACACCGAAACCACGGCAAAAGGGCGGAAATCGCAAAGTAAAGCGCCGCATGGAGTACACTAAGGACGATTGGGCGGCCCTGGTGCCAAAAGACAAGGTTAGGTCTATCCTGGCCGAGTTCGACACGACGGTTCAGGATCTCAGCTCGATCCTTGATATACCCTACAGCACTTTAACATCCGCAATTTACGGTAATTTCAACTCAGACGCCCGGCTCAAAATAGCAGAGCATCTGGCAGTTGCCCCTGAGAAGATTTGGCCTGAACTACATTCAACCCCTGTCTCAAGCGTTGACTTTGAAGCACAGTTACGACTCAGACCTGATCTTCGGAAAATGTACGGATTCGGAGATATGCGGGTGCCGTTCAGCCCGCAGCCTGTTAACCCAGAGCAAACAGATCGGGCGACTACTGTGCGAAAGAACAGTGCCGCATCGCGCTGATGCTGCGCGCCGGCCCACATAAAGGGCAATGGTTGTGAAGCCTGAAGGCGAATAATATTGCAAAATGATACAACCCTCGGCTATGCTGTCTTGCGTTTTCAGACCGTGCAAAGGAGGTAGACATGTTCGAAGTTGTTATCATGCTTATCATCGGCGCGGTGGTCGTTGGTGTCTACGTTGTGTTCACAACAGATGCGACAAACGTTCCGGAGGTGCCTGCTGAGAAGCCGTACCGGTGGTCGTGGGGCTCGGGGCCTCGTGCTGCGATGTTCGGAATCCCTGACGACCCTTCGGAATTAGTGGTGCTGCCAAACGGAGAACTTGGGTACCACAATGGATTCGACCTCAGCGGAAAGCATTACAGCCAAACATAGTGATTATGTGGGATAGGCGCTGATCAGCAAAATCGTCTGATCAACGCTTTGTTCAGGACGTTCCTGCACGCGGTGCGTTTTGCACGCGATCCAATACGTACTCAAACTCTTGAGCATTAGCGCCGGATGAATTGCCCTGGACGCCGTCGTAGTAGCTGTCGTTTGGGTTTGACCCTGTCATCCTTGGCAAGATTGCCCATTCTCTTGACAATTCATGTCCAAAGGACGCGGCGTCGGAGTTGTTGCCCTGCCCGGACATAAAATCACCAAATCCCCGGTGTTCCAGGAGGGCGACCCCCATCTTGTCTTGATTGTTGGCAGAGAACAAATCATCATCGTTCAACCCGGTGCCGACCGTCGCCTTATCCCAAGCTTGCGTGTCAACGGCGGCGTAAAACCCTGCCACTGTGGCGGAGCAAAAGTCGGCCACTTGGTGGCGCGCCTTGGGGCGTGATGCCCTCAAATAGCAAGCACGTTCCAAGGCGCGTTGGCCGTTAGGCCAATCAGATGATGATTAG
>NZ_JBKQXN010000330.1:0-11182 GCF_046762905.1 Yoonia sp. R2-816 | reverse complement strand
CAGCATCGGCCTGACTACTTGTCCAGGTGACCACATAGCCACCATTGACAAGCGCTGTGGAGCGGGCAAAGGCGCTTATCGTGTCCGTACCGAGATTATCGCTGACCCGCTGCTCCGCTTCCAGTCTGATGGTAAACTCGCCACCATCATCTTCAAAGCGGAACGTGTCAGCACCGCCTACCGTTGCACCTCCTCCGAGAGCATTCACTTCAATAAGACCGTTGTCGGTTGACATCGTGTAGTAATCCATGGTGCCCGACAACGTTGCAACGGTCGATGTTGCGTCACGCACGACAGTCACATTGACGACCGGATCGTAAACATCCCCGACATCAAGGGCGAAGGTCTTACTGGTGGAAAGGTCACCCGAGTCCGTGGCTGTGACCGTTAGGACAACCTGAGTTTCGCTCTCATAATCCAGACTTTCACCGTCCTTCAGTTTCAAGGTGTTCCCCAGAACTTCGAAGCGGTCATCATCGACAGTATATGTAAACGTGTCGCCAACATCCGGATCGCTGACCGAGAGCATGCCAATCACGGCCCCGGCGTCGTGTTCCTGGACCTCTGAACCTGTCAGGGTGAGATCTTCCGGGGCATCATTGACCGGTGTGATCTCAAGCGCAAAGGTACTGCTTGATGAAAGCGAGCCATCGCTGGCCGTCACCATGACGTTCAATGTGCCGTTGAAGTCCTGGGGCGGTGTACCCGAGAAACTCTCCGTAACCGCATCAAACACCAACCAGTCCGGCAGGGCCGTGCCATCCGCAAGCGTCGCACTCAAGGTCAGTGCATCGCCATTCGGATCTATGAATGCATCGGCTGGCAGTGCAAAGCTCACAGTCTCATCTTCTGCTGAAGATTGATTGGGCAATGGAATAGACACAACAGGCGCATCGTTGGTTCCGCGCACAACGATTGAAACACTTGCGGTGCTCTCCCCACCATTGCCGTCCTCGACCGTATAGGTGATTGTATCAATAAGTGTCTGGTCCCTCTCCAGAGCCTGAACAGCGTCTGCGTCTCTTGGATCATAGCTAATGGTACCATCGGTGTTCAGCACCAGGGCGGCCCCATGCGTGCTCGTGGCAGACACAGCTGTCACCGTCAGCGCGTCCCCGTCGACATCGCTGTCATTGGCGAGAAGCGTGGCTGTATCAATCGAAGTCACAACATCTTCTGTGATCGGCATGGGACCTTGAGCAACACCGTTGGCATCAAATATACGCGCCTTGATCGCATAATCAGACGTATCGCCTTGTTGCCCGTCAAGAGACTCCCAGGTCACGACGAAGCCGCCATTGGCGAGGGCTGTTACACTTGGAGTATTTTGATTGCCATCGGTAAACTCATTGACGAGGAACTCACTGACGATCTCAACGCCATTCGCATCAAAAATGCGTGCCTTGATCGCAGAAGAAGCATCCCCTTGCAGCCCGTCATAAGACTGCCAGGTGACGACAAAATTGCCATTGGCGAAGGCCGTAACACTCGGGTCATGTTGACCGTTATTGGTAAATTCATTGACCAGGAATTCACTGACGATCTCAGCGCCATTCGCATCGAAAATACGCGCCTTGATGGCCCAATCAGTATCCCCATGCTGTCCGTCATGAGACTCCCAGGTGACGACGAAATGACCATTTGCCAGTTCTGCGACACTCGGAACCCATTGAGAGTGATAGGTGAATTCATTGACCAGGAACTCACTGACGATCTCGTCGCCATCCGCATCGAAAATACGCGCCTTGACAGCATAACCAGACGGATCGCCTTGCTGCACGGCATAAGACTGCCAGGTGACGACGAACTTGCCATTTTCCAGTGCTGTAACACTTGGGTTCCGCTGATCGTAATCGGTAAATTCATTGACGACGAACTCACTGACGATCTCAACACCCGCAGCGTCGAAAATACGGGCCTTGATGGCCGTTGGAGACGTATCGCCTTGCTGCTGGTCTTCGGACTCCCAGGTGATGACGAAATGGCCATTGGCGAGCGCTGTCACACTCGAGTTAAATTGAGAGTCATCGGTAAATTCATTGACGACGAACTCGCTGACGATCTCAGCGCCATCCGCATCGAAAACACGCGCCTTGACAGCATAACCAGATGGGTCGCCTTGCTGTTGGTCACGAGACGACCAGGTGACGACAAAATGGCCATTGGCGAGCGCTGTCACACTCGAGATCAATTGCCAGCTATCGGTAAACTCATTGACCAGGAACTCGCTGACGATCTCAACACCCTCTGCATTAAAAATGCGCGCCTTGATAGCAGAATCAGACGGATCGCCTTGCTGCCCATCACGAGAGTCCCAGGTGACGACAAAATTGCCATTGGCCAGTGCGGTAATACTTGGAGCCTTTTGTGCGGTGTTGGTAAATTCATTCACGAGGAGTTCATTTGCGCCAACACTATCATCAGCTGCGACAGGGGCATCATTGACCGGTGTGATCTCAAGCGTGAATGTTTCGCTTGTGGAAAGTGAGCCATCGCCGGCCGTCACCATGACGTTCAATGTGCCGTTGAAGTCCTGGGGTGGTATGCCCGAGAAACGCGCCGCAACCGCATCAAACACCAGCCAGTCCGGCAAGGCCGACCCGTCCGCAAGTGTTGCAGTCAAGGTCAGCGCATCGCCATTCGGGTCCGTGAATGCATTCTCTGGCAGTGTAAAGCTCACAGCCTCATCTTCCGCTGAAGACTTAGGAGGCAATGGAGCTATCAAATCAGGCGCATCGTTGGCTCCAATGACCTCAAGGGAGACTGTTGCGGTGCTCTCCCCGCCATGGCCGTCATCAACCGTATAGGTGAATGTATCCGTCAGGGTCTGGTCCCTCTCCAGATCCCGAACAGCCTCTGCGTCTCTTGGATCATAGCTGATGGTCCCGTCGGTGTTCAGCGTTAGAGCCGCACCATGTGTGCTCGTGGCAGACACAGCTGTCACCGTGAGGGCATCCCCCTCGACATCACCGTCGTTGGCCAGGAGCGTGGCTGTCTCAATCGAAGTGACAACATTTTCTGCGATCAGCGTGGCACTCTGCGCAACATCATCAGTTGCGACAGGCGCATCGTTGACCGGTGTGATCTCAAGGGCAAAGGTGCCGCTTTCTGCCAGAGACCCGTCGCTGGCCGTCACCGTGACGCTCAATATGCCATTGAAGTCCTGGGGCGGTGTGCCCGAGAAACTTCCTGCAACCGCATCAAAGACCAGCCAGCCCGGCAGGGCCGTGCCATCCGCAAGTGTTGCAGTCAAGGTCAGCGCATCGCCATCCACATCCGTGAAGGCATTGGCCGGCAGGGCAAAGCTCACAGCCTCATCTTCCGCGGACGCCTGATCCTCCAATGCAATGGACACAACAGGGGCATCGTTGACCGGCGCCACATCGAGCGCAAAGGTGTCGCTTGCTGACAGAGACCCGTCGCTGGCCGTCACCGTCACAGCCAAATGGCCATTGAAATCCTGCGGCGGTGTGCCCGAGAAGCTTCCCGCAGCCGCATCAAACACCAGCCAGTCCGGCAGGGCCGTGCCATCAACAAGCGTCGCACTCAAGGTGAGCGCATCGCCATCCACATCCGTGAAGGCATTCGCGGGCAGCGTAAAGCTCACAGCCGCGTCTTCCGCGGAAAACTGATTGAGCAATGCAATGGCCAGAACAGGGGCATCATTGGTGCCATGCACAACAATAGAAACCGTGGCGGTGCTTTCCCCGCCATTCCCATCCGCGACGGTATAGGTGAAGGTATCCGTCAGGGTCTGGCCCTCTGCCAGAGCCTGAACAGCCGCCGCGCCAGTGGGATCATAGCTGATGGTCCCATCGGTGTTCAGAACCAGGCTGGCCCCCTGCGCACTCGTGGCCGACACATCTGTCACCGTCAGCACATCCCCCTCGACATCGCTGTCATTGGCGAGAAGCGTGGCGGTATCAATCACGGTCACACCATCTTCGGTGACCGGAGCAGGGCTTTGCGCAACATCATCCGCCGCAACAGGGGCATCGTTGACCGGTGTGATCTCAAGAGCAAAGGTATCGCTTTCTGCCAGAGACCCGTCGCTGGCCGTCACCGTGACGCTCAATATGCCATTGAAGTCCTGGGGCGGTGTGCCCGAGAAGCTCGCTGTAGCCGTATCAAACACCAGCCAGTCCGGCAGGGCCGTGCCATCCGTCAGCGTCGCAGTCAAGGTCAGCTCATCGCCATCCACGTCCGTGAATGCATTGGCTGGCAGTGTAAAGCTTACGGCTTCATCTTCTGCGGAAGACTGATCAAACAATGCAATTGCCGCGACAGGGGCGTCATTTACCGGTGTGATCTCAAGCGCAAAGGTATCGCTTGCTGTGAGTGAGCCATCGCTGGCCGTCACCATGACAGCCAAAGAGCCGTTGAAATCCTGCGGCGGTGTGCCCGAGAAGCTCCCCGCAACCGCATCAAACACCAGCCAGCCCGGCAGGGCCGCACCACCAGCCAGCGTGGCATTCAAGGTCAATGCATCCCCCTCTACATCCGTGAATGCATTCGCCGGCAGTGCAAAGCTCACGACCTCGTCTTCCGCTGAAGACTGAGGAAGCAATGGAATGGCCACAACAGGGGCATCATTGGTTCCGTGCACAACAACAGAGACGGTTGCGGTACTCTCACCGCCATTGCCGTCACTGACCGTATAGGTGAATGTATCCGTCAGGGTCTGGCCCTCTGCCAGGGCCTGAACAGCATCTGCGTCTCTTGGATCGTAGCTGATCGTACTGAACGTTCCATTGGTGTTCAGCACCAGGGCTGCCCCATATGTGCTTGTGGCCGACACAGCTGTCATCGTGAGCGCATCCCCCTCGACATCACTGTCATTGGCCAGGAGCGTGGTGATATCAATCAAGGTGACAGCATCTTCTGTGATGATATTCGGGCTTTGCGTCACAGTATCATCAGCCACGGAAGGCGCATCATTGACCGGTGTAATCTCAAGTGCAAAGGTATCGCTTGCTGTGAGTGAGCCGTCGCTGGCTGTCACCGTGACACCCAATATGCCATTGAAGTCCTGGGGTGGTGTGCCTGAGAAGCTCCCCAAAGCGGCATCAAACACCAGCCAGTCCGGCAGCGCCGCACCATCCGTCAGCGTCGCGCTCAAGCTCAGCTCATCGCCATCCACGTCCGTGAATGCATTGGCTGGCAGTGTAAAGCTTACGGCTTCATCTTCTGCGGAAGACTGATCAAACAATGCAATTGCCGCGACAGGGGCATCGTTGACAGGTGTAACATCAAGCGCAAAGGTGCCGCTTTCTGACAGAGATCCGTCACTGGCCGTCACCGTGACACTGACTATGCCATAGAAGTCCTGGGGTGGTGTGCCCGAGAAGCTTCCTGCAGCCGCATCAAACACCAGCCAGCCCGGCAGGGCCGTACCATCCGTAAGTGTCGCACTTAAGGTCAGCGCATCGCCATCCACGTCCGTGAATGCATTCGCGGGCAGCGTAAAGCTCGTGGCCGCGTCTTCCGCGGAAGACTGATCCTCCAATTGAATTGCCAGAACGGGCGCATCATTGACCGGTGTAATCTCAAGCGCAAAGGCACTGCTTGCTGTGAGTGAGCCATCGCTGGCTGTGACCGTGACGCTCAATGTGCCATTGAAGTCCTGGGGCGGGGTGCCCGAGAAGCTCCCCGCAGCCGCATCAAACACCAGCCAGCCCGGCAGGGCCGCACCCCCAACCAGCGTCGCAGTCAAGGTCAGCGCATCGCCATCCACATCCGTGAATACATTGGCTGGCAGTGCAAAGCTCACGACCTCATCTTCCGCGGAAGACTGATCCTCCAAGGCAATCGCCAGAACGGGTGCATCGTTGGTTCCGCGAACAATAATGAACACGGTTGCGGTGCTCTGCCCGCCATTGCCGTCATCGACGGTATGGGTGAATGTATCCGCCAGTGCCTGGCCCTGTGCCAGAGCCTGCACAGCCTCTGCGCTGGTTGGATCGTAACTGATGGTCCCATCGGGGTTCAGCGTCAGGGTGGCCCCATGTGTGCTCGTGGCAGACACCGCCGTCACTGTCAGCGCATCCCCGTCGACATCACTGTCATTGGCCAGAAGGGTGGCGGTCTCAATCAGGGTGACAACATCTTCTGTGACCGGAACGGGACTTTGCGCCACATCATCAACTGCGACAGGCGCATCATTGGTGCCGTGCACAACGATTGAAACACTTGCGGTGCTCTCTCCGCCATTGCCGTCATCGACGGTATAGGTGAATGTATCCGTCAGGGTCTGACCAATTGCCAGGGTCTGGACAGCATCTGCGCTGGTGGGATCATAGCTGATCGTCCCATCGGTGTTCAGCGTCAGGGTGGCCCCATGTGTGCTCGTCGCAGACACCGCTGTCATCGTCAGCGCATCCCCGTCGATATCGCTGTCATTGGCCAGAAGCGTGGCGATATCAATCGAGATGACAGTATCTTCTGTGATCGAAGCAGGACTTTGCGCAACATCATCAGCCGCGACAGGGGCATCGTTGACAGGGGTAATCTCAAGCACAAAAGTGTCGCTTGCTGTGAGTGAGCCATCGCTGGCCGTCACCGTGACACTCAACATGCCATTGAAGTCCTGGGGTGGTGTGCCGGAGAAGCTCCCCACAACCGCATCAAACACCAGCCAGTCCGGCAGGGCTGCACCATCCGTCAGCGTTGCACTTAAGGTCAGCACATCGCCGTCCACATCCGTGAACGCATTGGCTGGCAGTGCAAAGCTCACGGCCGTGTCTTCCGCGGAAGATTGATCCTCCAGGGCAAGCGCCAGAACGGGTGCATCATTGGTGCCGTGCACAACGACCAACACGGTTGCGGTGTTCTCCCCGCCATTGCCGTCCGCGACCGTATAGGTGAATGTATCGGCCAGGGTCTCGCCCTCTGCCAGGGCCTGAACAGCGTCCGCGCCGGTTGGATCATAGCTGATTGTGCCGTTGGTGTTCAGCGTCAGGGTGGCCCCATGCGCACTTGTGTCCGAAACCTCGGTCACCGTGAGCGCATCTCCCTCGACATCGCTGTCATTGGCCAGGAGCGTGGCGATATCAATCGACGTGACACCATCTTCTGTGATCGGAGCAGGGTTTTGCGCAACATCATTGACTGCGACAGGCGCATCGTTGACAGGGGTAATCTCAAGCGCAAAGGTGTCGCTTGCTGACAGTGACCCGTCACTGGCCGTCACCGTGACACTCAGCATGCCATTGAAATCCTGGGGCGGTGTGCCCGAGAAACTCCCCGAAGCCGCATCAAACACCAGCCAGTCCGGCAGGGCCGCACCCCCAACCAGCGTTGCACTCAAGGTCAGCGTATCACCATCCACATCCGTGAATGCATTCGCCGGCAGTGCAAAGCTCACGGCTTCATCTTCTGCGGAAGACTGATCAGGCAATGGAATTGCCTGAACAGGTGCATCGTTGGTTCCGCGCACAACCACTGAAACGGTTGCGACACTCACACCGCCATTGCCGTCACTGACAGTGTCGGTGAAGGTATCCGTCAGGGTCTGGCCTTCTGCCAGGGCCTGAACAGCCTCTGCGCCGGTTGGATCATAGCTGATCGTCCCATCGGTGTTCAGGGTCAGCGCGGCATCATGCGCGCTTGTGGCAGACACAGCTGTCATCGTCAGCGCATCTCCCTCGACATCGCTGTCATTGGCCAGAAGCGTGGCGATATCAATCGAGATGACAGTATCTTCTGTGATCGGAGCGGGACTTTGCGCAACATCATCAACTGCGACAGGGGCATCGTTGACAGGGGTAATCTCAAGCGCAAAGGCACTGCTTGCTGACAGATATCCGTCCCTGGCCGTCACCGTGACACTTAATATGCCATTGAAATCCTGGGGTGGTGTGCCTGAGAAGCTCCCCGCAACCGCATCAAACACCAGCCAGTCCGGCAGGGCTGCACCATCCGTCAGCGTTGCACTTAAGGTCAGTGCATCAGCATCCACATCCGTGAATGCATTGGCTGGCAGCGCAAAGCTCACGGCTTCATCTTCTTTTGAAGACTGATCAGACAATGCAAGTGCCGCAACAGGCGCATCGTTGACAGGGGTAATCTCAAGCGCAAAGCTGCCGCTCTCTGAAAGAGCCCCATCGCTGGCCGTCACCGTGACACTTAATGTGCCATGGAAATCCTGGGGTGGTGTGCCTGAGAAGCTCCCCGCAACCGCATCAAACACCAGCCAGTCCGGCAGGGCTGCACCATCCGTCAGCGTCGCACTCAAGGTCAGCGCATCACCATCCACATCCGTGAATGCATTGGCGGGCAGCGCAAAGCTCACGGCTTCATCTTCCGCGGAAGACTGATCCTCCAATCGAAGTGCCACAACAGGGGCATCGTTGGTGCCGTGCACAACGATGAACACGGTTGCGGTGCTCTGCCCGCCATTGCCGTCATCGACGGTATAGGTAAATGTGTCGACAAGTGCCTGACCCTCTGCCAAAGCCTGCACAGCATCTGCGCTGGTGGGATCATAGCTGATCGTCCCATCGGTGTTCAGCGTCAGGGTGGCACCATTTGCACTCGTGGCCGAAACCGCTGTCACCGTCAGTGCATCCCCCTCGACATCGCTGTCATTGGCCAGGAGCGTGGCTGTCTCAATCAGGGTGACAGCATCTTCTGTGATCAGCGCAGGACTTTGCGCAACATCATCGGCCGCGACAGGGGCGTCGTTGACAGGGGTAATCTCAAGCGCAAAGGCACTGCTTGCTGACAGAAATCCGTCGCTGGCCGTCACCGTGACACTTAATACGCCATTGAAGTCCTGAGACGGCGTGCCCGAGAAGCGCCCCGCAACCGCATCAAACACCAGCCAGCCCGGCAGGGCCGAACCATCCGTCAGCGTCGCACTCAAGGTCAGTGCATCACCATCCACATCCGTGAACGCATTGGCTGGCAGTGCGAAACTCACGGCTTCATCTTCCGCTGAAGACTGAGGAGGCAATACAAGCGCCAGTACAGGGGCATCATTGGCCCCGTGTACGACAACGGAAACACTTGCGGTGCTCTGCCCGCCATTGCCGTCATCGACGGTATAGGTGAAGATGTCCGTCAGGGTCTGGCCCTCTGCCAGGGCCTGAACAGCGTCAGCGCCGGTGGGATCATAGCTGATCGTCCCGTCGGTGTTCAGCGTCAGTGCGGCCCCATGCGCACTCGTGGCGGACACCGCTGCCACTGTCAGCACATCCCCGTCGACATCACTGTCATTGGCCAGGAGCGTGGCTGTCTCAATCAGGGTCACAGCATCTTCTGTGATCGGAGTGGGGTTTTGAGCAACGCCGTTTGCATCAAAAATGCGCGCCTTGATCGCAGAAGAAGCATCGCCTTGCTTCTGGTCACCAGATTCCCAGGTGACGACAAAACCGCCATTGGCAAGGGCTGTCACGCTCGGGTCCCATTGATGGCCATAGGTGACTTCATTGACCAGGAACTCACTGACAATCTCAGCGCCAGTCGCATCAAAAATACGGGCCTTGACGGCATACCCATCATCCCCTTGCTGCGCGTCTTTAGACGCCCAGGTGACGACAAAATGGCCATTGGTGAGCGCTGTAATACTCGGGTGAACTTGCCAGCTATTGGTGTATTCATTGACCACGAACTCACTGACAACCTCATCACCGTTCGCATCAAAAATACGCGCCTTGACTACGTATCCAGATGGATCGCCTTGCTGCACGGCATAAGACTGCCAGGTGACGACGAACTTGCCATCTTCCAGTGCTGTCACACTTGGGTTCCGCTGATCGCCATTGGTAAATTCATTCACCAGGAACTCGCTGACGAGCTCGTTGCCAGTCGCGTCAAAAATGCGAGCCTTAATGACACCATCAGATGTACCGCCTTGCTCAGCGGAACGCCAGGTGACGATGAAATAGCCATTGGCGAGGGCTGCCACACTCGGGCTGGTTTGAGGACCATCGGTAGCTTCATTGACCAGGAATTCACTGACAATCTCACTTCCGGTCGCATCAAAGATACGGGCTTTGATGGCCAAATCAGTATCCCCCTGCTGCTGATCAAAAGACTCCCAGCTGACAGCGAATTGGCCATCAGCGAGCGCCGTTACACTTGGGAGCCCTTGACGGCCATCGGTGAACTCATTCACCAGGAACTCGCTGACGATCTCAACACCGTTCTCATCAAAAATACGGGCCTTGATGGCCCAATCAGCATCCCCCTGCTGCCCGTCATTAGACGCCCAGGTGACAACGAAATGGCCGTTGGTTAACGCCATAACACTCGGGCGCATTTGATCGTCATTGGTAAACTCATTGACCTGGAATTCACTGACAATCTCGACACCATTCTCATTGAGAATACGGGCCTTGATGGCATAACTGTCGGTATCCCCTTGCTGTCCATCATCAGACTGCCAGGTGACGACAAAATTCCCATTGGCGAGTGCTGTCACACTCGGGTGGACTTGCGAACTGTTGGTGAATTCATTGATGAGGAATTCACTCGGGCCAACAATATCATCAGCCGCGACAGGGGCATCGTTGACAGGGGAAATCTCGAGCGCAAAGGTGCCGCTTTCTGACAGAGACCCGTCACTGGCCGTCACCTTTACGCTCAATATGCCATTGAAGTCCTGCGGCGGTGTGCCCGAGAAATTCCCCGCAACCGCATCAAACACCAACCAGCCCGGCAGGGCCGACCCATCAACAAGCGTCACACTTAAGGTCAGCGCATCGCCATCCACATCGGTGAATGCATTTTCCGGCAATACAAAGCTCACAGCTTCATCTTCTGCTGAAGACTGATTGGGTAGTGCCAGTGCCAGAACAGGGGCATCGTTGGCCCCGTGTACGACAACTGAAACGGTTGCGGTGCTCTGCCCGCCATTGCCGTCCTCAACCGTATAGGTGAATGTATCCGTCAGGGACTGACCCTCTGCCAGAGCCTGCACAGCATCTGCGCCGGTGGGATCATAGCTGATGGTCCCATCAGTGTTCAGCGTCAGGGTGGCCCCATGCGTACTGGTGGCAGACACAGCTGTCATCGTCAGCGCATCCCCGTCGACGTCGCGGTCATTGCCAAGAAGTGTGGCGGTATCAATCGAGGTGACGACATCTTCTGTGATCGGATTGGGGTTTTGAGCAACGCCATTCGCATCAAAAACGCGGGCCTGGATGGCGGCACCCGAGTCATCGCCTTGCTGCCCGTCGCC